>UQXC01000004.1 GCA_900544995.1 uncultured Collinsella sp. | reverse complement strand
CGGCACGGTTGCCGCGCGCAGGCTGCTCAGCGGCACCAGCACCGCCGCGCTCCTCGGCAGCTACCTCGCGAGCCACGCTCTCAACAGCCTCGTCCACGCGAGCCTGAACGCCCTCGCGCACGCGGGTCTTGCCGCCACGCTTGGGACGGCTCGGACGCTCGCCGTCGCCGCGGCGCTCGTCGCGACCGCGGTTGGAACGACCGGCAACATCGCCGTAATCGTCGCCGTTGCGCTTGCCGTCGCGACGCGCCTGCTCAAGCTTCTTCTTGCTCTTGGACTTGCCGCGCTTAGTCTTCTTCTTCACCTTAAAGGCCGCAGGGTCGCGCTCGGGATCAACCGCAGGCGGGTTGGGACCCACATGCAGGTCGCCGGCTTCGTAAATATCGGCCGTCTTGTCCATGAGCTTCTCGATCTCGTAGAACTCGTCGACGTCCTGCTCGGTCACAAACGTGATGGCCCAGCCCAGCTCGCCGGCGCGGCCCGTACGGCCAATGCGGTGGATGTAGTCGGTCGGCTCGGCCGGCACGTCAAAGTTCACGACGTAGCGCACGTCGCTGATGTCGATGCCGCGGGCGAGCACGTCGGTTGCCACCAGCACGTCGACGGTGCCATCGCGGAAGGCAGAAAGCGCACGCTCGCGCTGGGCCTGGCTCCGGTTACCGTGAATCGCGGCAGCCTTGATGCCCTTGCGCTCCAGACGACGGCAGCAGCTGTCGGCACGGTGCTTGGTGCGCATAAAGACGATAGTGCGCTCCGGGCCCTCCTTTTTGAGAAACTCGGGCAGCAGATTGTTCTTGGCCTCGATGGACACCGGGAACACAAACTGGTCGACGGTGTCGGCGGTCGACGTGGCGGGCGCGATCTCCACGCGGGCCGGGTCGCTCACCAGGTCGGTGATCTCACCCACGGCCTCCTCGTCGAGGGTCGCCGAGAACAGCAGCGTCTGACGCTCGGCCGGCGTCTCGCGCACAATGCGGCGGACGGCGGGCAAAAAGCCCATGTCGAGCATGCGATCGGCCTCGTCGAGCACCAGGACCTTAACCTCGTCCAGGTGGCAGGCACCCTGCTCGATCAGATCGACCAGACGGCCCGGCGTGGCGACCAGGATGTCGCAGCCGTACTTGAGCGCCGCGGTCTGCGGCTTGTAGCTCACGCCGCCCACGACGGTCACGGCAACGTGGCCCGTGACGTCGGCGATCTTGCTCGCGACCTCGTCGATCTGCTGGGCAAGCTCGCGCGTGGGGGTGATGACGAGCATCACGGGGCCGCGGCCGTTGCCCTCGGGCTTCTTGGCACCGCGACGGCGGTTGCGGCCGCCGCGCTCGCGCACGGGCTTGGGCGGAGCGATGTGCTCCAGATTGTTCATGGTCGGCAGCAAAAAGGCAGCCGTCTTGCCGGTGCCGGTCTGAGCGGCGGCAAGCAGATCACGGCCCTCGAGCACCACGGGGATGGAGCCGGCCTGAACAGGCGTTGGCGCCGTGTAGCCCAGGTTCTCGATAGCACGGAGCATCTCGTCGGAGAGGCCCAGCTCGTCAAAGGCGGGCAGGCTCTCGGTAGCGGACTCGACGGCCTGGGCAGCATTGGCCTCATCGGCGGCATCGAAGGCAGCCTGGGTCATAGCCTCGCGGGCCTCGTCCAGAATCTCGGCGTCCGTGACGTCGGATACAGAATTACGCATATGTTGTTGTTCCTTATCTGCACGCGCAATGGGCACGGCATGCGGCCGCGCGGGCGTGCTTGGTAGTGCGCTAATACATACAAAAACAGGTGCGCACAGAGAGGACGTTGCTCAGCACGCTGGCGATCGCTTTGGCAGCCCTATCACGCGCCGTCCAGACGCAGCAGCTCTAAGCGATGGAGCAGATTCGCCGCCGGTTAGTATACCCGTACTCCGTATGCCCCCACGTAAACCACAGATGACGAGGCGGACGAGGTGGGCCTGGCCGATTGTCTCAATCTGTAACAGCTGCGGGACAAAACCGGGTCCTAATTGTTATAGATCAAGACAGAGGGGGATTTCCGTCCAGTCCAAACCAAATCTCTCAGGCTTCCTGCAATTTCGAACATGTGGCCTATAATGTCGCTTTGGTTACGCTATATAGTGCGCAGCCATTTAATACGTCGCCCACCGGGGGCCATTAATTCCTATCGCCATATTGGCTAGGAAGCAATCAAAGGAGGTATCCGTGGCAGCAGAGACGCCTTGCTCGGTCCTCTATAACGATATTCGCTCGTTCGGCGGTCTTAAACATCTCGAGATCGCCCGCATGCTCATTAACGGCAACTCATATGCGGGCAGCGCCTTACTCGATAAATGTTCCACCAACCGCTCGTATCTCACTCGCTACATTGTCCACCGCGAGCCCGATCAGTGTGCGCCGGGTATCTACAATGACTTCACCGTCTCTACGCTTAACCTAGCCGCCGCCATCGCTAACAAACTTGGTGGTGGCGAGCGTGCCTACCAGGAGCTATCTGACCACTACAGCGGCCCCGCGGCCCAGGCGATGATGTCGATTCTCGCCGAATATGGCCTCGATAATCGACTCTACGCCAACGCCTTGGGGCGCATTCGCAGCTCCGACGACCATAGCCCCCGCGAAAAGAGCACGCTCTTCCTGATGCTTTTTGTTGCGACAGGCGCACTTGCCGATCCCGCCCAAGGCGTAGCAACCGTTGAGCGTTTTTGCGATAGCAAGACAGGCGGGCACTTTGGAACCACCGAGACTACCGTCGGCCGTGGTTTTTTGAGCAGCTTAGATCAGCCGCGCACCGTCGCCCCCAATCTCGGCTTGCTTAGGACGCACGCCGGAAACAGCGTTGACATGCAGATTCACCCGCTCACGCGTGACCCGCGCGGCACCGTAATCGGATCGCTGCCCAAAACTTCACCCAGCATCACCGACGTGGGTGCAGATGCATCGCGCGAGCACTTGCGCATTTGGCTCGAAGGCGGACGCTGGTACGCCCAGGGACTTGGATCGACCAACGGCACTGTGCTCGAATCGGGCGCAGGCGACGGCGACATTGTGATTGAGCCGCCGCGTGACCAACGCGAGCCTGGCAAAATCTATCCCCCGGTGGAAATCGAAAACAGCGACAGGCTCCATCTTGGCCTCTACACGACATTCCTTGTCATTGTGGACTAGCGCGCGGGTGGCGATCGAAAAACGGTCGCCACCCGTCTTTTGTCTTCTACCTTCTGCGTCGTAAACGACAATACTCAGCGGCATACGCTGGCAGTGCAGCTATCATGATGCTTTACCAATAGCCGCACTGCCAACGCATACGTGCGGCAACCCATGCCAGACAAAGGAACGCCATGGATACTACCGATAGCGCCTATGGCGACAAACTCATCCGTCTCGACACGTTCGACACCGCCGTGGCGGTCGACCCCAGCGCCGAGGACGATGCCAAGCGCCGGTTTATGACGCTCATTCTTCAGACAACCCATCGCGGCGACGGCAACATCGGCCACGTGCTGCGCGCGACCAACACGAGCGGCGAGGTCTTTGCCGTCAAGCTGCTCAAGGACAACGCCATCCTTTCTGACCAGGCACCCGATCGCTCCGCTGAGCAATCGGCCGCGCACCTGGCCAACACCGCCGCGCTGTTCGAGGAGTACCGTCATCTGTGTACCGTCTCGCACCTGCGCGGATTTCCGCGCGTCTATGGCTATGGTTCTTGCGAGGACGACCCGCTCATCCTCATGGAGTGGGTCGAGGGCACCTCGCTCAAGCAGGCGCTGCCTCTGCTCCCGCACGATACCTCGGGCGGGCTAACCACCCAGATGGTCGCCGCCGTTGGAAACGCCGTGCTTCGCGCGCTCTTGATGACCCAAGGCCTTGTGAATCCGGTCGTTCACCGCGATCTTTCGCCCGCCAATATCATGTTCCGCACCACCAGCCGAACGCTCGAGCAGCAGATTGCCGATTGCTCCTTTGACCCCTGCCTCATCGACATGGGCTCCGCTACTATGGCCCTCAGCGACGACACGATCACCCGACGTGCCGACATCTGGCGCTTCGCCACGCCCGCATACGCCGCGCCCGAAATGCTCACGCAGGATATCGAAGGCATCGCGGCCCTTCGCCGCTCGCCCGCCATCGACGTCTATGCGCTTTCGAGCATTCTGTACCAGCTCTACAGCGGTCGCAAACCGTTTGACTTTGAGTCGACGGACGCCGCTGCAACCGGCTCGTTCTATCTCGTAAAGACCAAGACCAAGCCGGCACCGCTCGAGCCGCGCTGCGAGGGCGATGAAGCGCTCGTCCAAATCATCATGAAGGGTCTCTCAGTCGAGCAGTGCGATCGTCCCACCGAGCAGCAGATGCTCGAGGTGCTCTCGGCATACCTCACCGATGCCGAATCCGAGGGCCGCGAAGGCGCGGGCAGTGACGCCGCAATCGACATCGACTCCGGCACGCACCTTAAGGTCGACGTCGCCGGCGAGCGCGCACGAGAGATCCTGGAGCAGGCCCGGCACGATGCCATGACCCGCCGCCGCTTTATTATCGGTGGCGTCGTTGCAGCCGTTGCGGGGCTCAGCGTCGTTGGGGCGGCGACCCATGGCTTTGGCATCCCCGACTACCTGGACGGCATCCGCGGTTCGCTTGACGACTACACTTGGGATCAGCTGCAGGAGATTTCGCTCAAGATTAAGGCCGCCGAGACCCGTAGCGAGGCACGCGAGATTGCCAAGCGCTATCACCTGCTCGATACCGATGGGCATATCCCCTATCCGTGTACCAAGCGTGTCACGCTCACCAACGGGCTGCAGGTTGGCGCGCAGCTTGTGGGCATCCGCCACGATGAGCTTCTGGACGGGACGGGCAAGGCCGGACTGACGTTTATGTTCGATGCGGGTATTGCCGAGCGCAACGCTGCGGCTGAACCGCCGAGCGCCGGCTGGGCAGATTGCGAGCTGCGGGAATGGCTCAACGGCGACGGCCTTAAGCTGCTGCCCAACGAGTTGCGCGCACTCATCAAATCTGTCAAAAAGATCTCGAATAACGTGGGTGCCGCCAACAGCGCATCGTGTCTGAGCGAGTTGCCCGCAACCCTTTGGCTGCCCGCCATGGTCGAGCTGTGCGGTACGCAACCGCCCTATTCGTTTGCCAAGGACTATCACTACCTGGCAGACATCTACAACGGCGAGGGCAAGGAGTACCAGCTCTTCCGCGAGCTCAAGGTGAGCCCGTATTCCACGAACGAGACGATGGTCCGCCAGTGGAAGGGCAAGGACACCTGCTGGTGGGAGCGCACGGTGAGCCCCGACTCATCGGAGACCGAAGGCACGCTCTATTTGAATCGCGTGGGACACGACGGCGACGTCTTTACGTACGCAACGCCTGCGGAAAAGCCAAATAAGCGAACCTGTGTGATCCCTGGGTTCTGTATCTAGGCGGTGGGCGTCTTGCCGTGACGGGACCCCTCCCCGGCAGTTGTCTCGATTTGTAACACTAGCTCGGCAGATACAGGTCTAGATGTTACAGAACGAGACAAACCCCAACCCCGCGAGACAACATCTCAATCTGTAACAACTAGCAGGCAAAACGGTCCTCAAATGTTACAGATTGAGATGATTGGTTGGGACGGTCCATCGGTCAACCAACTACCCTCATCTGTAGCGAAATCTCATATATATTTTCTGTACTGGACACCCCCAGGGGGTATGGGTGTATAGTATCGGCAGGTTAACAATTCCAACACCGAACTACAGAAAGGAGAAGCCATGGCTCAAGATAAGTTCGACGTGGGCGGTATGACGTGCGCCGCGTGCCAAGCGCATGTGGATCGCGCCGTGAGCAAACTCGACGGCGTCCAAAGCGTCGCGGTCAACCTGCTCGCCGGTTCCATGATGGTCGACTATGACCCCGCGCAAGTCACCCCCGACGATATCTGCACCGCTGTCGATCGCGCGGGCTACTCGGCCTCGCCCATCAGCACGGGCACCGACGCTGTCCAAAGCGGCAGCTCGCAGACCAGGTCTGGCGCAGCCCATATGGAGTCGCCGACCAAAAAGCTGGAGGCCGCCGCCTCCGCCATGCGCACCCGCCTCATCATCTCGATCATCTTCCTCATCCCGCTGTTCTACATAGGCATGGGGCACATGCTTGGCTGGCCGCTGCCCGGTGTCTTCACCGACCATACCCACAGCATGACGCTCGCGCTCACCGAGCTCGTCCTGCTCATCCCCATCGTCTACGTCAACGACGCGTACTTTATCAACGGGTTTAAATCGCTCGCGCACGGCGCGCCCACCATGGACGCCCTCATCGCCGTCGGCGCCACCGCGTCCATTGCCTGGTCACTCTACGCCATGTTTATCATGGCCGACCAGCTGGCCGCGGGCCAGGTCCACGAGGCCATGATGACGGGCATGGACAACCTGTATTTTGAGAGCGCCGGCACGATCCTGTCGCTCGTCACCGTGGGCAAATACCTCGAGACGCGCAGCAAGTCCAAAACCGGCGGCGCCATCGAGGCGCTGATCGACCTGGCGCCCAAGACCGCGACCGTCGTGGCCGAGGACGGCACCGAAACCACCGTCGACGTCGACAGTATCCTTCCCGGCCAGGTCCTGCGTGTGCGCCCCGGAGAGTCCATCCCTGTCGATGGCGTGGTGCTCGAGGGCAGCTCGGCCGTGGACGAGAGCGCGCTCACCGGCGAGTCCATCCCCGTGGAAAAGACCGCCGGCGACACCGTCAACGCCGCCACGGTCAACCGCACCGGCTCGTTTACCTTCCGTGCCACACGCGTGGGCGCCGACACGTCGCTCGCCAAGATTATCCAGCTCGTCGAGGACGCCAACGCCACCAAGGCGCCTATCGCCCGCATGGCCGACAAAGTCGCCGGCGTGTTCGTGCCCGTGGTGTTCGTGATCTCGGCTGTGACCTTTGCGGCGTGGATGGCACTGACCGGCAGCATAAACGAGGCGCTCACCTCCGCCGTGGCCGTGCTGGTGATCAGCTGTCCGTGCGCATTGGGTCTGGCCACGCCCGTCGCCATCATGGTGGGCACCGGCAAGGGCGCCGAGATGGGCATTCTGTTCAAGAGCGCCGAGGCGCTGGAGAATCTGCGCAGCGTGGGCACCGTGGTGCTCGATAAGACGGGAACGGTCACTCGCGGCAAGCCTGCCGTGACCGATATCGTGGTAGCCACGCGTGCCGACGGATCGCCCGCCATGAGCGAAAAGGCGCTGCTCAAGCTGGCCGCTGCGCTGGAGCGCTCAAGTGAGCACCCGCTGGCCGAGGCGATTATGGCCGAGTGCGAGGCGCGCGGAATCGTCGCACGCATGGTCGAGGACTTTGCCGCCGTGCCCGGGCGAGGCGTTACGGCACGCGAGGGGCAGAATGTCATCGCCGCCGGCAACGTGCGTCTGATGGACGAGCTGGGCGTGAAGGTTCCCGCCGGCCTTGCCGAACAGTTCGCGGCCGAGGGCAAGACGCCACTGTTCTTTGCCAAGAACAGCGAGCTTGTCGGCACCATCGCCGTGGCGGACGAGGTCAAGGAGACGAGCGCCGGGGCCATCGCCGCACTGCGCTCGCTTGGCGTCGACGTGCGCATGCTCACCGGCGACAACCGCGTGACAGCCGAAGCGATCGCCCGCCGCGTGGGACTGAGCAGCGAGCAGGTCATCGCCGACGTCCTCCCCGCCGACAAGGAACGCCACGTGCGCGAGCTGCAGGATGCGGGCAGCAAGGTCGCCATGGTGGGCGACGGCATCAACGACTCCCCCGCCCTGGCGCGCGCCGACGTGGGCCTTGCCATCGGTACCGGCGCCGACATCGCCAAAGAAGGGGCAGATGTGGTTCTCATGCGCAGCGACCTCATGGACGTCGCCCGTGCCATCGAGCTGTCGCGCGCCACAATTCGCAACATCAAGCAGGACCTGTTCTGGGCGCTGTTCTACAACGGCATCGGCATTCCGCTGGCGGCGGGCGTGTTCTTCCCCCTCACCGGTTGGCAGCTCTCGCCGATGTTTGGCGCCGCGGCCATGAGCCTGTCGAGTGTCTGCGTCGTAAGCAATGCGCTGCGCTTAAAATCCTTTAAGCCAAAAGTGGCAAAATAAGCTCACCATTAAGTCCATTTAGAACGGGTTTTCCAGGTGCCCGAGATTGACCTGAAAGAGGAGCGACGCGTACTTTGGTACGCGAGCGACGGCTTGAAGGTCAAGGTCGGGTGCCTGGGAAAGCCGACACAACAGGGAGGAATACCCATGCGATACATAATCAAGACTTCCGGCCTTATGTGCGGCCATTGCGACGCCACCGTCGAGACGGCGCTGCTCAACGTTGCCGGCGTGACCGACGCCGATGCCGATCACGAGACTCAGACCGTACAGGTGGAGTGCGCCGACACCGTGACCGCCGAGCAGCTCGCCGCCGCCGTCGAGGGTGCGGGCGAGAAGTTCCACGCCCTGTCCGTGGCCGCCGCGTAGCAGACGCCGCCTACTCAATCCTCAGAAGTTGCGGTGAAATACGGACTGTTGTGCCGCCCTAAGCCTTTAAACGGTCCGTATTTCACCGCAACTGACGGGGGCATCCGGAAGATCGACCAGAAACGAGGACCCGCCATGATGGCAGACCACAAATCGGTGACCCGCATGCTCAAGACGGCACGCGGCCAGATTGACGGCATCTTGCGGATGGTCGATGAGGACCGCTATTGCGTCGATATTTCCACGCAGCTCATGGCCACACAGGCGCTCATTGCGCGCATCAACGCCGATGTGCTCAAGGCTCACATTGAGGGCTGCGTGACTTCGGCAATCGAATCGGGCGACGAAGACCTCAAAGCCGCCAAGCTCGCCGAGATCGAACGCGTCGTCGACAAGCTCTCCAAGTAATTGGGGACATTGGGGACAGACTTCTTTGCATCGTCTTGGTATTCCGGGGACAGGTTAATTTGCACCACATTGGTGCAAATTAACCTGTCCCCCTTGCTCTAAATCGGGTATAAAGGCGTGCGGTATATCGAATGAAAGGCAATTTGCATGAATGACTTTATGAAGGGTCGCAATGGTGCCGATGAACTCACCATCGTGATGGGTTTTGCCGGCATCGTCATCGCGATGATCGGATCGATAGCCCGCATCCAGTGGCTCAGCTGGATTGCCATCGCCGTAATCGTGATCGGCGTGCTGCGCGGCCTGTCCAAAAATATCGACGCACGTCACAAGGAGAACGAGGCCTTTGTCGCCGCGACTGCAAACGTACCCGGCTTGGGCAAGTTTGTAGCTAGCTTGGGCGGCGGAGCTGCAGCGGCCAACGCCTCGCGCGCAGCCGGTACTAGCAAGGAAGACTTTGAACGTGCCAAGCGCACAGCCAAGAAGATGTGGAAGGGCCGCAAGACCACGGCCTATCTTAAGTGCCCCAACTGCGGCCAGATGCTCTCCGTTCCCAAGGGCAAAGGCAAGATCCGCGTCACCTGCCCCAAGTGCCATGCCAAGATGGAGACGCGCTCATAGCTGCCATACTATGGGACAAATAAAAGCCGAGGCCTCGCACTGGGACCTCGGCTTTTTCTGATTATGACAAAAGGATTGTCCCTTTGTCGCATCGCCATATCGCGCGCTTACGCCACGCCATCGCGGGCAAGCTCCTCGGCCAACGCCTCGGCAGGCATGGCCATAATCGCGTCGAGCTCGGCGTCCACCTCGGGAATACGCTTCACCTTGAGCTTGCGCACCAGATCACCGCGACACATCACGTGCGTCGGATCACGCAGTGCGCACAGGTCATCGAGCGGGTTCTCGCGCGTCACCAGAATATCGGCGGCCTTGCCGCACTCGATTGTGCCGGTCTCGCCGCCCAGCCCCAGCAGCTCGGCATTGACCTGCGTGGCCGTATGCAGCGCGAAAGCGTTGCCCACGCCGACATACTTGGCAAAATAGGCCACCTCACGCCACATGTCGTACTGCGTCACGAACGGGCAGCTCGAGTCCGTGCCAAGGCCCACCTTAACGCCAGCTTCCAGTGCGGCACGGGCGCTCTCGATGATGCCCGAGCACACGATGTCACCGTTCTTCTTTTGTGTATCGGTCGAATGGGTCTTTTCCGGGTCGAGCAATACAAACGGCAGCGCCGGGCTGATAGTGCAGGTAACGCTGGGCGCACGCCCCTCGAGCTGCGTGCCCGCGGCGCCGCGGTACAGTTCCAAGATCTCGGGAGTCATCGGGGCACCGTGCTCGATCGTATCGACGCCGGCCTCAAGCGCGGCCTTCACGCCTTCGGTGCTCTCGACATGAGCCATAACCGGCAGGCCCACCTCGTGCGCCGCCTTGCACGCCGCCGCGGCAACCTCGACCGGCATACGCAGCACACCCGGCTCGCCCACCTCGGTAGCGTCGAACACGCCGCCCGTCACGAACAGCTTGATGACGTCGGCACCGCGCGCATACAGGTCGCGCACCTGTTCGGCTGCCTCGGCGGGACTGTTGGCCACCTGGGCGAACAAACCCGCACCATGGCCGCCCGGCACCGTGACACCCGTTCCCGGCGCCACCAGGCGAGGACCTTGATACTTGCCGGCATCGATAGCATCGCGCACGGCAAGATCGGCAAACAGCGGGTCGCCCGCGCCGCGCACCGTGGTCACGCCACTTGCCAGTTGTTGTTGGGCGCTGCCCTTAAGAATATGGCGCACGATGGCGCGCCCCACGGGATTATCGAGCTTCTTCATCAGCGCGCCCGCATCGCCCGCCGAAACCGGCTTGCCCGAACCGCACAGATGCACATGCATATTGATGAGGCCTGGCATGAGATACGCACCTGCCAGGTCGATAACCTCGGCACCCGCAGGCGCCTGCGCCACAGCACTCGGCCCCATCCACGTGATGACACCGCGCTCAACGGCCACGGCCATATCGGGCTGCGGCTCCATATGTTTCGAGCCATCCAGGACGGTCGCATTGATAAACAACGTGGAACGATCGGCAGACGCCATATCGAGCTCCTCCCTCACGATTAACTTGAACATTTGTCCATTATCACCTAATGCTGCGACCTAAAGTCGAACATATCGGTTAACGGAGGGACGAGAGGATGTGGGGGACGGAATACGTTGCAGTCCCACCCCAGCGACACCAGGGAAATGTCTCGATCTGTAACAGATACAGGGTTGTTGGGCCCCTTGCTGTTACAGATCAAGACATTCGGTCGACGCTTCACCGGTTTGTCTCGATCTGTAACAGTTACGAGCTCAAATAACCTCTAAACGTTACAGATTGAGACAAAACCTCTCAGCGCCCATACCACTGGCGTCTCCACTCCTCAGCCAATTTCGCCTGCCGAGGAATACCCGCCAGCCTCATTTTCTCGACAAGCTTCCCCGGGTCTTTGAGTTCGTTAAACGTAAACCTCAGTACTTTATGTCCGAGCATCGTCAGATGGGACTCTCGCTGACGTTCTGCCACGAATGGGTCGACCGGCTCCCGACCTTCGCCGTTCTGCAAGGTGTACTTCCCCTTTCCGTCGAGCTCGCCGATGACACACGTCCCGTCCACGAGCCGCCAAAAATAGTCGACGCGAAACACCTGGCTCGGATCGAGCGGGTCGCGAAACTCCACCTGCAGCTCCGGAACTGGAAAGCCGTACGCAATAAAGAACGCTCGGAACCGAGACTCGCCGCCGTTTTCGGACAGCCCGTCCGCATACGACGCGATCACCTGCGCTCTGCGATACCCTCGTCTGCCCTCGCAATCGGAGCGGAGGCGCTCGCACAGGCCATCGCGCGATACGCCTTTCGCCCGCAGCGCAGAATCGGCAATCGCCAACCCGTAGGAGAACGGCGCACGTAGCAAGCAATCCTCCACCGTGCGCCAAAACGACGTCACCTGCACGCCGTCGACTTGTTCAAGTGCACCCGCCGCCTGCGGGCGCAACAGCCGGCATCCTGCACTCAGCGGCACCGAGCAACCTGTCTTAACAAGATATCGTGGCCCAAGCAGATCATTCGGCACCTCCAGACCCCACAAAAGCGCCGCGTCATAGCCCCAAAATGCCCAATCGGGATGAAACTCCGCAAGCCCTTTGATGGTCCGCAGCGCTCGCTCCGTCGGTGTCAATGCATCCCAATCATGCTGAAAACAGAACAGGTACGGCTCGGGCTCCGCGATATCGTCGGCTCCAACATGGCGCCGCAGCCACATGAGCTCGGTGCTGTCATGCGTTGCAAGCAGCGCACCTTGCTCGGTCGTCTCCGTGAGCCGCGCGAGCATCCTATTCCGCGCCAACGTGTTGCGAGTCGTATGCTTGTGTTTGAAAACGGTATTAGACACTTTCATCACCACCACGTCAGACAAATGGACCATCGTCACCGTTGTCTCCGCTGACAAATGTCTTGATCTGTAACAGGAGGACTGTCTTTGAGCCTCTAGTTGTTACAGATTTAGATCTTTCTGCACCGCTTCCAGCCTTTGTCTCAATCTGTAAAAGCAAGGTCGACTTTCAGCCTGTAGATGTTACAGATTGAGACATTCCCCCAACCAGGTGCCAAACGTCTCGGTCTGTAACAGTTAGACGTTCTCCAGACCCCCAAACGTTACAGATTTAGACAAACCAGCGGCGCCCAAGCATTCGTCTCGATCTGTAACAGGTAGACCGGTTTTTTGTCCCTAGACGTTACAGACCGAGACATAACGGCAGAAGGCAAGGCAGGCGACACCAGCCACATCCCCTACTCCCATTCTTGTTCGTAGATGTTGAGGGACTTTACGTAGCGCCCCTGGGCGCCCATGATGTCGCGGACCAGGCGCAAAAAGAAGCTGATGCACGAGGTGTCAAAGCCATCCTGCAGGTCCTCCGGATGCACCGCACCCGGCCCATCGACTGCCGTGTCACTCAGGCGCGCGATGTCGTACAGATAGAGCTGTCCCGCCGTCAGCCAGACATCGTCGACGCAAGCGAGGCGCACCGCAATCGCGCCGTCGCTCCAATGCTCCTTTTGCACGATATGCGGGTCGTAGACATCAAAGCGACGGTCGGCGCGCGTGTCCTTCAGCGCGACCATACCAGTCGCAGGATCCTTGTCCAAAATGCCAAAGCGCGAGAAATACTGCGTGTCGCGTACCTGCTCGAGCCGCTTGAGCGCGGCAGGCGAAAGCGATGTCGGCGGCTCTTCAACATACAGCTCGAGCAGCGTCTTGCCATGGCGATAGGGGCGCTCGAAGAGCAGCCAATCGGTAAATGCCATGTTGTAGGCCATGATTTCGTTTTGCGAAGGCTCGGTGCAATAGCTGAGCCACGGGTCGACAATGATCTCGAACTGTTCGCGCGCCGGCTCCAAAAACTGGAACTTCCGCAGCATCCAAAAATGGGCCATGTCGGCAATAACGTTGCCGACGGCTTCGGCTAGCTGCGCTCGGTCTAAAACGTGGTCAGTCACGGCATCCTCCTCAAACTGATAGACCTCAATTTGAGCTTACGAGGAGGGTGGTCGGCCACGACCAGCGCGGGCAAAATAGGCCTCCGGCTGCAAACCAGATGCTGACCAAACACTTGACGAAAAGCTTGATCGAAAATGCGCACCGCAACAAAACCGCAGGTAAACATAGACGGCAAACCCGCCCTTTTGAGCCAGATACCCACAGCCACCACAGAAACAACAGGTGACCACAGCCCAAGAAGTCGACAAATGAACACCCGTACGTCGACAAACGAGCAAATCGCTCGCAAAGAGTGTCCCCAACGACTAGACAAAAAAATGACTAGTCATTGGGGACGTTCTTAAATGACTACTTTACAGCTCCAGCGCATCGGCGACTTCGGCTGCGCAGGCCAGGGCATCGGCCATGGCGTTCACCACGAGCGAGCTGCCGTTGCGAGCATCACCCGCCACATACACCGGCGCGGCATCCGCGGCGACGCCGTCGACACGGGCCGCAAGGTGCGAGCCCTCGGCAGCCATCACCGGCAGCGGACGACCAGCGGTGGCAACAGGCACGCTCACTGCATCGAACACACCGTGCTCCGGGCCCGTAAAACCGCAGGCGATAAGCACCAGCTGGGCCGGCACCTCGTGCTCGGAGCCCGCGATGCGCTCGGGCTTGCCAGCCGACCAATCCAGATCGACCACGCGCAGGCCCGCGGCCGCGCCCTTCTTGTCCAACAGTACCTCGATCGTATCCACACCCCAAGCGCGCATCTCGCCGCCCATGGTAGCGATGGCCTCCTGCTGGCCGTAATCGGTCTTCTTAACGTTGGGCCACTGCGGCCAGGGGTTGCTCGCCGCGCGCGCATCAGGCGCCGCCGGCAAGAACTCAAACTGGCGCACGCTGCGCGCACCCTGACGTACCGCGGTGCCCACGCAGTCGTTACCGGTATCGCCGCCGCCAATGACCACAACGTCCAGGCCGCGCGCGTTCACCGCGGGGTCGCCGCCATCGAGCACCGAGACGGTCGAAGCCGTCAGGTAGTCCACGGCATACACCACGCCCGGGGCATCAATGTTCGCAGCCGAAAGCCCACGCGGAGCACGGGCGCCGGCAGCCACCACGACGGCGTCAAAGTCGTCGAGCTTGGCGGTAACCTTGGGATCGCTCACGTCGGCACTCAGCTCGAACACAATGCCCAGCTCGCGCATGAGCGCCACGCGACGCTCGACCACGGACTTCTCGAGCTTCATGTTGGGAATGCCGTACATGAGCAGGCCGCCCGGGCGGTCGTCACGCTCAAACACCGTCACGCGGGCACCGCGACGCGCAAGCTCCCATGCTGCCACCAGACCAGCAGGACCGGAGCCCACCACGGCAACCGTGGGTGCGCCCTCCCCTGCCGGCTCAAAGCGGCGCGGACCGCCGTTGGCCCACTCATGGTCGCTGATCGCGCGCTCATTGTCGTGAATCGTCGTGGGCTGGCCATCGACCGAGCCCAGGTTGCATGCGGCCTCGCACAGCGCCGGGCACACGCGACTCGTGAACTCGGGCATGGGCGAGGTGAGTGACAGGCGCTCGGCAGCCTCGTCCCAACGGCCGCGGTACACCAGCTCGTTCCACTCGGGAATCAGGTTGTGCAGCGGACAGCCGCTCGGACGTGCCTTGCCAAAGCTCGCGCCCATCTGACAAAACGCCACACCGCACATCATGCAGCGACTCGCCTGGGCACGGCGCGCGTCGTCGTCGAGCTCCACGTACAGCGGATCGAAATCGCGGCTGCGCTCCTCCACGGGGCGCAGCTCATGGGTCACGCGATCGATATCAAGAAAAGCACCGGGCTTACCCATGGCACTTACGCCTCCTTCTTGGTCGAAGCAACAGAGCTGGCAGCCACGGACGCAGCACCCGCAGCACCGCCCGCAACATCGAAGCGAGCAACATCCGCGTCACTCGCGCGACCGGTCACAATGTCAAACGCCAGCTCCTCGGCCTGCGCATGCGTCTTGCCGACGGCCTCGGCGGCGGCGACAATCGCCAGCACGCGCTCGTACTCGGTCGGAATGACCTTCACAAAGTGTTTGCTCATCGTCTCAAAGCTGTAGAGCAGCTTAATGCCGCGCGGGCTCTGCGTCACGTCCACGTGCTCCTGGATGAGCTCGCGAATCTGCGCCAGCTCGCCGGCCGTCGGGGCTTTAAGCTCAACGCTCTCGTGGTTCACACGGGCATTGAGCGTGCCGTACTGGTCAAAGACATAGGCCACGCCACCCGTCATGCCGGCGGCGAAGTTCTGCCCGACCTCGCCCAGGATGAGCGCCAGACCACCCGTCATGTACTCGCAGCCATGGTTGCCGCAGCCCTCGACCACCACCGTGGCACCGGAGTTGCGTACGCCAAAGCGCTGGCCTGCCAGGCCGTTAATGAAGCCGCGGCCGCTCGTGGCGCCAAAGAACGCAACGTTGCCCACGATGATGTTCTCATCGAACTTGTAGGTCGCATGCGGGTTGGGGCGCACCGACACCTCGCCGCCCGAAAGGCCCTTGCCAAAGTAGTCGTTGGCGTCGCCGCACACGTTGAGCGTAATGCCGCGCGGCAGGAAGGCGCCAAAGCTCTGACCGGCCGAACCGTCGCAATCGATAGTGATGGAGCCGGCGGGCAGGCCCTCGGGATGCGCCTTGGTCACCGCGTTGCCCAAGATGGTGCCCACGCAGCGGTTGACGTTGGCGATATCGGCGCGGAAGCGAATCGGACGCAGGTGCGCACGGGCATCGGCCGTGTAGGGCACAAACAACGTGGAGTCGAGCGTCTTGTCGAGCTCGCTGTCCGCAGCCATCTGGGGCAGGAAGTGACGGCCGTCGGCACCCGGGATGTGGGCACCAAACTCACAGGTCGCGCTCGCCAGCACGGGCGACAGATCCAGCAGGTTAGCCTTGCGGTTGCCCGGGACCTCGATCTGGCGCAAGCACTCGGGATGGCCGACCATCTCGTCGACCGTGCGGAAGCCCAGGCTCGCCATGACCTCGCGCAGCTGCTCGGCAACAAAGAGCATAAAGTGCTCGACGTGCTCTGGCTTGCCGCGGAAGCCGCGACGCAGGCGGCAGTTTTGCGTAGCGATGCCGGCCGGGCAGGTATCCTGCTGGCAGTCGCGCTGCATGAGGCAGCCCATGGAGATGAGCGGCATGGTCGCAAAGCCAAACTCCTCGGCGCCCAACAGGCAGGCGACAGCGACGTCGGTGCCGTCCATGAGCTTGCCGTCGGCCTCGAGCACTACGCGCGAGCGCAGGCCGTTTTGCAGCAGCGTCTGCTGGGCCTCGGCAAGGCCAAGCTCCAGCGGCAGACCCGCGTGCCAGATAGAGTCGCGCGCAGCGGCACCCGAGCCGCCATTGTGGCCGCTGATCAAGATCTTGTCGGCAGCGCCCTTGGCCACGCCGGTGGCGATGGTGCCGACGCCGGCCTCGCTGACCAGCTTGACCGACACGCGTGCGCCGGGATTGGCGTTCTTAAGATCGAAGATCAGCTCTGCCAGGTCCTCGATGGAGTAAATATCGTGGTGAGGCGGAGGCGAGATCAGGCCGATGCCGGGCGTGGACTGACGGACCTCGGCAATCCAGGGATAGACCTTCTTGCCGGGCAGGTGGCCGCCCTCGCCGGGCTTGGCGCCCTGGGCCATCTTGATCTGAATCTCGAAGGCGCTGCACAGGTAGCGGCTCGTCACGCCAAAGCGCGCGCTTGCCACCTGCTTGATGGCGGAGTTCTTGGAGTCACCGTTAGCCAGCGGGGTCTCGCGACGCGGATCCTCACCGCCCTCGCCGGAGTTGGAACGGCCGTGCAGACGGTTCATAGCGATGGCCATGCACTCGTGCGCCTCTTTGCTGATGGAGCCGTACGACATGGCGCCGGTGTTAAAGCGGCGGACGATGTTGAGCGCGGGCTCCACCTCGTCGAGTGAAACCGGCGTGCGACCGTTGGCATTAAAGTCGAGCAAGTCGCGCAGGCGCACGGCACGGCCGGTGCGGTGCAGGCGGGCGCTGTACTCCTTAAAGGTGTCGTAGCTGTCCTCACGGCAGGCGGTCTGCAGCAAGTAGACAGTCTGCGGATCGATGAGGTGATCCTCGCCGCCGAGCGGGCGCCACTTGGTCAGGCCCAACGTGGGCAGCTGATCGGGAGCCGGGCTCTTAAGGATAGCGAGAGCGGCGTCATAGCGCTCATTTTGCTCGCGTTCGACCTCCTCGACACCCATACCGCCCACACGGCTCACCGTGCCGGCGAAGTACGCGTTGACGAACTCCGGCGTAAAGCCAACGGCCTCGAAGATCTTCGCGGAGTGGTAGCTCTGCACCGTGGAGATGCCCATCTTGGACATGATGGAGACGATGCCCGCCGTCGCGGCCTTGTTGTAATTGGCGATGCCCTGCTCGGCCGTCACGTCCAGGTCGCCGCGTGCCGCCAGATTGCGGATGCACGCATGCGCGTTGTACGGATAGATGCCGCTCGCGGAGTAGCCCACTAGCGCCGCAAAGTCGTGCGGGGACACGGCGTCACCGCACTCCACCACGATGTCGGCAAAGGTACGCACGCCGGCGCGGATCAGGTGGTTGTGCACGCAGCCCACGGCGAGCAGCGACGGCACGGGCACCTCGCCCGCAGCGGCATGATCGCTCAGCACCACGATGTTCACGCCGTCGCGGACCGCAGCCTCGACGTCTTCGGCAAGCTGCTTGAGCGCAGCCTGCAGCGCGCCCTCACCCGCGTCGCGGCGGTACACGGCACGGAACCGGCGGGTCTTAAAGCCAACACGGTCAATCGCGCAAATGCGGTCGAACTCCTCCTCGCTCAGCAGCGGGCGCTCCAGGCGCACCAGCTGGCAGGCCGTACGGGAGTCCTCGAGCAAGTTGCCGTGGTTGCCCAGGTAGAGCGTGGTCGAAGTCACCATGTGCTCGCGCAGGGCATCAATCGGCGGATTCGTGACTTGGGCGAACAGCTGATAGAAGTAATCGAAGAACGAGCGCGTCTTCTTGGACAGGCAGGCCAGCGGCGCATCGATGCCCATCGAGGCAAGCGGTGCCTTGCCCTGCTGGGCCATGGGACGCACGACCTCGTCGACGTCATCCCAGTGGTAGCCGAGCTTGGCCATGCGCACGGCGGCGGGCACCTCGGCATCCTCGGCGGGCGCGGGCGCGGCGGGCTTGTCGAGCGCGTCAACGGTTAGCGTCTCCTCGGCAATCCAATCACGGTAGGGCTTTTCCTTGGCGTAACGGGCACGCAGCTCATCGTTGTAGATGACGCGCCCGCGGGCAAAGTCGACCTCGAGCATCTGGCCCGGTCCCAGGCAGCCGCTCGTCAGGATGTTCTCGGGGCTCACCTCGATGGTGCCCACCTCGCTTGCCAGCATAAAGCGACCGTCGCGCGTCACATAGTAGCGGGCGGGACGCAGGCCGTTACGGTCGAGGGCGGCACCCAGCGTGCGACCGTCGGTAAAGGCGATGGCGGCCGGACCGTCCCACGGCTCCATGAGCATGGACTGGTAAGCGTCGTAGGCTCGGCGCTCCTCACTCAGGCTGTCGTTGTGGTCCCACGGCTCGGGCAGCAGCATGGATGCGGCACGCGTAAGCGGGCGACCGTTCATGACCAGGAACTCGAGCACGTTATCCAGAATCGCGGAGTCGGAACCCTCGCGGTTGATGATGGGCATCACGCGCTCAAGATCGTGCTGCAGCACGGGGCTGTACAGGTTGGGCTCGCGGGCGCGGATCCAGTTGACGTTGCCCTTGAGGGTGTTGATCTCGCCGTTGTGGATGATAAAGCGGTTGGGGTGCGCGCGCTCCCAGCTGGGCGTGGTGTTGGTGGAGTAGCGCGAGTGGACGAGCGCCACGGCCGTCTTGACGGCGGCGTCGTTGAGGTCGATGAAGAAGCGGCGCATCTGCGTGGCGACCAGCATGCCCTTGTACACGATGGTGCGCGAGCTCATGGAGCACACATAGAAGATCTTGTCGCGCAGGGCAAACTCGGCGTCGGCCTTCTTTTCGATGGTGCGGCGGCACACGTACAGGCGACGCTCAAAGGCGTCGCCCGCCGGCGTGTCGTCGGGACGGCCCAGAAAGGCCTGCAGGATGGTAGGCATACAGGCGCGGGCCGTCTCGCCCAGGTTGTGCGGATCGACCGGCACCTCGCGCCAAAAGAGCAGCGGCACGCCGGCCTCGGCACAGCCCTCCTCAAACACGCGGCGGGCATCCTCTACGCCCTTGTCGTCCTGCGGGAAGAACAGCATGGCCACGCCATAGTCGCCCTCTGCCGGCAGAATCTGGCCGCACTTTTGGGCCTCTTTACGGAAAAAGTGATGCGGAACCTGGAACAGGATGCCAGCGCCGTCGCCGGTGTTCTTCTCGAGTCCCGTGCCGCCGCGGTGCTCCAAGTTGACCAGAATGGACAGCGCGTCGTCCAGAATCTGGTGATGGCGCTCGCCGTTGATATCGGCAAGCGCGCCGATGCCACATGCATCGTGGTCGAATTCGGGGCGATAAAGGCCCTGCTGCTGAGCGGAATCTGCCTGCATCGCGATCCTCCCCTAGATATTAGACAGTCAGTTGAATAGGCATACTAGGAGCATCGCCGGCCCGTTGTGTTTCCCGCCCGTTTCGAAACAATCGCGTAACGCACGCCCTACGAGTGGGTGCCGCAGGTTGAGCATGCGCCCGAGATGTCGATGGAGCCCATCGACAACGCCACCTTCCGCGTACCGGGTGGTCTGTAAACTCACTGCATCTAACATCTCAATCTGTAACAGGAAGACCCAATTTTGGCGCCTAGATGTTACAGATTGAGATCTTCTGCAGGACGGTTTTGGTTTGTCTCAATCTGTAACACGAAGAGCCGGTTTTGGCGGTCAGCTGTTACAAATCAAGATTTTTCATAGGACCATTTCTTCCTGTCTTGATCTGTAACACCTAGGTCCAATTTCCATCCCTAGTTGTTACAGATCAAGACATTTCGGCAGCCCCTTCATCATCCTATTCAAATACAGCAATTTTGTTAGTCTTGGTTAACTTCGAGCCTAAAACGGGTATCCTTTGCGGCGTCAAGCAAACGGCACGCAGGAGCGCACCATGATCAACCATCTCAAACAACACTTTGGTTCCCGGCGCACCGGCGGTCACGGAGGCCTGGACATTGCACGGCATATCGGCCCTGGGCTGCTCGTGACCGTTGGCTTTATCGACCCGGGCAATTGGGCCTCCAATATGGCCGCCGGCTCGCAGTTTGGCTACGCGCTGCTGTGGATCGTCACGCTGTCCACGATTATGCTCATCGTGCTGCAGCACAACGCGGCGCACTTGGGCATCGCCACGGGCATGTGCCTTGCCGAGGCCACGACACGTTACCTTCCCCGCTTCGTTGGGCGCACGGTGCTTGCCAGCGCCTACCTCGCGACCATCGCCACCGCCATGGCCGAAGTCCTGGGCGGTGCGATCGCGCTCCAGATGCTCTTTGGGCTGCCCGTGCGCGCGGGCTGCGTCATCGTGGCGACAGTATCGATGGCGATGCTCATGACGAACTCCTACAAGCGTGCCGAGCGATGGATCATCGCCTTCGTAGGCGTGGTAGGACTCTCGTTTTTGGCCGAGCTCACGCTAGTCAAGGTCGACTGGCCGATGGCCGCCGCAAGCTGGATCACACCCAGTATGCCCACCGGCTCGGCCGCGATTATCGTAAGTGTCCTAGGCGCGGTCGTTATGCCCCACAACCTCTTCCTGCACTCCGAGGTCATCCAATCCATGCACTTCGAAGGCCAAGGCAAGCAGGTTATCGAGGAACGTCTGCGCTACGAGCTCTTCGACACGCTCTTTTCGATGGGCGTGGGCTGGGCGATCAACTCGGCCATGGTCATCCTGGCCGCAACGACCTTCTTTGCGCACGGCATTGTCGTAGACGACCTCGCCGTCGCAGCGGCCACGCTCTCCCCCATTCTGGGCCCGGCAAGCTCGGCCATCTTTGCGGTGGCACTGCTGTTTGCGGGTATATCGAGTAGTGTGACGGCGGGCATGGCGGCGGGCACCATCACCGCAGGCATGTTCGACGAGGAATACGACATCCACGACCGACATTCCTCGATCGGGGTGGCGGCTTGTTTCGTCGGCGCAGTGGCGGCGTGCTTGGTCGTCCCAAATCCTTTTGAGGGTCTCATCTGGAGTCAGGCGCTGCTGTCGCTTCAGTTGCCGATTACGGTCTTTGTGCTCATACGGCTCACCAGCTCACGCCGTGTCATGGGCAAATACGTCAACTCGCGCCCGCTCAACGCGCTGCTCGTAGGGATCGGTGCCATCGTGACGATTCTCGACATCGTGCTGCTAACGGGAATGTAATTGGGATGGCGTGGCTGTCCAGATATAACGTCTTAATCTGTAACACGTGAGACCGTTTTAAACCGTCAGATAAATCAAAAGGGTCCCGGCCGAGAATTCAACCGGGACCCTTGGACAGAGCTATGTTCGGCTTTCGCCGTGTACCTGCGAGTTACTCCTCGACGAGCTCAAACTGATCGGGACCGACGCCGCACACCGGACACACGTAATCCTCGGGCAGCTCGGGCGTGTCGACCTCAACCTCGTAACCGCAAACGGTGCACACAAACTTATACGTCTTCTTTTCCTCAGCCATGATGTTCTCCTCTCGAACGTGACTGCTGGTGTACTTACTTATTAGTATATATTCTCAATAGTATAATGCAAGTATTTTTAGAACATTTCTAGCCTTGATACGACGAGGCTTTGGGCGGCGTCTTGCCCTTTAGCACCTTGTGATAGTAGTCGTACGTCAGCGGCGTCTCGTCGCTCAGGCGCTCGGCATCCTCGACCTCGCCAATAAACAGCAGATGCGTGCCCACATCCACAGTGTCGATCAAACGGCAGCTAAACAGGGCCGCCGCGTGCTCGGGCACATAGGGCATGCCCAGAGCCGTCTCGCGGGTCTCGTATTTGGCAAACTTGTCATAATCGCTGCTGGTGCGGAACCCAAAGTTACCGATGTAGAGCATGTCGGCCGTCTGATCGATCACGGTCAGCGCGAACGCTTTGGCCGATGCGATGACGCCCGAGGTGACATTGTCCTTGTTCACGGCAACCGAAATACGCGGCGGCATGGACGTCACCTGCACCGCAGTGTTGATGACGCAGCCGGCACGCAGCCCGTCTGCCGCAGCGCTCACCACGTACAGACCGCTCGGCATGGTAAAGAACGCAGTTTTGTCCATAACGATCACTCCCCTAGCTCGGGTTGGAACCTCATGAATGTATGTACCCACAAAAAAGGCGGCACCCATAACGGACGCCGCCTTTGAGACATATGTGTCAGAACAGTAAGAAAGATGAGACGCCCGCAGTTGCGGTGAAATAGGGACTGAATAGCCCCTCAAACAGGAAAACAGTCCGTATTCCACCGCAACTTATACAGAGTGCCTAGCGGTTGCGTTCCTTGAGGGCGCGGTCGATCTCGCGTTGGACATCACGCTTGGCCATGTCCTCGCGCTTGTCGTAAAGCTTCTTGCCGCGACCCAGACCCAGCAGCAGCTTTACGCGGCCGTCGGTATTAAAGTAGAGTTCCAACGGAACCAGCGCATAACCACGGTTGCGAAGTTTGCCGTCAAGAAAGTCGATCTCCTTGCGGTGCAGCAGCAGACGACGCCGACGGTCGGGATCGCGATTCCACACGCCACCATGGCTATAAGGGTGGATATGCAGGCCGACGAGCCAGCACTCCCCGCCGCGGATCAGCGCGAAGGTATCGGTGATCTGGCAGGCGCGCTCGCGAATCGACTTGACCTCGGTGCCGCTCAGCTCAATACCGCACTCAAACGTCTCATCGATAAAGTACTCGTGATGTGCCGAGCGATTCTTGGAAATGAGTTTGCGCTCGCGCTTACTGGGCATCGCCGGCCTCCTTGGCTCCATCGGCGTTTGAGCCCGCAGTCTCGCGCTTTGCCTTGCGCTCGGCATTGAGCTCGGCATCGCTCTCGCGCACCAGTTTGATAATCGCCGCGCAGGCCTCCTCGCCCACCGAGTCGCGAGCACGTACCGTCAGGCGCGTCGCCTCCTGCTTGTCGCCGTCGCTTGCAGCATCGGTCGCGCACATAATCAGGCAGATGGCAATCTCGGCCGAAGGCGAGGTCGGCACGCCTTGCAGGGCCAATTCACCCATCACGTGGTCGTCGCTCTCATCAGCGGCATCCGGATAGGTGGTATGGATCTTGTTGAGCAGGCGCGTCGTATGCGCATCGTTGGGCGCCAGGCGCAGCGCCAGACGCGCGCAGCCCACGGCAGCCGAAACGTTCTCGGTCTCGGGCTCCAAGAAGTACTGACCTAGATTGGCGTAAGCGCGGGCGGCGCACTTGCCATCGCTTGCACGCTCCAGCACCGAGAACGAGAGCGATGCCCATTCCTGCTTGTCCTCGAGTGCACGGAACAGCTCGGCCAGATCAAGGCGGTAGTTGCAGTTCATGGGGTCCCAGCGCACGGCCTGCATCAAGGCGTTGCGAGCACTCACATAATCCTGCTGGCGAATGTAGGCAAACGCCATGTCGGAGTACAGGCGGTCAAACGGCACCTCGACCTGCACGAGCTCGCGCGGATCCTTCTCCACGCGGCGATAGGCCAAGCGCTCAAACTTGCTATCGAAGCTAAAGTATTGGCGCTTCTCCTCCGTCTTGCACTCAGCGTCGATATACTCCTCGGCGAGCTCCACCAGACGCTCCAGCAGCGGCGTCGCCGTAGCCAGGTCGCCCTGCGCCAGATAGTTCTCGGCATACGTGATGTCTTGCAAGCTGATGGGCAGATCCATGGCTACTCCTCGATCTGAGCGAAACACGGCAGGCGCCGTATATACGGTCAATACACAAAACCCGGGTCTCTTACGAGGCCCGGGCGTTCAATTTTGGTAGCCCGTACCAGATTCGAACTGGTGATCTCCGCCTTGAGAGGGCGGCGTCCTAAACCGCTAGACGAACGGGCCATATGTAGCAAATGCAATGGCTGGGATGGAGGGAGTCGAACCCCCATTGACGGAACCAGAATCCGCTGTCCTGCCATTAGACGACATCCCAATGACTGCATCGCTGCGCTCGGCTGTACCTTTGCGCAAGAAAGAAATATACGGGAAGTCTCGCTGTGACGCAAGCCCCAATTTTGACTTTTTTGAAATTCAGTCAAATTGGCCTAATTTAGTCCAACCCGTGAAGGACCTGTGAAGCCGACCGCTGTACACGAAGGGCAAAACGCCGCGAGCGGCAGCCGTCAACCGTTGGCAGATTCTACCGCGAAAACGATAGCACCAGGCAACACAATCGAAGTATCAATGATCACGTAGATATCGAGGCGCCATGGACGAAGAGCTTGATTACCTATGGGAGACCCTGGGCCTCGAGATCACTGCCGACCTTTGGCCCGAACGGGACAAAATTCACCCCACGTTACGCCCCGCCATTACTGTGGTGCAGGCAAAATACCGCCGTGCATCCTTTTTAATCATGCGGATGTCATGGCACGCGGGACTCCCCGACCTTAAGCGAATCCAGGCAAGCCTCGTCGAGTTGTCCGGTATGCCGACCGTCATATCCGAGGCGCACCTGGAGCAGCGCCAGCGCGATCGACTGCAACAGCAGCGGATTCCCTTTATCTGCCCCGGCGTTCAGGCATATCTGCCCTTTATGGACGAGGAGTACTGGAGCGGCAAGCCCAACAAACACGTAAAGGTCTACGATCCGCACGAATGGGCACAGCTGGCGGACTGACTGGGGCAGGCCCGCCGGCGGAAAGTGCGTCCCAGTTTTCAAGCTCAAACTGGTCCCCACTTTCCCGTCGAGCCCTCAACCGGAAACCGTATCCCACAATCGAAGCTCAGAATGGGACGTGCTTTCCGCAACCGGCCACTTTGGGAAAGCGCATCCCATTCTGGAAGCGAATTCCGGGTCGCACTTTCCGCAGCCGCTACAGCAACGCCTCGGCCCAAGCCGATTCCCTAAAGCCGGGAATCGCAAAATCGTCGCCCACCAGCAGCGGACGCTTGACCAGCATGCCGTCGGTCGCCAGCAGCTCGTAGCACTCCCGATCCGTCATGCCCGCATCCAGACGCGCCTTCAGGCCCAGCTCTCGATATTTCATGCCCGACGAATTAAAGAAGCGCCGCACCGGCAGCCCCGAACGAGCAATCCAGGTCGCAAGCTCATCGGCCGTGGGGTTGTCCAAAACGATATCGCGGTCGATATACTCTACCCCATGTTCGTCCAGCCATGCCTTGGCCTTCTTACAGGTCGAGCACTTGGGATATTCAACAAACAGTACGGTCATGAGAATCCTCCGAATATAGATCGGCCAACGCAGGCACACGCCACACGAGGCGCCTTCGTACGATGGGCCAATTGTAGCCCACGGGTCACACGCTAAACGAACCGTACCCCGAATCCGCGTTTGATGAACGGCAGCAGCTCCATTGCCTCGGGCGTGATATGGCCCGCAACGTTCATGCGCTCGTCACCGGGAAGATCGACCCGCGCAATCTCAAGCTCGCCTTCGTAGCGCCCATATCCGCTATTGCTCACAGCGATCGACCCCGCCTTTCGCGGCAGGCCGGCTCCGGCATCCGTCGGCACGGAATCCGGCTTAAGCGTCGTACGTGACTCCTGAGACCTAAAGATGAGGACACTCGAGTCGGGCCGGTCGTGATGAATCTGCCCGCGCACATAGGCATAACCGGGCTCAAGCTCGCATTGCAGGTCCACGTATCCGGCGGAAACTTGAGCAAACTGCGCCCAGCCCGCATCGGATAGATCGGGGTCGCCGACCAACACAATGTCGCAATCGGCGCCATGTGCAAGCTCAAGCATATTGAGAGCAACCTTTGACGCGCGACCGCGCTGCGCCTCGACCGTCGGCAGTCCCTCGAATACCGGCCCGCGAACGTTAGCATCACCCGGCACAAAAGCCATGATTTCGAATCCAAGCGCCGCAAGACGAAGATTCACCCGAGCAATGTCCTCCAGAGCTAAACCGGTATAAGGCTTGGGGTAAAAATTGTGGCAGGCGGCAAAACGAGTCACATCGGCACCGGCCTCACGCCACGATGCGATTTCATTAGAACTCACCGTCGATGCATTGACCACAATGTGAAATACACCGGACAGCTCCGCGACCCGCTGGGCGCTAAAGCCATAGTCCAAACGAAGGTATTCCAACCCCAGATCGCGCAGGTCCTCGATGCGCTCAAGCCCGAGCAAATCGCACGTGCGAGGCCCCACATCGGCAATGAGCGCAATGCCGCGGGCGGAAAGCAGCGACAGCACATGACGGACCTTATCGGCATACGCCGCTCCCCCATCCTCGGGAATATGCAGCGAGGTGAACGCATAGCGCGCACCCGCCGCGGCACCATGTTCAATCGTCCGCTCAATATCCTGCAGAGGGCTGGAAAGATAAATCGAAATACCCGTTTTCACGCTTCAACGCTCCTTTAAAAAAGGCCGGCGGAGCAGCTAGCCCCGCCGGCACAACCATAACATCAAGAAATCTGCCGCGCGCCGCGAACCCCGAGCAACACGGCTCGCGATATCAAACTACTCGCCAAAGAACTCGTTGATCTTCTGCTCGTCGACACCGAAGAACCACGTCAGGACAAAGCCGGCGGCATAGGCAAGCAGCATAGCGGCAACGTAGCCGAGCTGCTGGCCAGGAACGACGATCAGCAGGCCAAACAGACCGGAAACGCCCTGAGAAACCGTGCCGATGTGAAGCAGCGCCGCGAGCGCGCCGCCAAATCCGGCACCCAGGCAGGCCGTCACAAACGGACGAACGAGCGGCAGCGTAACAGCATACATCAGAGGCTCGCCCACACCCAGGATTCCAACGGGAATGGACTCTGCGACGTACTTCTTGAGCTTGGCGTTCTTGGTCTTAAAGTACAGCGCCAAACCGGCACCGACCTGGCCGCCGCCAGCCATCATAAGGATGGGAAGCAGGTAATTGATACCCTTGGTAGCGCCGTCGGGATCGTTGAGCATAGCGTGGATCGGCGTGAGCGCCTGATGCAGGCCGACGGAAACCAGCGGCAAGAAGCCTGCCGACAGGATATAGCCGCCTAGGACGCCCAGTTTCTCGAAGATAAAGGTCAAAACGCTAAAGATGGCAGTCGTCAGCCATGCGCCAACCGGCTGGATGACGAGCATCAGAGCAAAGGCGCCGATGATGAGCACCAGCAGCGGGGACAAGAACGTGTCGAGTGCGTTGGGCATAACCTTGCGAATCTGACGCTCCATCCAGGCAAAAAATGCGCCAGCGATGAGAGCCGCGATCATGCCGCCCGCTGCGGGGTTGTACTGCGCATTGGTGAGCGGCAGCAGAATGGCAGTGGCAGGATCAGCCGCGCCGGGCGCAAGCAGGGGCATGGCACTGTTGGCGATACACATCATACCGGCGATGCCGCCCAGCGCAGCGGAGCCACCAAACTCACGCGCCGCGTTATAGCCCACCAAGATGGGCAGATAGGCAAACAGGGCCCAGCCCATGGAACGAATGCCCTGGTACCACCACTCGCCTGCAAGCGCGCCTGCCGTCGAAACGTTAATGACGTTGCAGATACCGTTGATGAGGCCAGCCGCAATGATGCCGGGAAGCAGGGCGACGAAGACATTGGAAATCTTCTTGAGGAAGGCCTGAACCGGCTTAGACTCGTACTTGGCCTTCTGCGCGGCCTTGTTTGTGGCCGCAGCGTCAACCACGCTCTCGTCGGCAACGCCTTTCGCAAGGCCAGTGAGCTTGGAGAACTCCTCGAGCACCTTATTCACCTTGCCCGGACCCAGCACGATCTGCATCGTGTCGTCCTCGACCAGGCCCATCACGCCGTCGAGTGCCTTA
This sequence comes from uncultured Collinsella sp., assembly GCA_900544995.1. Classification (GTDB taxonomy): domain Bacteria; phylum Actinomycetota; class Coriobacteriia; order Coriobacteriales; family Coriobacteriaceae; genus Collinsella. The sequence goes on along the minus strand of UQXC01000004.1, from coordinate 28,100 downwards.
ATGCCCTCCGTGTCGACGTTGCCCGCGTCTTTGACGGTCACGCGCAGGCGCGTCATGCACGCCGCGTTTGCCAGCACGTTGTCTTTACCGCCCAAAAGGTCCAGCAGCTTTTGAGCCAGCTCTTTGTTCGTCATAACTCCTCCTTGTATTGGGTATCTCGTCTGGATGTCATATCAGCTCACGCCGCGCACCTATTGGGCGTCGGCATTGCTCTTCTCATGGCCACTCACCGCAGCGCGGACATGGCCTCGCGCCCGCTTAAGAGCTACCGTAGCCTGCTCGGCATCGCAGTCCAACAGTACCGAGACAATAGCGGTTTTTACGTGGCCGCCGGCATCTGCAAGCGCCTGAACGGCGCGCTCGCGCGTGCAGCCGGTCGCCTCCATCACGATGTTCTGGCCGCGCACCACCAGCTTCTCGTTCGTCTGCTGCACATCGACCATCAGGTTTTGGTATACCTTGCCGATCTTGACCATGGCACCGGTCGAAATCATGTTGAGAATGAGCTTTTGAACCGTTCCCGCCTTGAGCCTCGTTGAGCCGGTCAGCACCTCGGGACCGGGCACGGGCTCAATGGCAAGATCTGCGCTCTCCCCGATCTTCGACCCTTGGTTGCAGGCAATTGCAATGGTCTTGCACCCAGTTGCCTTGGCGTACGCAAGGCCGCCCACCACATAAGGAGTACGGCCGCTTGCCGCCAGGCCAACGACAAGATCCTTGTCCGAGAGTCCACGCTCTCGCAGGTCGTTCGCGCCAAGCTCATCGCTGTCTTCGGCACCTTCGACAGCCTTGATAAACGCCGTCTCGCCTCCGGCAATGAGCCCGACAATCAGATCGGGTGACACGCCAAACGTGGGCGGACACTCCGAAGCGTCGAGTACGCCCAGACGACCGCTGGTGCCTGCGCCCATGTAAAAGACGCGCCCGCCGCGCTCGAGTGCCTCAGCAGCCCAGTCGATTGCTGTGGCAACCTGGGGCAACACTTTCGTGACCGACTGGACGGCACGAAGATCCTCATCGTTCATCGTCGTGACGATTTGCAGCGATGTCATCGTATCGAGGTCCATTGACCTTTGATTACGCTGTTCGGTCGTGAATTTTGTTAAATCGAGCATTTCATTCACCTCATCTTTCCTGTTTCTCGATGTAGTTTTGCTTAATGACATGCGTCGCCCGTTCGTAGTCGCTGGCAACGTAAGCAGCGTACAGGGCATCGACAACCATAAGCTGGGCCATACGCGAAGCCATGGCACCGCTGCGGACCAAGGGTTCACTCGCAGCAACGCCGAGCACGGCATCGGCCATGGTGGCAAGCTTGGATGATCCATCTACTTTGGTAACGGCCACAACGGGACAGTTGTGACGTTGAGCCTCGGCGGTGCAGTCCAGCACCTCTTGCGTCAAGCCCGAGTAGCTAAAGGCGATTGCCATATCGCCCTCATGCATGTTCTTGGCACATAAGAGCTGATCATGCCAGTCGTCGTACAGATGGCACTCTTTGTCGACACGCATGAGCTTTTGCGCCAGGTCGTGCGCGACCAAACGAGAGGCACCAATACCGAACAGATTGACCGCGCGTGCCCGCTTAAGACGGGCCGCGCATCGCTCCAAGACGGTGTAATCGAGCGTTCGCGCCGTCGCCTCGATCGTGCGCACGTTGCTTTTCATCACCTTCCCCACGATACGTTCGACGCTGTCATCCATGGAGATGTCCTCGAGGGCTACGTCTTTCTTGTCACCTAAGAGCGCCAGCTCGGCAATCAGTTCGCGCTGGAACTCCTTGTAGCCCGCAAAACCCAAACGCTTGCAAAAGCGCAAAATGCTCGAGGGCGAGGAGAACGTGACATCGGCAAGACCGCGGACGGACAGCCCGACCACCTCGTGCGGATGAGCGCTTACATATGCGATGACATTGCGTTCCGACGGGCTCGCGCTGAGCTCACGCTCGCGAAGCCGCAAAAGCAATCCGTTTGCCATCTCAAACACCTCCGTTGAGAAGAATTAAAGACCAACGAACGATTCGTACCGGATACAAACAGCTTTTGCGGTACATTGTGCCGCATCGTGGCGCACAAAGGGTGAGCGTTCTACCGCTCGCCCCTCAAATCCGACCGCTCGGAAATACGCGCGACACAAAATAATTCAACAAGGTCGCATTATCAGAAACGGGTTTGTTACCGGCTAGTGCCTCGCATGGGCGCCGATCGGCCGAGTCGCATGGCGTACCAACGCCGCTGCCAGCAATACCAACAGCATGGCGGTGACATAGCCCGCAGCATCGAATCCTAAATCGATAACGTCGAAATGCCTGCCGGGAACAAAGATCTTATGTACCTGATCGCCAACGGAGCAGGCGGCGCAAAAGAGCAATACGGGCACGCAACGGGAGCATACGCTCCACGGACGCCTGGAAAAGCAAACCACGACCACCGAGGCGAACAATCCGACGAAGAAAAACTCTACGGTATGGGCAACGCGACGGACGTTCGCGCCCACCCACATGCGAATGGAAGCAAGTCGGCCAGACCGGACATTCGAGGCAGCCGAATCGGTGCCCCCGGTCATTCCGTTCTCCGTCTGGGCTTCACCCGTGGCATCGACAGCCTGAACGCCCGTAGCCTGGCCCTCCACCACACGCGCGGTGGACTCGCTCAGCAACGACGTCTCCATCGCATTTTGCTCCGTCAGCACCCAGATGCCCGCCAGCGTTGCAGCGAACAGAACGACCGCGGTCCATCCGATTATTTGTTTTACGCGCGCCAAGGGCCAACCTCCTTTTTTGAATATCAGCGAGTGTAGCCCCAAATGGCATCGTCACCGTATCAAAATTTGAATCGCAACAGGAAGCGACAAAGCGACGCAAACCCCTACCCCGCCTCGCGCATCCAGCGATCGAACGTCCCCACGCACACGCCCAGGCACTTTGCTGCCTGGCTGCGGGTAATATCGCCCGCCTCATAGCTATCGCGCACCAGCTCAAACTGAGGAGGACACGGCTTGCGAGGTCGACCGAAACGGACCCCTCGCGCCCGCGCCGCTGCAATTCCCTCCGCTTGGCGCCGATGGATATTCTCGCGCTCCACCTGCGCCACGTAGCTCAGCAGTTGCAGCACAATATCGGCAATCAGGACGTTGGTCACATCCGGCGCGCCGCTGGCCCTAGCGCGCGTGTCAAGCAATGGCATGTCCAACACCACAATGGCAACCCCGAGCTCCTTGGTAATGCGTCGCCATTCCTCAAGAATCTCGGAGTAATTACGGCCAAGTCGGTCGATAGAAAGCACCACCAGCACGTCCCCGTCTCCCAGGACGTGCAGCAGCTCGCGATAACGCGGTCGATCGAAGTCCTTGCCGCTCGCATGGTCGGCATAAATATTCGCCGAGCCCACGCCATAGGCGCCCAGCGCATCCAGCTGCCGATTAAGATTCTGATCGCGCGAACTCACCCGCGCATAACCGTACACCGTCGCCATCTCATCCCCGCTTTCTTGTAAACCTGCCAAAAGGGACAGGTTTATTTTGGTAGGTTTTACCTCTCAAATAGCAGGTAAGCGGGTGGCCGAGCAGACGGCAAGGTAGTCACGATTCAAATGCGAAGGGCGGTCCCGAAAGGCCGCCCTCCGCTCCCCCACCATGAGTCGGGATTTGGCTAATGGATAAGCTTAAAGTCCAAGTGCCCACGCGTGGTATTGACGCGCGAGACCTCGATGATCACGCGCTGGCCCAGTTCATAGCGAGTCCCCGTGTCGGCGCCCGTCAGCGTAAGCGCGTCCTCGTCGAACTCGAACCACTCGTTGCCCAGGCTCTTAATTGAAACCAGGCCCTCGACCTGTGTTAGGTCCAAGCGCACAAAAAGGCCCATGCTGCTAACCCACGAGACGGTTCCGGCATAGCGCTCGCCCAGACGGTCCTCATAGTACTGGGCAATCTTGATCTTTTGCGTCGCATGGCTGGCGGCATCTGCCGCGCGCTCGGCATCGCTGCATGCGCGGCAGATCTGCGGCAGAATGCGTGGCAGCGACTCGCGCCCCTTGCCGATCAGCCGCGGCGTACGGACCAAGGCGTCCTTGCCGCCGAGCTGCTCATAGGCCAACTGCAGCTTGAGCACGCGGTGCACCACCAGATCGGGGTAGCGACGGATGGGACTCGTAAAGTGACAGTAGCACGGCGCGGCGAGCGCAAAGTGGCCCTCGTTGCGCGGCTTGTACAGCGCGCGCTGCATGCTGCGCAGAAGCAGCGTGTTAACGAGCGGTGCGTTGGCCGTACCGGCGGCAGCATCAACTGCAGCCTGCAGCTCATCGGGGCTCCCCAGGGCAATACCGGCAGCACGGCGATCGTCGATGATGCCTAGCTGCGCCAGCGCAACGGCGGCACCGTGCAGGCTATCGGGGCTCGGATCCTCATGCACGCGATAGCAGGCCTCGATATCACGGTCTGCCAGCCACTCTGCAACGCACTCGTTGGCGAGCAGCATGGCTTCCTCGATAAGCGACGTGGCGCACGAACGCTCACGCGCCACAATCTGCACGGGTACTCCGTCCTCATCCAACAGAGCACGAATCTCGGCCGTGTCAAAATCGACTGAGCCGCGGGCGCGACGGATACGACGGCGGAGTTCGGCGAGTTCGTTGGCGGCGACAAGGAAATCGCCGAGGTCGACGTTGTGGCCGCGGGCGGCCTCCTCGCACGCAAGACCGCGCTCAAGCGCTTCCTCGCGCGAGGTCTCGGCAGCCGCAACATCCTCAGCGGCGCCTTCCAGCACCGAATACTCAACCGCGCCGGCACGCACCAGCAGCGCCTCGGCGCCGTCATAGTCCATACGCACACGCGAGCGAATCACGCTGGGATACGGATCGTAATGTCGCACGCGACCCTGCGCATCGAGCTCGATATCGACGGTAAACGCAAGACGGTCCTCGTCAGGGCGAAGCGAGCACAGGTCATTGGACAGGCGTTCGGGCAGCATGGGAAGCACGCGATCGGCCAGATACACCGATGTCGTACGATGGCGAGCCTCAAGATCGATATGCCCGTCCCAAGCCACATAGTGTGAAACGTCGGCGATATGCACACCCAGCTTGTAGCCACCCTCGGGCGTGCGCTCCAACGAAATGGCATCGTCAAAGTCACGCGCGTCGACCGGGTCGATCGTGATGACAAAGCGGTCGCGCAGATCGCGGCGGAGCGGGTCCTTAAGCGCCGCGGACACATCGAGCGAAAGCCCCTCGGCCTCGTCCAGCGCGGCCTCGGAATAGCTATCGGTATAGCCGTAACGCGCCATCACATATTGAACACCCAAATCGGGCGCGTCATCTCCGCCGATGCGGCGTTCGATCGTCACGGTACCCGATTCCAGGCGCGTCGGGTAGGTCAAAATGCGCGCGACAACAGCATCACCCGGGTGGACGCCCAGACGATCCGCCGAGGTATCCTCGGGCAGAATGAAGAAGTCGGCCTTCAGACGCGAATCGAGCGGCTCGATCACACCGAGCGGACCGGCGGTCTGGTACGTGCCCACCACGCTTATGGCTGCGCGCTCAACCACGCCTTCGATCACGGCGCGACGCTCGCCATGCGGGCTGTTCTTAATGCTCACGGCAACGGTATCGCCGTCCATGATCTCACGCTTACCGCGGCCCATGACCTTGTAGTCGCCGTTTTCGGTTACAACGTAGGCGCTGCGCTCATGGAGCTGCACGCGCCCGGTCAGGCTCGGACGGCGTTCGCTGCGCACCGGCCCGCGCTTATTGCGAGCTCCACGCTTATGCTTGTTATTGCGCCCCATGGCGCCTCCTAACTATCGATTGCCGTTTACATCCCAAGAGTCTACCCAAATGATCCCTAGGAGACAAAAAACGGGCCGCCCCATAAGAGACGACCCGTTGGAAGGGATGAATTCCAGGCATGCCTACACGCGCAGGTAGCGGCGCATGGCGATGGCAGAACCAAAGAGACCGATAATCACGCCGACCAGAATCAGCGCAGCATAGGTCACCAGGTAGTACTGCATCGGCAGGGCAAACGACATCCAGCCGATGCTCTCCTGCAGACGCGGGATCATCAGATTGCGCAGCAGCTCCAGAACGCCGATGGAAAGCAGCGAGCCCAAAATGGCCTGCAGCACGCCCTCGGTGATAAACGGGCCACGAATGAAGCCGTTGCTGGCGCCGACCAGACGCATAATCGCAATCTCACGACGACGCGCCGTGATGGACAGGCGAATCGTGTTGTTGATAAAGATGAACGCGATAAAGGTCAGCAGGCCGACGAGCACCACGGCGGCAATACGGATGTAGTTGGTCACCTGGAACAAGCGGCTTACTTCCTCCTGGCCATACAGTACGCTCGCGTTGACGTCGCCGTCGTCCGCGATCTTTTGGAAGTCGGCATTCTTCTTGAGCTTCTTGGCCGTGCTCTCGACCTGAGACGGATCGTCCATCTCAATCGCAAACGAGGCGGGCAGCGGGTTCTGGCCGTCGAGCGCGCTCATGGTGGCGTCGGCGTTACCCGACATCTTGCTCGTATACTCGGCCAGCGCGTCGTCCTTGTCCTTATAGGTCACGGACTTGACGTTATTCCACGTCTTAAGCTCGGCCTCAAAAGCCTGAACATCGGCCTGATCGGCGTCATCACTAATGAACGCGTTGATGACAACCTGATCCTCGACGGTGCCGATCACGGAGTTCAGCATCGCAGAGCCCATGATGAACAGGCCGATGATAAACAGCGAAAGGAAGATCGTGATGACGGCGCCGAGCGAGGTAGTCCAGTTACGGAAGAAGTGGCTGATTGCCTCTTTGAAGGAGTAGCCCACGTTAGTTGGTGCCATAGTTGCCGTAACCTCCCCTCTCCTGGTCGCGGATGACGTGGCCGCCCTCGAGGGCGATCACGCGACGGTGCATGCTATCGACCATCTCGCGGTCGTGCGTGGCGACGATCACGGTGGTGCCGGTGCGGTTAATACGCTCAAGCAGCTTCATGATGCCCAGCGAGATCGCCGGGTCGAGGTTGCCCGTGGGCTCGTCGCAGATCAGCAGCGGCGGACGGTTGACCATAGCACGGGCGACGGCAACGCGCTGCTGCTCGCCACCGGAAAGCTGGTCGGGCAGCGAGTCCATCTGATCGGCCAGACCGACCAGGCGCAGCACCTCGGGCACCTGGCTGCGAATGACGCCCTTGGGCTTGCCGATGCACTGCAGGGCAAACGCCACGTTTTCGTAGGCGGTCTTTTGCGGCAGAAGCTTAAAGTCCTGGAACACGGCGCCAATCTGGCGGCGCAGGAACGGAACCTTGCGGTTCTTGATCTTCATGAGGTCCTGACCGGCAACCAGGATGCGGCCGCTCGTCGGCTTGACGTCGCGGTTGAGCGTCGACAGCAGCGTGGTCTTACCCGAGCCGGAGTGACCGACCAGGAAGACGAACTCGCCCGGATAGATCTCGATGTTGATGTCGTCGAGTGCAGGCTTGTTGGGCTGTGCCGGATAGATCTTGGTGACATGCTCCATAAGGATGACGGGCTCGACACCGGCCTGCTTGGCCATCTTCTTGCGGCTGGCCTGCGGATCGATGGGCGCAAACACCGACGTAAAATCGGGGTTGTTGAGCGCGTTATCGAGGCTTGCGACCTCGGCTGCCTGATCGCTCTCGACCACCGGGGCAGCAGGCTGCGTGGGGTCGGGAATAGCGGCAAAGAGACCGGACTGCGCAGGCTGAGGAGCCGGCGTCGCAGGGGCCAAGGGGTCGGGAATGCCGGCCATGGTAGGCTGCGGCGTGGCGGCACCAGCCTGAGGCTGCTCCACGCGAGCGGTCACGGCCTGAACGGGCTCAAAACCCGCCGTGCCGGAAAGCGCGACATCGCTGGTTGGATTGTAGGCAAAGGGATCGGATGCCGGCTGTGCCTGATCTGCCGGCTGAGCGGGGGCCTGAGCAACAGGCTGGCCCTCTGAATCCGGAGTGGCGAAACGACTGCCCTGGACGCCTGTCTGCGTCTTGGGGGCATCATCGCCCGCACCGGAGGTACGGAAGTGGTTACCCACTGGTGCTCCTTATCGTCGTGCGTTTAAACTACATGAGCGCTTTGTATTTTAGCAGCATTAGCTTTGCTGCACATAAGAAGCATGGCCGTGTTTGGGTCCCTCCGGCCGGACACGGGGTTACTTTCCAAATCGTCCTCGGACATGTCGGAGCCTCCGCTGCGCACTACGTGCGGCGGGGGCTCCTCCGTCCTGCGGAAAGATTTGGGAGGTAACCCTGTGCGCGGCCTGCGGCTACTAAGGGGCCGCCGCGTTTATCTTGGGGTGCTGCATATACAAAGTTGGAAGGGTCTGAATTGCACTTTGCTGTACTGGGCTCTCTTCCCGAAGAAAGCCTCGCTTGGTGCGGCTCTGATTTAGCTGAAATATAAGACAGGGCCGCCCTCTTTGAGGACGCCCCTGTCAGCATTTGAATGCGATTGGCTTGTTGCCGATTGAGCGATGGCTTCTCTAGGCCAAGAACTCTTTGGTGGTCGCCACGATGTTGGCCGCGTCCAGGCCGTACTTGTGCAGGAGCTCGGCGCCCGGGCCGGACTCGCCGAAGGTGTCGTTGACGCCAATCTTCTTGAGCGGCGTCGGGCACTGCTCGCACAGGACGTCGGCGACGGCGCTGCCCAAGCCACCGATCACGGAGTGCTCCTCGACGGTCACGACGTGGCCGGTCTTGGTGGCGCTCTTGACGATCAGGTCGGCATCGATGGGCTTGATGGTGTGCATGTTGATGACCTCGGCGTCGATGCCCTCGGCAGCGAGCTGCTCGGCGGCCTCGAGAGCCTCGCCGACCATCAGGCCGCAGGCAATGATGGTCACATCGGCGCCCTCGCGCATGACAATACCCTTACCCAACTCGAACTTGTAGGTCTCGGGATCGTTGATAACCGGCGAGGCCAGACGGGCAAAGCGCATGTACACGGGGCCGTCGCACTCGTAGGCGGCGCGCGTCACGGCGCGGGCCTCCACGTCGTCGGCGGGAACAATCACGGTCATGCCGGGGATGACGCGCATCAGGGCGATATCCTCGCAGCACTGGTGCGTGGCGCCATCCTCGCCCACCGAAATACCGGCGTGCGTGGCGCCAATCTTAACGTTGAGGTGCGGGTAGCCGATGGAGTTGCGGACCTGCTCAAAGGCGCGACCGGCAGCGAACATGGCAAAGGTGCTCGCGAAGGCAACACGACCGGTGGTCGCGATACCGGCGGCAACACCCATCAGGTTGCTCTCGGCGATACCCACGTCGAAGAAGCGGTCGGGGCAAGCGGCCTTAAATTTGCCGGTCTGCGTGGCGGCGGCCAGGTCGGCGTCGAGGACCACAAAGTCATCGTGCTCGTTGGCGAGCTCGACGAGGGCCTCGCCGTAGCTTACGCGCGTGGCGATTTTCTTGACGTCTGCCATCCTAGAGCTCCTCTCCGGCGGCCGTGAGCTCTGCCATGGCCTGCTCAAACTGTTCATCGTTGGGGGCCTTACCGTGCCAGCCAACCTGGTTCTCCATAAAGGAGACGCCCTTGCCCTTCATGGTCTCGGCGATAATGGCAGTCGGCTGGCCCTTGGTAGCGCGAGCCTCGGCAAAGGCGGCGCGGATCTGGTCGAAATCGTTGCCGTTGGCAAGCTCCACCACGTGGAACTTAAAGGCACGGAACTTGTCGGCGAGCGGCATGGGGTCGTTGACCTCCTCGACGGGGCCGTCGATCTGCAGGCCGTTATGGTCGACGATCACGCAGAGGTTGTCGAGCTGCTGGTTGCCGGCAAACATGGCGGCCTCCCAGACCTGGCCCTCCTCGCTCTCGCCGTCGCCCAGCAGGGCGTAGGTGCGATAGTCGTCGCCCCAGTGCTTGGCGGCAACGGCCATGCCCACGGCGGCGGAGATGCCCTGGCCGAGCGAGCCGGTGGACATGTCGACGCCCGGGGTGTCGTTCATGTTGGGATGGCCCTGCAGGTGGCTGCCGATGTGGCGCAGTGTCTCGAGATCCTCCTTGGGGAAGAATCCGCGCTCGGCGAGCACGGCGTACAGACCAGGCGCGCAGTGACCCTTGGAAAGCACGAAGCGATCGCGGTCGGCCTTGCGGGGGTCGGCCGGGTCGACGTTCATTTCCTCAAAGTACAGATAGGTCATGATGTCGGCAGCGCCAAGCGAACCGCCCGGATGGCCGGACTTGGCAGCGTGCACGCCGGTGACGATGCCCTTCCTTACCTCGTTGGCAACCTTTTTGAGCTCTTCGTCGCTCATTGTGCCTTCCTTTCATCCTCATTAGACAAAATGCGCACGGCACCGAAGGTAATCCCAACACAGCCGCAATGCACGTACGTCATTCATTATGCTGGAAACTGATGGCTTTACCAGAGTTTTTATCATTATTTGAACAATTTAGCAGGCAGAACCGCTGATGAAACGGTTTATCAATGTGAACGTCTTTTGGATGGAACGCGGTCGACCCTACGCGCTAATGTCCTTGAATCCCTCGCCGAAGGCTTCCGTAACGTCAGCGACCGTCACAATGGCGTGAGGATCGCGCTCGCGCACGATCGTCTTGAGGGTATTGAGCTCTCGACGGCTCACGATGACCATAATCACCGGCTTCTCGGCGCCCGAATACATGCCAGTCGCCTTAAACTTGGTACAACCACGACCCAGGCCATACATGATATCGGCAGCGATATCAGGGAACTTGTCCGAAATGATGAGTACCATACGGCGTTTGTTGCCACCATCGACCACGGCATCGATCACGTAGCCGCTAATGACCATCGAAAGGCCTGCATATAGTGCGTTTTCGATTGAAAAGACCGGAGCCGACAGCGCGCATACGGCAACATCGATCGCCATGACGGTCGAGCCCACCGGCAGCGAGGTGTTACGCGAGATGATTTGGCCAATCGTGTCCGAGCCGCCGGTGTTGGCGCCGGCGCGCAACACCATGCCGTAACCGATGCCCGTTATAATGCCGCCCCACATGGCAGGGAGCATCAGGTCCGCATCCGCCAGAGGTGCTACAAACGGGGCGAACAGATCGGTAAAGAAGCCCAGCAGCACAAAGCCCGTCGCGGTCTGCACCACGTAGAACATGCCACCTTCGCGCATAACGACCAGCAACAGCAAGGCGTTCATCACGATCGTCTGAATACCAACGGGAAGCGATAGGCCACGCGATGCGCCGACCGCCTGGATAATGGTGGCAAGGCCCGTAACGCCACCGGCAGCAAGGCCGTTGGGAATCAAAAACAGGTCGGTCGCAATAGCGGCCAGAGCGCACCCCAACATAATCTGGGGCAGGTCGTGAAAGAAGTTCATCGATAGAATGCGCTTGATGTCCAGACGATATGCCATGCTGCCTCCCTCAAAAAAGCGCACCCAAACGGATGCGCTTCGAACTTCTTGCTGTATTCGATTCTACCGATTCGCCGGACAAAAACCACCCCTGCGCAGGGTTTGCTCTGGATACAAAACCACCCTGCTGGGAGGGTTTTAATCCATCTCCACATAAACCGGGCGGTTTATGCAGACGGGGTCTCCGCATCGGCGTTGCCGGTGGCCCAACGATGGTAGCCAATAACAAACGGGTCCAGGTCGCCATCGTCAAGGACGGCCTCGACATTGCTGGTCTCCACGCCCGTGCGTAGGTCTTTGACCATCTGGTACGGGTAGAGCACGTAGCTGCGAATCTGGTTGCCAAAACCAATCGTGGTCTTGGGTCCGCGGATCTCATCGAGCGCCTCGGCGCGCTTCTCGAGCTCAATCTCGTACAGGCGAGCCTTGAGGATCTGCATGCACGCGGCCTTGTTCTGGATCTGGCTGCGCTCGTTTTGGCAGGTGACCACAATGCCGCTGGGAAAATGCGTCACGCGCACGGCGGAGTCGGTGGTGTTGACGCCCTGACCGCCCGGGCCGCTCGCGTGGTACACGTCCACGCGGATGTCATCGGGACTGATTTCGATGTCGATATCATCGGGTAGCACGGGGATGACCTCGACGCCGGCAAACGTGGTCTGGCGGCGCTTCTTGTCGTCGGTGGGGCTAATGCGAACCAAGCGATGGACGCCGGCCTCGGCGCGCAGCATGCCAAATGCGTCCTTGCCCTCGACGGTAAAGGTCGCGCGGTCGATGCCGATGACCTCGGCCGCGGGACAGTCGTTGATGGTGACCTTCCAGCCGCGACGCTGGCAGTACTTCATGTACATCTTAAAGAGCATGAAGGTCCAGTCCTGGGCCTCCAGACCACCCTGTCCGGGCTTGATGGTCACAATGGCATCGCCGTGATCGAACTCACCGGTAAACCAGCTCGAAAGCTCAAGCTCATCGATGGCACGGGCCAAGCGCTCAGCCGTGACTGCAGCCTCCTCGCGAAGGGCGGCGGCGTCGGGGTCATCCCCCATCTCCTCGGCAAGCTCCAGCGCGGCGCGGGCATCGGAAAGCTCGCCGCGCGCGGTATCCACGGCAGCGATATCTTCCTTGGTGCGCGCGATCTCCTCCATGGTGGCACGGGCGGCGTCGGCGTCATCCCAAAAGCCGGGGGCCACGCTTTTAGCCTCGAGCTCGGTCACGCGCGTGCGCTTTTCGTCCAAATGGAGATACGACTCGACCTCGCCGAGCCGGTCCGCAAACGCATCCAGCTCGGCGGGCGTTACCTCTAAAGCCTCAGCCATTAACGATTCCTGCCGTGGCAGTACTTAAACTTCTTGCCGCTACCGCAGGGGCACGGGTCGTTGCGGCCCACGTTGACGTACGGATCGTCGCTCTCGGACTTGCGATAGGTGGTCACCTTGCCACCGTTGTTGACGGCAGCCGGACCACCCTGGACAGCCGTGCGGGCCTGCACCTGCGCCTGCTTGCGCAACACCGAGTCGCCGTTGTCACCATCGACCTCGGCAGGACCGGAGAAGCGCGCGCCCTCGAGTGCGGGGTCCTCCTTGTGCTCCACGGCACGCGGGGCAGCCTTGATCTCGATACGCAGAACCGTGCGCAGGTAATCCTCGTACATGGTATCGACGAGTATCTGGAACGCGCCGTAGGCCTCGGTCTTGTACTCAACCAGCGGGTCGCGCTGGCCAAAGCCGCGCAGGCCGATGCCGGTCTTGAGGTAGTCCATCTCCTGCAGGTAGTTCATCCAGCGGGTATCGATGACGCGCAGCATGACCTGGGTGTTGAGCTCGCGCATCAGGTCCTCACCCAAGCGCTCGGCCTTCATGTTGTAGCACTTCTCTACGTAAGCCAGGACATCGGCGGCCAGGGCCTCATAATCCTCGTCGGGGAACTTCGGCGTATCGATGTGGCCGGTGAGCTCCACAACCCACTTGCGCAGGCCCTCCAGGTCGCGCTCGCCATCGTGACTGTCCTTGGTGCAGAACTCCTGCACGCAGCGGTACACGGTGTCGTGCATGACCTCGGTGATGTGGTCGGTCAGGTCCTTGCCGTCCAGAATCTTATTGCGCTCGGCGTAGATGACCTGGCGCTGCTTGTTCATGACGTCGTCGTACTCAAGGACGCTCTTACGCATGGAGAAGTTGATGCTCTCGACCTTGTGCTGGGCGCTCTCGACGGCCTTGGAGATGATCTTGTGCTGGATGGGCATGTCGTCGCCCATGTCGGCCGTGACCATCATCTTGGAGACGCGGTCCATCTTGTCGCCGCCGAACAGGCGCATGAGGTCGTCCTCGAGCGACAGGTAGAACTGGGTCTCGCCCGGATCGCCCTGACGGCCGGAACGGCCGCGCAGCTGGTTGTCGATACGACGGGACTCATGGCGCTCGGTGCCGATGACGGTCAGGCCGCCGGCGGCAAGCACGCGCTCGCGCTCGGCCTTGCAAGTCTCCTTGGCCTCGGCGTTAAACTGCTCGAGCTGCTCGGGCGTCACATCCTCCATGGTCAGGCCCTCGTACTCCAGGCGCTCGCGCACCAGCTCGTCGGGGTTGCCGCCCAGCAAGATGTCGGTACCACGACCGGCCATGTTGGTGGCAATGGTCACGGCGCCGTAGCGTCCTGCCTGGGCCACGATGTGGGCCTCGCGTTCATGGTGCTTGGCGTTGAGGACCTCGTGTGCGATGCCGCGCTTGGTAAGGGCGGCCGAGAGCTTCTCGGAGCTCTCGATGGAGACGGTGCCCACCAAGACCGGCTGGCCCTTGGCGTGACGCTGCTCGACATCGTCGGCGACGGCGTTGTACTTGGCCTGAATGGTGCGGTACACCAGGTCCTCGTGGTCCACGCGCTGCACGGGCTTGTTAGGGGGGATGACCTCGACGGGCAGCTTGTAGATCTCGCGGAACTCGGCATCCTCGGTAAGTGCCGTGCCGGTCATGCCGGAGAGCTTGTCATACAGACGGAAGTAGTTCTGCAGGGTGATGGTGGCCAGGGTCTGGTTCTCCTCGCGTACGAGCACGCCCTCTTTGGCCTCGATGGCCTGGTGCAGGCCCTCGGAGTAACGGCGGCCTTCCATAATGCGGCCGGTGAACTCGTCGACGATCTTGACCTCGCCGTTGGTGACCACGTACTGCTTATCGCGGTGGAACATGTACTGGGCCTTCAGCGCCTGCTGCAGGTGGTTGACCAGCTGGCCGGAGAGATCGGCATAGATGTCATCGATACCCAGGCGGCGCTCGATTTTCTTAAGGCCGCGCTCGGTGGCGGCAATGGTGTGCTTGGCCTCGTCCATGACATAGTCGCCCGTGGGCTCCACGTCCTCGGTAGCGGTGAGCATGTCGTGCGACACGTCCTCGCCGCGCTCAAGGCCACGCACGGCACGCGCGAAGTCCTTGTAGGTACTGGCGGACTTGGTGCCAGCGCCCGAGATGATCAGCGGGGTGCGGGCCTCATCGATCAGGATGGAGTCAACCTCGTCGACGATGGCGTAGTTGTGGCCGCGCTGCACGCGCTGCTCGGGACGGGTAACCATGTTGTCGCGCAGGTAATCAAAGCCGAACTCGGAGTTGGTGCCGTAGGTGACGTCGGCCTGGTAGGCCGGGCGCTTGAGCTCGAGCGGCATGTTGTTCTGGAGCAGACCGACGGTCATACCCAGGTACTTATAGATGCGGCCCATCCACTCGGAGTCGCGCTTTGCCAGGTAATCGTTGACGGTAACGACATGCACGCCCTTGCCGGCGATAGCGTTGAGATAGCCGGCCAACGTGGAGACGAGGGTCTTACCTTCGCCGGTCTTCATCTCGGCGATGTGGCCCTCGTGCAGTGCCATGGCGCCAATGAGCTGCACGTCAAAGTGGCGCATACCCATGGTGCGCTTGGAAGCCTCACGCACGGTGGCAAAGGCCTCGGGGAGCATGTCGTCGAGCGACTCGCCGTTGGCGTAACGCTCGCGGAACTTATCGGTCTGGCCGCGGAGCTCCTCCTCGGTCATCTTCTCAAACTGGGGCTCAAGACCGTTGATCTGGTCGACGATCTTGTAGTAGCGCTTAAGGTCCTTATCGGATCCAAAGGACAGCAGCTTTGACATGAATCCCATGTGGTTTTCCTTTTTGGCCATCGCCCACGTCGTGCAGTTGCGGGCGAGTTAAACACAGATGATTGTACTTTAGCCAAACAAGGCGCGGCCTATACGGTCGACCTCGACCGCCACGTAATAACTACGACCAACCTGCCACAATGGGACAGGTTAATTTTGGCAGGTTTTATCTGGGCAAACGCCGCCTCTCTGCCATTTGGTGCAATGGGGGCAGGTTGGTTTGCACCAATAAAAAGAAAAGGACCGCGCACCCAAACGGATGCACGGCCCTTATGCCATGAATGCGAGTGATTCCGCGGCGAGCTATTTACTCAGCAGCCTCGGTGGTCTCGGCCTCGGCAGCGGCCTCCTCGACGGGAGCCTCTGCGGGAGCCTCGGCGGCCTGCTTGGCAGCCTCCTCGGCAAACTTAGCAGCACGCTTAGCCTTCTCGGCAGCCTTAGCCTCAGCGGCGGCCTTGCGAGCAGCCTCGGCCTCAGCAGCCTTGGCGGCCTTGGCAGCCTTGGCCTCCTCGGCCTTCTTGAGCTGGGCGGCAGCGGCGCCACCGAACTTGTCGGCGAAGCGCTGGACGCGTCCACCGGTGTCGACGAACTTCTGCTGGCCGGTGTAGAACGGATGGCACTCGTTGCAAAGCTCGACCTTCATCTCGGACACGGTAGCGTGCGTCTTGAAGGTGTTGCCGCAGGAGCACGTCACCGTGCACTCGACATACTGGGGATGGATACCCTGCTTCATGGTAGGACTCCTTATTGGTCAGGCGCTGGTTACCGATCAGCGCATAAGGCGTCTTGGTTTCCGACCAAGACAACAAACTCGGCTATGGTACCACGGCGCCGCGCGTCCCACAAAAGGTTCACGGTCTTTGTGCAACGCGGCGTGACCAACCGCAGCGGACACGCACCCTGTTGCCCCTTCTCCCATGTTGCAGACGTGTAACGCCGCAGTAAGCACACCCCTTTTGGCGCCAGACAGGTACAATGATGAACACTGTACCGTAGCGGAGCGCCCCGCGCGCGCCGCAACCACGCGAAAGGGTTTCCCATGGCCGAGATCTCGTCCTCCCGTATCGTCATCACCGTCCTTGGTAAGAACCGCCCCGGTATCGTCGCCGGCGTCACCCGTGTTCTAGGCGAGGCCAACGTCGACATCCGCGACATCACGCAGTCCATTATCGAGGACATCTTCACCATGACCATGCTGGCCGACACCGCCGAGTCCAAGCTCGACTTCGCCGAGCTGCAGAAGGCGCTGGCCGAGGCCGGCGAGCTTTCGGGCGTCAACGTGTCCATCCAGCGCGAGGACGTCTTTAACTTTATGTACCGCCTGTAGCGAACAAGCCGCTCGGGGCAGCTTGACGTCATATCGTCCAAGCGCGCGGCCCCAAAGCGGACCGGAGAGGAGCGCGCATGGCCTACGACGCCAAGAAAATCTACTACCGCTTCGACGATCACCTGAGCCGCCTGGTTCTGGATTACGAGGCGAGCCGTCAGATTTCGCCCGAAAGCGAAAACCTCTACCACGGCCTGCCGACCGCCCCGTACGACGAGGACCTGTTCGTAGAGCACAACGTCAAGCGCGGCCTGCGCAATGCCGACGGCTCGGGCGTGGTCGCGGGCCTTACCCGCATCTCGGACGTGCACGGCTACAACAAGGTCGACGGTAAGGTCGTGCCCGATCAGGGCAAGCTCACGCTTCGTGGCTACAGCATCGAGGATCTGGTCAACAACGCCCAGGCCGAGAACCGCTACGGCTACGAGGAAGTCGCCTATCTGCTTATCACGGGTTCGCTGCCCAACAAGGAAGAGCTCGACGGCTTTTGCGAGCGCCTGGGTGCTTTTAGGCACCTGAGCGACGAATACGTCCGTGAGTTCCCCATGACCACGGTGTCATCGAGCATCATGAATGTGCTTCAGCGCGCCGTGCTGCTGCTCTACGCCTTCGACGCCGAGCCCGACGCCATTACACCCGAGCACGAAATCGACGTCGCCATCTCCATGCTCGCCCGTCTCCCCCGCATCGCCGCCTTCGCGCATATGGCCTCGGTCGCCAAGCGCCGCGGCTCCGAGGTTCATGTACCGCACCCCACACCCGGCCTCTCCACCGCCGAGACCATCCTGCAGGTGTTGCGCGGCGGCATGGCATTCACCCGCGACGAAGCCATGCTGCTCGACGTGATGCTTATGCTGCATGCCGAGCACGGCGGCGGCAACAACTCCACGTTCGCCTGCCGCGTGCTGTCGTCTTCGGCCACCGACCCGTATTCCGCCTACGCCGCGGCTATCGGCTCGCTCAAGGGCCCGCGCCACGGCGGCGCCAACGCCAAGGTCGTGTCCATGCACGAGGACATCCGTGCGCATGTCTCCAATTGGGAGGACGAGGACGAGGTCGCAGCCTACCTGGGCAAGATCCTCGACAGGCAGGCCTTCGACGGCACGGGTCTCATCTACGGTATGGGCCACGCCGTCTACACGCTGAGCGACCCGCGCGCCGAGGTGTGCCGTCGTTACGCGCGCACGCTTGCCGCCAAGAAGGACCTGGGCGAGGAGTTCGCGCTCATCGAGCGCATCGAGCGCCTGGCACCCCAGGTCATGCGCGACCACGGCATGACCAAGCCCATCTGCGCCAACATCGACCTGTACACGGGCTTTATCTACAAGATGCTCGGCGTGCCCGAGACGCTCTTTACGCCGCTGTTCGCCGTCGCCCGCATGGCCGGCTGGTCTGCGCACCGCATGGAAGAGCTCTTCTGCGCGCACCGCATCATCCGTCCCGCGTATCGCCCGGTTATCGAGCCGCTGGAGTACAAGCCGCTCGCCGATCGTTAGGACGCAGACCGTTATAGAACCCGAGCGTGGCCAGGGCATCACCGCCCTCGGCCACGCTTTTTATGCCAGTAGAAAGGATTGCAGCGAATGATTGTGTTTTCCGATATGGATGGAACGCTGCTGACGAGTGATAAGCAGATGAGCGACGCCACCTGGGCAATGCTCGACGAACTCGCTCGACGTGGGATTGAGTTTGTGCCCTGCACGGGGCGTCCTCTGTCGGGCATCTTTGAGCCCATCCTCGCCCACCCCGCCGTACACTACGCGGTCTGCGCCAACGGTGCCAGCGTCTGGCAGCTCGACGACGTTGTGCCCACCGATGCCTCGCGTGCCACGCGCATTTTGAGCCGACCGCTCGACCGCGCCATCGCCCACCGCGTCCATAGCATTGCAGCCGGCCACGATGTGACTTTCGATATCTTCGCGGACGGGCAGTGCTTCCTCCCCCGCTCGCTCTACACGCGCCTGGACGAATTCTGCGGCGGCGACCCCCACATCGCGGCTTCGCTCAAGCTCACACGAACACCGATCGACATGGATATCGACAGCAAGATCGACGAGGTCGAGACACTCGAACGCATCGCCATGTACTGGCACAACCCGGCCGATCGCGACGCCATCGCGACGGCGCTCGACACGCTCGAAGGCATTGAAGTCACGCGTTCGTACGCCATGAATATCGAGGTCATGGGTGAGGGCGCCACCAAGGGAACGGCCCTCACGTGGCTGTGCGAGCATCTGGGCAAGCCCCTTGCCGACGCCTGGGCGTTCGGCGACAACATCAACGACATCCCCATGCTGCAGGCGGCGGGCCACGGCATGGCCATGATCAACGCCGAGCTCGAAGACCGCGAGGCCGCCGACGCCATCACCGAATACGACAACGACCACGACGGCGTCGCCCGCACCATCATGGCCGCCCTCGCCTAGTCGTTGGGTAGTCATTGGGGACGTTCTTAAACGACTAGTCACTGGGGACACTCTTTGCAAAAAGCTGCAAGGACTGTCCCCCCCCCACTGTCGGCAGAAAAGGAACGCCCCCATCTGCCGGATTAGAAGAGACTCTCCATCACGCGACGGAGCTCATGCTGAACAGCGTGGTCGCGGTTGCAGCCTACGACGCGATCGGCCACCGCCTTGAGCGCGGGGCGCGCGTTTTCCATCGCGCAGCCCGTGCCGACAAAGCGAATGATCTCGTAGTCGTTCATCGAGTCGCCAAACGCCATGACCTCGTCACGTCCAATGCCGTAATGCTCCGCGAGCTGCGCGATACCCGAGGCCTTCGACACACCAGGCTGCATGGCATCGATCCACGCGTTGCCCGAAGGCGCAAAAGTAAAGAGCTGACCGAGTTCGCGCTGTAGCACGTACGCACTGTCCATAACCGCACTGTCGTCGCAAAAGATACTCGCTTTGATGATATTTACGCTGGGATCGGGCAGCTCCCAAATGCGCTCGGCATTGGGAAGGTCCTTATCGACCTCACGCACGAACTTGCACTCGTCATCGAGCAGGAAGGACTTGGTTCGGTCAAAGAGCGCAAGATGCAGATTGGGAAACGTCCTGACGGCTTGGGCGAGCCTTCGAATCGCCAAGTGCGAATACACCTCGCGGTCCACCATCTTACCGTCGGCGTAGACCTGGGCTCCGTTAGCGGCGACAAAGTCCATCTTGTCGCGAACGGGCGCAAAGAACTCGCACAGGCGATCGTAGCGACGACCTGACGATGCGGCGAAATGCACGCCATGCTCGTGTAGCGCCAGAATCAGTTCGTAGGTCTCGGGAGGCACCTGGCCGTTTTCGTCAAGCAGTGTGCCGTCCATATCGGATGCAATCAGTTTAAACATAGAAAAGCTCCCTTCGGGCTTGTTGGAATCGAACGCGTATCCGATTCCAACGTACCCAAAGGGAGCTCAAATAAGACTCCGCGGGCGTAAACGTTACAAGGACCTGGCAAATAGCTCACACATGCCAGAGGTCCTACGGTCGCGGCGTCAGGTGACACGCCACCCCGATGACTAGTCGGCGTAGGTGAAGGTTGTGACGTCGAACATGCCCTCGGGGCGGATGCGGAGCGTCGGAATCACCGGCAGGGGCAGGAAGATGATGCCCATGATGGGGTCGAGCGGCGGCTCAATACCCATGGCGCGCGCCTTGACCATAAAGTCGTCGTGCTGCGCGGCAACGTCCTCGGCCGTGCCCTCGCTCATAAGGCCACCGAGCGCCAGAGGAATACGAGCCACGACCTCGCCGTTGCGCACCAGCACGTGGCCGCCCTGGCCCACGGCCTCGACAGCAGTCATCATATCCGCCGCATTGTCGCCCACCACGCACACGTTGTGCGAGTCGTGGCCGATCGTGGAGGCAATGGCACCGCCCGTGATGGTGAAACCGCGCACCCAGCCGCGACCGATATGCTTGCCGACCAGGCCCAAGCCAGCGGGGCCGTCGCCATCGGCGCCCTCGGCCTGCAGCGACGCGCCGCGGCCATGGCGCTCGATCAGCATAATGCGACGCAAGTCCTCGTCAGTCTCGGGACGAACCATGCCCGTGATAGCCATGCCAGGGATCACATCAATAACCGCCTCGCCCGGCTTAAAGGCATAATCGAACACGTCAAGCGAAAGCTTCGGCAGCTTAACGGAAGCACGCAGCTCATCGGCAAGGGCCGCAACCTCGGCCATCTCGGGTGCAATCTCGCCCACAAAGGTGCCGTCCTGCGCCACCAGAGCACCGGCGGCATAAACACGATGCGGAGCCTTGGCAAACGTCAGGTCATCGAGCAACAGCAGGTCGGCGCGTTTGCCCGGGGCGATCGCGCCGCGGAGCTCATGCGGGTCGCGACAGCCGTGGTCCAGGCCAAATGCCTCAGCCGTGGAAAGGGACGCCATAGAGATGGCGACCACCGGGTCGATGCCGGCCTCGATAGCCACGCGGCAGGCGTTGTCGATCATACCGGTCGAAAGCGCGTCGGAGGGAGCACGGTCGTCGGTCGCAAAGCAGCAGCGGCGGGCACGGGCGGGGTTCTCCAGCAGCATCGGAGACAGGTTGGCCAGGTCATGGCTGCACGTGCCTTCGCGCAGCATCACGTACATGCCGCGGGACAGCTTGTCGAGTGCCTCCTCGGGAATCGTCGACTCGTGGTCGGCGATAATGCCCGCTGCGGCATAGGCGTTGAGGTCCTTTCCGGCAACGAGCGGCGCGTGGCCGTCAACCTGCTTGGACGGCGTCTGGTTGGCAGCATCAATGCGAGCACAGGTCTCGGGGTCGGCCATAAAGACGCCCGGCAGGTTCATCATTTCGCCCAGACCAAAGACATCGCCCGGATGCTCGGCAAAAAACGCCTGCATATCGGCAGCCGAAATAACGGCACCGGCCTGCTCATCGGGCAGCGCGGGCACGCACGAGGGCATCATGTACTTGATGGAAATGGGCGCGCGACGGCCGTCCTCGATCATAAAGCGCAGGCCGTCGAGACCGGCAACATTGGCAATCTCGTGGCTGTCGGCAATGGCGGTGGTAGTACCGCGCGTCGCCGCCATGCGCGCGTACTCGGCGGGGCGGATGTTCGAGGACTCAATGTGCAGATGCCCGTCGATAAAACCGGGAGCGAGATAGCGACCCTGACAGTCGATGGCCTCAGTTGCCTCGTAGGTGCCAGCGGCATCGTCGCGACCATCGTAGAGCACGCCGGCGATCACACCGTCCTTGACGGCAACGCTGCCGGGCGCCACACGCTGGCCATACACGTCGACGATCTGCGCATTGGTAAACAGCGTGTCGACGGGCACGCGCCCCTCGGCAGCATCGATCACAGACCTCATGACCTCAACGGACATACATACTCCTTTAACCGTAGAAAAAAGCTGCGGAGCGGACAAACCTTCACCGCAGCAAACCAATAGCCATTGTATGCCCAAACGATGGGTCAACAATACGCCTCTCCGCTTAACGGCACCGCCAAATGATCCCTCCGTCCCCATGGGACCGTCGTAACCAAAAAGGCCGCAGTCGGGATTCCCGGCTGCGGCCTTATTGCACTTGTGAGGTCAACTCGCTCGTTAGACCAACTTGAAGCCCTTGCGCTTGCCTACGGAGAGGGTGTCGCCCAGTTTGAGGGCGCTGGGATCGATGTTATAGCTCTTGGGAGCCACGGCCTTGCCGTTGATCTTGACGCCGCCGCCGTCGATATCGCGACGAGCCTGGCCGGCGCTCGCCGAAAGACCCAGGTCCTTGAGCAGGCCGGCGAGGTAGATCTGGCCCTCGTCGTTAACAGTCAGCTCAACGTGCTTCTCGGGGAAGTCGGCGAGCTGGCCCTCCTTGAACACGCGGTCGAACTCGGCCTGAGCCTCGTCGCCGGCACCGGCGCCGTGGTAGGTGTCGCACAGGTCGCGGCCCAGAGCGCGCTTGAGCTCGTAGGGGTCGGCAGAACCATCGGCCAGGGCAGCGTCGATCTTGTCGACCTCGGCCGGGGTGAGCGAGCTGGCCAGACGATAGTACTTGCCGATCATCTCGTCGGGGATGGACATGGTCTTGCCGAACATATCCTTGGGGGCGTCGGTCAGGCCGATGTAGTTGCCGTAGGACTTGGACATCTTGCGCACGCCATCGGTGCCCTCGAGCAGCGGCATGGTAAGCGCGATCTGCGGCTCCATACCCATCTTCTCCATGAGCTCGCGGCCGGCGAGCAGGTTGAAGAGCTGGTCGGTGCCGCCCATCTCCACGTCGGCCTTGATCTGCACGGAGTCGAAAGCCTGCATCACGGGATACAGGAACTCATGCAGGGCGATCGGCGTCTGAGACTGGTAGCGCTTGGTAAAGTCATCGCGCTCAAGAATGCGGGCGACGGTGAACTTGGAACACACCTGCAGCAGGCCGGCCAGATCCATCGAAAGGATCCAATCGCCGTTGTGCACGATGGTGGTCTTCTCGGGGTCCAGGATCTTCATGGCCTGGCTCACGTAGGTCTCGGCGTTGGCCTCGATCTGCTCCTGCGAAAGCTGCGGACGCGTGGAGTTCTTGCCCGAGGGATCGCCGATCAGCGCGGTGCCGTTGCCGATGATAAGGGTGACGTTGTGGCCCAGGTCCTGGAACTGGCGCATCTTGCGCAGCGGCACGGCATGGCCCAGGTGCAGGTCGGGGCTGGTGGGGTCGACGCCGAGCTTGATGTTGAGGGGCTCGCCCTTCTCAAGCTTCTTGCGAAGGTCGGCCTCGGGGACGATTTGGGCAGCGCCCGAGGTGATGATACGCATTTGCTCGTCAACAGACAGCATTGGGTATCCTCCTTTTGCTATAGCACCCTCACCGGATACGGCGGTGCTGGAAGTCCATAAACTCTCATATGATAACAAACTGACGCGACGCGGCACCTACGACAGGAAAATCCTCGTCCTGCCGCATGCGTCAATGGCAACTGGCAGACGTGTACCGTCACGCTCGACCAGATAGCGTACCTGCCGACGACGCAAGCAGTCGCGGCAACGGACCTGTCCCGTCGCATCGGTGGCGCAGACGCCCTCGGCGGTCAGCAGGCAGTGCTCGCACACCATAAGCTCGGGACGGTCGGCGTCAACCGGACCCAAGACGCCGGGTTCAGCAGCCAGTTCGGCAATACGCTCCGCATCATTGCCGAGCAACTCGGCCGGCAAGTACACCCGCCCCGCACCGAGTCCGCGCAGCCAGGTAAGCGTGGCCCGATTCGCGCAGAACATCGGCGCCGCCACGTCAAACGTCACGCCCAGCTCGCGAGCGATCACCACCTGTCCCAGGTTGCGGCAGACGACACGCCCGGCACGCTGCATCAGTGAGCGGGTCCGGTCAGCGTCACCCGTGCGGTGCACCTCGTCAAGCACCACAACGGCGTCGGACAAATCGAGTTCTCCGCGCGGGTCGGCATCCATCAGCTGCCAAGCAAAAACCATGCGAGCGGGAACCGCGCACTCCACCAACTCCGTCGACGCACCGCCATCCACCGCAATGCCCTCAAAGGGCAGTACCTCAACGGCACGTGCAACGGGCGCAATCGCATCCGCCTCGGCCCGCATGCGCTCCAACACCGTCGCCGTCTGTTCCAACACACCGGCGCTGCGAATCAGGTACACCTCGCAGCCCGTGTCCACCTTACGCTTGCAATGCACGACGACGCGCTTCCCCGCTGCGGCATCCACCGGGCAGGGCACCTGCGGCCAGCGCTTGGGCACATCGGGACGCGCGTCGACACCCGGATAGAACCGAATCTCGAGCGTGTCACCCGCCGCCACGGCGGCGTCGAGCTCAACGGTCACCTCTTCGTGGCCCACAGCGACCAAGCGCCCCACGCGCACGCCCTGGTTAATTGCGCGCTCAAAGCTCATCAGCTCGGCACCCGAACGCCCTCGCAGGTACGCATCGGTAAACCCACGGTTAAACGACCTTCCCAGCTCGCGCTCAAGCTCTTCCACGGCACCGGGGTCCCACGCGCCGTCGCACAGCATATCGAGTGCCCGGCGCCACACCCGCACCACGTTGAATACGTAATCGGGGTTCTTCATGCGCCCCTCGATCTTGAGCGACGCCACGCCGGCATCTACAAGCTCGGGCAGATGCGCAATACCCAGATAGTCGCGCGGGCACAGCAGGCGATCTCCCTCGACAGCAACAACGCTCTGCCCCGCCTCGTCCACTAGGTCGTACGCCAGACGGCACGGCTGTGTGCAGTCGCCGCGCATCGCCGAGCGCCCACGCCGCAGGGCCGAGAACTCGCACGCCCCCGAATAGCCGATGCAAATCGCACCGTGGCAGAATACCTCGATGGGCACGCCCGTGGCACATAGCGCCGCAATCTCGTCGACCGTCAGCTCGCGTGCCGTCGTCACGCGCTCGACCCCCAGCTCGTCGGCGGCAAGCCGCACGGCACCCTCGCTATGAGCGCCCGCCTGCGTGGACAGGTGAATCTCGACCCCGGGAATCGCCGCGCGCAGCGCGCAGGCCAACCCGGCATCGGCGACAATCAGAGCATCGGCGCCCAACTCCAGTGCATGAGCTCCCAACGCCACCGCGTCGGACAACTCATCGTCAAACACGAACACGTTGAGCGTTACGTACACACGCACGCCATGGGCATGCGCCACGGCGCAGCCGCGCGCAAACTCGTCATCCGTAAAGCCATGGGCGCTCACACGGGCGTTAAAGCCGCCCAACCCCGCATAGATGGCATCGGCACCCGCGGCGATGGCCGCAAGCATCTGGTCGAGTCCGCCCGCCGGCGCCAGCAGCTCGGGCAGCGCCGCACCGGCAGCATCCAATCCAGTCTCGTATTGTCCGCTCGGCCCCATCGCCCGAATCGCCATCGGCAAACTCCTTACCAAGGTATGCATTCACTCTGAAAAATGCCGTCTTCCAGCATACACGAGGCCTCGCGCGCCCCGTTTGGTTTATCGTGTAATAACTTATGTCCATCCTGCCCCGACGGCACATCCACCGTCCGGCACGACATACCTGGAGGTCAATATATGGGTCCTCGCCAACGACAGGGACACAGCCGTTCAAAGACGCATGCTCTGCCCATAATCCTGCTCTCGTTTTTGGGCTTTTTGCTTATCGCGGGCGTGGCATTTGGCATCGGCATGGTCGGCAACGTCAACCGCTGGCTGTCCGATCTGCCCGACTACACCGACGCCAACGCGTATCTGGTGAGCGAGCCCACCGAGATCGTCGACTGCAACGGCAACAAGATCGCGAGCTTCTACACGCAAAACCGCAAGTCCATCACCAAGGACGAGGTCTCCCCCTACGTGCTGCAGGGCACCGTTGACGTCGAGGACGAGCGCTTCTACGAGCACGGCGGTATCGACCTGTGGGGTATCGCGCGTGCTGCGGTGGCAACCCTCGGCGGCGGGCACGAAGGCGCCTCGACTATCACCCAGCAGCTGGTGCGCAACACCATCCTGCAGGAGGAGCAGTTCGACTCGACCATCGAGCGTAAGGTGCGCGAGGCCTACATCGCCGTCAAGATGGAGGACATGTACTCCAAAGACGAGATCCTCATGATGTACCTCAACACCATCTACTACGGTCACGGCGCCTACGGTATTGAGGCCGCCGCCGAGACCTACCTGTCCAAGAGTGCCGCCGACCTCACCTTGAGCGAGGCCGCGCTGCTCATCGGCCTTCCCAACTCGCCCTCGCAGTACGACCCCACGGTCAATCCCGATCTGGCGCTGTCCCGTCGCAACAAGGTCCTCGACAACATGTTGCGTCTGGGTCACATCACGCAGGAGGAGCACGATGCCGCACAGGCCGAGCCCATCACCCTCAACGTGACCGAGATTTCGGGCAGCGGCGTCGACGTATACTCGCAGCCCTACTTTGTCGCCTATGTTAAGCAGCTGCTGGAGCAGGAGTTCTCGACCGACGTGCTCTTTAAGGGCGGCCTGACCGTCAAGACCACCATCGACCCCACGATGCAGCAGGTGGCGGAGAATGCCGTCCGCGAGCAGCTCGACACGCTCTCACTCGACGGCCTGGACATGGGCATGGTCGTCGTCGACCCCAAGACCGGCTACATCAAGTGCATGGTGGGCGGCTATGACTACAACGCCGACGAGAACCACGTAAACCATGCCACGGCCAAGCGTCCCGTCGGCTCCACCTTTAAGGCCTTTACGCTGGCAACTGCCATTCAAAACGGCATGAACCCCAACGTCACCCTCAACTGCAACTCGCCACTCAAGGCCAAGGGCACCACGACCGAGGTCCAAAACTACGCCAACCATAGCTATGGCAACATCACGCTTAAGCAGGCAACGGCATACTCCTCCAACACCGGCTACATCCAGGTGGCAGAAGCCGTCGGCAACAGCAAGATCATCTCGCTCGTCAAAAAGCTCGGCATCGATCCCGCCAAGGACAACATCGAGGACGTTCCCGTCATGACGCTCGGCACCGGCTCGATCTCGCCGCTCGAGATGGCCGCCGCCTACGCGACGTTTGCCAACGGCGGCTACTATCGCCAGCCGATCGCCATCACCGAGATTGACTCTCGTACCGGTTCGGTGCTGTACCAGCACACGGACAATCCCTCACAGGTGCTTACCGAGGGCGAGGCCGCCGCGGTCACCGATGTTCTGTCCGGCGTCATGCAGGGCAGCGGTACAGGTGCTGCTGGCGCCCTGAGCGTCAACCAGCCCTATGCCGGCAAAACGGGCACCACCGACAACACCACCAACCTGTGGTTCTGCGGCTATACCCCGCAGCTGGCGTGCGCCCTGTGGACCGGCTATTCCGCAGGTGAGATCCCCATCCAAAAATACGGCACGGACCTGCTGGGCGACAGCACCAACCTGCCTGTCTTTAAGCGGTTTATGAACACCGTTCTGACCGGTACCGAGCGCGAGGAGTTTGCGACCGGAACGGCGCCCACCTACAAGAACAACAGCGTCTGGAAGTTCTACGGCACCAACAACACCAAGAAGACGGAGAACGACGACAAGGACGAGAACGAGGACGAAGAGGAAACCACCACAACGACCACCACGACGACCACGACCACCGAGACCACGGGCGGCGACACCACCGGCGGCACCGGAACGACCGGTGGCTCGACGGGCGGCTCCACTGGTGGTTCGACCGGCGGCGATGGCGGCACGCCTACGCCCACGCCTACGCCCACGCCTACGCCCACTCCCGACCCCTCGCCCACGCCTGACGATACTGTTGGCTAGAAATTCATCCGGCCATTAGCAACAAGGCCCCCGAGCAGCTTATTGAACTGCACCCCAAAACTTGGACGGCTTAAATAAGAACTACGCCGCAAGGGACT
>UQXC01000003.1 GCA_900544995.1 uncultured Collinsella sp. | reverse complement strand
CCAGCGGAGAGCAAGGGGTGGCGCCATGGCTGATTCTCCCCGCCATGATCGGCGGCGCGGCGCTGCTCGCCGACGGCATCCTCACCCCCGCGGTCACGGTCACCACAGCCATTGAGGGCCTGCGTACCATCGAGTGGGGCCACGCACTATTGGGTGACGGTCAGACCAATGTGATCATCATCACCATCATCATTATCTGCGGTCTGTTTGCCATGCAGCGCGCCGGCACCTCGTCAATCGGCAAGCTCTTCGGCCCGCTCATGACGCTGTGGTTCCTGTTCCTGGCAGGCGCCGGCCTGTTCAACATGCTCGGCAACCTGTCCATCTTGCGCGCGCTCAACCCCATTCGCGGCATTATGTTCCTGTTCTCGCCCATCAACCACTCGGGCATCATGGTGCTCGGCTTCGTCTTCCTGTCGACGACCGGCGCCGAGGCCCTCTACTCGGACATGGGCCACGTTGGCAAGGCCAACATCTACGCATCCTGGCCGTTTGTTAAGGCGGCCCTCATCCTTAACTATCTGGGTCAGGGCGCTTGGCTGCTCGCCAACAACTCCAACCCCCAGATGCTCGCGATGGATATCGTTAACCCGTTCTATATGATGCTCCCCGAGCCCCTGCGCCCCTTTGCCATCGTGCTTTCGGCCGTGGCGGCCATCATTGCCTCGCAGGCGCTCATCACCGGCTCGTTCTCGCTGGTATCCGAGGCAACGCGTCTCAACCTTATGCCGCATCTGCGCATCCACTACCCCAGCGACACCAAGGGCCAGCTCTATATTCCGCTCGTCAATAACATCATGTGGGTCGGCTGCATCTTCATCGTGCTGCTGTTCCAAAACTCCGAGCGCATGGAGAGCGCCTACGGCCTCGCCATTACCGTGACCATGCTCATGACCACGACGCTTTTGACGAGCTACATCGCCGGCATCCTCAAGCACAGGCTGGGTGCCTGCGTCTTCGCCCTGCTCTTTGGTGCCATTGAGCTGTGCTTCTTCGCCTCGTGCCTCACCATGTTCTTTGACGGCGGCTACGTCATGATCTTCCTGGCCGCACTGCTGTTTGGCCTTATGTACGTGTGGCGCCGCGGCACCGCCATCGAGCGCACGCAGACGATTTTGCTGCCCGTCTCCAAGTACATCGACCAGCTCAACCGCCTGCGCAATGACGAGACCTACCCCGTGCTCGCCGACAATCTGGTGTTCCTCACCAACAGCCCCGACCCGCTCACGCTCGACCGCGACGTGCTCTATTCCATCCTGGACAAGCACCCCAAGCGCGCCAAGGCATATTGGTTCATCAACGTACACGTTACCGACGAGCCCTATACGCACGAGTATTCCGTTGAGACCTTTGGCACAGACTTCCTGTTCCGCGTGCGCTTGGACCTGGGCTTTAAGGTCAATCAGCGCATCAACGCCTACCTGCGCCAGATCGTTGGCGACCTGATGGCCTCGGGTGAGTTGCCGCCGCAGCACCACACCTACTCCATCTACGAGACGCGCGGCAACGTGGGCGACTTCCGTTTTTGCATGCTGCGCAAGATGCTTGCCCCCGAAACGGACATCAACCGCAACGACCATCGCGTCATGGCCATCAAGTACGCCGTCCGCCGCGCCTGCGGAAGCCCGGCACGTTGGTATGGTCTCGAGAACTCGGCCATCATCATCGAGTACGTACCGCTCTTTGCCCGCATGCGCCCGGCCGTCAAACTCGTGCGCACCCAGGTGCCGCTCGAGATCCAGATCGAAGAGGCCGAGGAAATGGAAGTCGACATCTTCTCGGACGACTTGGTCAACGGCAACGAGGCCGGCAAGAGCATGAACGTCGATCCCACCGAGCTGCTCGAGAGTGTCGCCGATACGCCCGAACAGCAACTGCTCGACGGCCTCGAAAGTGAACAACTCAACGACGCCAACTTCTAGCGACGTCACAAATCAACGAAAGCGGCCCTGCACCTCACGGGAGATGCAGGGCCGTTTTGCATTGCGGTAAAGCTATCGGCTACGAACGGCGCGGCTCGGGAACCACGAGCCTATCGGGGCTCGCGCCCTCGGCATCCATCAGGCTCACGTAGCGAATCGACGGATCCCCATACATCGCGTAGTAATAATTGCCCGTGCGCGCGCTAAAGCATCCGGTGTAGATAGTCTTCTCGAACTTGCCATCGCCCATCCTGGACGCTCCCTCGATCATCACCACGCCCTCGAGCGAGCGGAACATGCGAACGACGTTTTCGGTCTCGCTCTCCTTTTGCGGGTAATTGGCATTGAGGTACGCCGCCTTTACAAAACGGCTCGGCGAATAGCAATCGCCCGGAATGCCGCGCATGCCGGCACCGGCTCCATAGGGCTTGAGCTCGGCGCCACGCCATGTCGCCGTCTGCGGAAAATCGCTTGTGGCGGTGATATAGGTGCGCAGGTTTTCCATGTGCCACGGGAAGGTCGGCTGGTTGGCAAGGGTGTCGACCGGATCGTCGTATACATGCAGGCCGTCAGCCATCATCTCGACCACGATGCTGCGCTGGCTGTCGCCGATAATCCAATGGAGCAGCGACACGCCCAGCCCCTCTCCGGCAGATTTGGCGACAATCACCGTGTCGCGCAGCGCGGCCTCGACCTCATCGACCGTCGAGAACGTCGCTGCCACCCACAGGGGGAACTCATAGGCCGCGATATTGGTCTTGCCGTCGACAGGGTCCTCGGCATACTCGGCATAACCCGGGAAATTGAGACCCGCCACGGCGAGGCCCGCATCGTTGCCGCAATCGAAGAACATAGGGTAGTTCCTGTAATCGATGCACATACCAATCACCGCGTGCGCCGCCGACGCATCGTCGATAAACGAATACGGAATGTGGAACCCGCGCGGCATCACGCGAACCTGTTGGCCGTAGTCAAAGCTCCAGTCGAGATTGCGGCCCAGATACATGTGGCCAGAATTATCGGTAAATCGAATACTCGTACACATAGCGCCTCCTAGCTTTACGTTCTTGCTAATTTCATTGTCTCCAAACAGAAAGGCGCTAAACACAAAAGCCCGGACATGACAACAATGTCATGCCCGGGCCAAAAGAGGCGAAGTGCGGTGCTGTGGTCACCCTAGACAAGTTTACCTTGGCAGTGGTCGATCATATGCTGGATCATTTGCGCCTCAAAGCCCGCGTAGTCGCGGCGGCACTCCTTCATCTTGCCGTCGACGATCTGGTCAAAGGCAACCTTGCACTTGATATAGCGCGTGGACTTGGTGACCTCCTCGTGCGTCAGGCAGCTCTCCTCCATCTTGCTGGCGCCCAGGCCAAACACCAGACGGGGGTTGTAGAGCACGTGGGGCTCGCCGGCGTCGTCCAGATAGACGCAAACCTTCTTGGTGACGCCAATCTGGTTGGCAGCAAGGCAGCCGGCATCGTCGAGCGACTTGATGGTATCGATCAGGTCCTGTGCGACCGACTCGTCCTCGACGGTCGCAACCTCGCAACGCTGGGACAGGATAGCCTCGTCGTGGCAAAGCTCTTTAATCATACGTTCCTCCATAGGGGTCGTTGTAACCGCTTAAGTATACGGTACCCACACATTTTCATGCGAAAAATACCGTCCGTCTGCTACAAAGCGCCGAACATCAACATGCGAGGAACAACAGCGTCGTAAAGGGGCTATAGTGGGTGAGTTCGTGTCAATCGGCCTAAACTCGGGGCCGAACAAGGAAAGGGTATGCATGGACGAACTATTTCACGTCAGCGAGCGCAAGTCCACAATCGGGACCGAACTCCGCGCCGGACTGACAACATTCCTGGCGATGGCCTACATCATCGCCGTCAACCCCGCGGTGCTCTCGGGCGCTGGCATCGATGCGGGAGCGCTCGCCTGCGCCACCTGCCTGGGCGCCGGCATCATGACCATCTGCATGGGCATCTTCGCCAACCGCCCGCTCGCCTGCGCGTCGGGCTTAGGCGTCAACGCGATGATCGCCGGAATCACCACCACCGTCTGCGGCGGTGACTGGCACGTGGCCATGAGCGTCATCTTCCTTGAGGGCGTCGTCATCTTGCTGCTCGTGCTTTGTGGCCTGCGCGAGGCCATCATGGACGCCATCCCGGTTGTCCTGCGTCACGCCATCTCGGTGGGTCTGGGCCTGTTCATCGCCATGATTGGCCTGTGCGATGCCGGCATTATCACCGCTGGCGCCGGTACACTCGTCGGTCTGGGCGACATCACCTCCCCCACCTTCATCGTCGGCATCATCTCCATCCTGGTGACGGTCGCCCTCGCCTGCCGCAACGTCCCCGGCTCGCTGCTCATCGGTATCGTCGTCGCCGTCATCGCCGGTATCCCCCTAGGTGTGACCCAGGCTCCGACCGGTATCATCGCCCCGCTCGACTTCTCGAGCATCGGTGGCCCCATCGCCGACGCCGGCGGCGTGCCCGCCATCGTCAAGGTCCTTACCGACCCCGCGCTCCTCGTCATCTCGTTCTCGCTGCTCATGAGTGACTTCTTCGACACCATGGGCACCGCGATGGCCGTGGCCAAGCAGGGCGAGTTCCTCACCGACGACGGCAACGTCGAGAATATCAAGGAGATCCTGATCGTCGACTCCGCCGCCGCTGCTGTGGGCGGTTTCATGGGCGTCTCCTCCATCACCACCTTCGTCGAGTCCACCTCTGGCGCTGCCGACGGTGGCCGCACGGGCCTCACCTCCGTCACCACCGGCGTGCTGTTCATTCTCGCCGCGTTCTTCTCCCCCATCGTCACCATCGTTTCCAGCGCCGCCACCTGCGGTGCTCTGGTCTACGTCGGCTACCTCATGATGAGCGAGGCCTCCGAGATCGACTGGTCCGACGTGTCGCAGGGTTTCCCGGCGTTTATGATTGTCGCCGGCGTGCCCTTCACCTACTCCATCTCTGCCGGCATTGGCCTGGGCTTTATCGCCTACGTGGTCGTCGCGCTCTTTAAGGGCGAAGCTTCCAAGATCAAGCCGCTCATGTGGATCGCAGCCCTCGCCTTCCTCGTCTACTTCTTCGTAGCGTAGCGGCAAAGCTGCCAAAGCAGAACACCAAAGCGCGGAGTCGCATCGAGCGGCTCCGCGCTTTTCTTTTAAAGCCAGGCAACGCACGGACGCGCGATGTTTTGCTTCCCAAGTTTTGGACATTTTGCCCTCCAAACGGCACGACCGCCGGCTACATCCTGCAGATATGCTGGGCTTAATCGCATAGGCCCTATGAGGATGGGAGTAACCATGGCCGCCTTGTTCACGACCCCCAAGCGCAATGACAAAACCTCTGGAGCCCATTTTGTCGAGCCCGACGTGCGCCGTCGCACGCTGCTCGCACACGGAAGCTGGCGCCGCGTGACACGCCGCATCGTTGTAGGCACCGTATGCGCGCTTACGGTGAGCTCGCTGCTCATGCCGAGCGTCTCGCTCGCGGCCGAGTGGATGGACGTCGGCGGCGTCCGCCACGAAGCGGCCGCGGGGCCCGCGGGAGACGCCGCCGGCACCTGGAGCTGGGACGGTGCCGACGATATGAAGCTCAACGGCTATGACGGCGGCGCAATCAATGCTGCAGGCAAGCTCAACATTACGTACGAGGGCAAGAACACCGTGAAAACCGAGCCCGATTACACCGGAGCCGCCATCAAAGCGCAGGATGGCACTAACCAGAAAGCGGAGTTGAACATAACGAGCTCGAATAGCACGGATGAGCTCAATGTGACAGCCGAGGCCGATGCAATTAAATCCACAGGCGACCTCTCCATTTCTGGCCCAGGCACTGTGAACACCACAAGCACTACTTCCGACGGAATTGAGGCAAAGGGCAATCTTTCTATCACGGGCTCGGGCACCGTGAATGCAACGGGCGGTACCGAAGGCATCCAATCCAAGGGCAAGACCACCATCGATTCCTCTGGCACAGTGATCGCTAAAGGAAGCGAAGGTTACGGCGTCGCCGCGGGCAGTGACCTCATCATCAAAGGCGGTGGCAAGGTAGAAGCAAGCTCGATAGAAGAAGCGGCGATTTGGGCTAAAGACGGCATCAACATCTCGGGCGGCAGCCAGGTCAAGGCGAACTCCGAGGGAGATCTTGCCGTCGACACTGAGGGCAGTCTCGCGGTCACGAACGCCTCCCTTGACGCAAGCGGTGTTGAATATGGTGTCTATGCCTACAAGGGCGTTACGCTCGATCACGCGACCGTGACGGTCCGCACAAGCGCGAGCGGCGGCCAGGCCATCGCCCTCATCACTGACGGGGACGACATCGTCATCAAGAATGGTTCCATCGTGGACGCGTTCGCGGAAGGCAAATTCTCGGTTGCAATCTCTACCAGAAACCACCAGCCAAACGTCGCTGGCGGTCACATCTACATCAGCGACTCCGTTGTTAAGGCTATAGCCCGCTATGTCGAGACCGGTGGCGATGGCCCCGACTGCTACAGTACAGACCAGGATGGCGAGATCACCCCTGAGCGCAGGGGCGTGAACATCGGCGTCTTTGCTCAGACCAGCGAGGGCATTATGCCCGCGACCATCTCCATCGTCCGCAGTAAGGTCACGGCCGAGGGAGACACGGCAGCGATCTTCGCCCTTGCCATGAGCGCGGACGGCAAGGCAATCGGCACCATCGAAATCGAAGGCTCCACCATCCTGACGCCTGAAGGCGGCAAGGTCATTGGCTATCGCAACAAAGAAGAGCTCAGTGAAGGTATCATGTACGAGGCAGGCCAAACCATCGGCACGGGCAATGCCGTAGTCGACTCCCCCTATAACGAAGCTGTTGCCAAGAGCACGGTCATCGCACCGTCCGAGGAGACCAAGCCCGAGGAGAAGCCCGGCGAGACCAAGCCCAAGGGTTCCAAGTCCGAGGGCACAAAGACGATCAAGACCGTTGCAGTTGCAGCCACGGGAGCCAAGACCACCGGCAAGCTTGTGGCAACCGGCGACGCCTCGAGCGCAGCCATCGTGGCAGCCGCCCTTGCGGGAACAGCCGCCATCGCCGCAGGCGCCGTGGTGAGCCGCAAGCGCTCATAGACACTTTTTCGCACGGGACGGGTGGATCGCGGCCCTTGCCTTCCTCGTCTACTTCTTCGTAGCGTAAGGGCAAGGCTGCAAAAGCTGAACAATAAAGCGCGGAGTCGCCATGCGGCCCCGCGCTTTTCTTTTAGCGCCGGTCCCTGCGCCGGCGTGCGGCCTATTTCTCCCCCATTTTGGCCATTTTGCCCTCCAAACGGCACTACCGCCGGCAACATCCAGCAGATACGCTGAATCTAGTCGTATAGGCCCTATGAGAACGGGAGCAACCATGGCAGCCTTGTTCACGACCCCCAAACGCAATGACACTACCGCCGGAACCCATGTTGCCGAACCCGACGTTCGCCGTCGCATAGGACTCGCGCACGGCAGCTGGCGCCGCGTGACGCGCCGCATCGTCGCGGGCGCCGTGTGCGCGCTCACGGTGAGCTCGCTGCTCATGCCGAGCGTCTCGCTCGCAGCGGAATGGGTCAAGGTCGGCGGCAACAAGTACAACACCGCGGCGAGCGACGAGGCCGGTACCTGGTCGTGGGACGGCGCCGACGACTTGAAGCTCAACAACTATAACGGCGGCGAGATCCAGGCCGCAGGCAAGCTCAACGTGAATTACTCGGGAACCAACATCGTCACTGCCGAATGGATCGAAAGCATCAACGTTTCTCATGGCACTAACGAGAATGCCGAGCTCAATATCCAAGGCGACGAGGGCGGCACGCTTAGCGTGACATCTACTGAGGACGCTATCCTCTCCACGGGTAATATCAACATCGACGGAGCCGGATCCGTCAACGCCACGAGCACTGGGTTTGATGCCATCAATGCCGGAGGTGATCTCGCTATCAAAGGTTCGGGCAACGTCAACGCCACGGGTGCATCGGATGGCATCAGGGCAAACGGCAATATCACGATTGACGACAGCGGAGCCGTCACCGCCAGGGCTACCAAGGACAAGGGTATTGGAGCCGACAAGAACCTCACCATCAAGGGTGGCGGGGCGGTCGAGGCAAGCTCAGCCGATGGTGAGGCCCTTTGGAGCGGCGGCAATATCAACATCTCGGACGGCAGCCAGGTCAAGGCAAGCTCCGAGAAAGACGCTGCCGTCGAGGCCAAGGGCAGCCTCGCAGCCACAAACGCCTCCCTCAACGTAAACGGTGTTGAATATGGCGTCTATGCCCACAAGGGCATCACCCTCGATCATGCAAACGTGACGGTCCGTGCAAGTAAAGGCAGATACGGTGGCGCCAACGCCCTCTTCACCTACCAGGACGACATCGTCGTCAAGAACGGCTCCACCGTGGACGCGTTTGCGGAAGGCGAGGTTTCGGCTGCATTCTCCACCAGAAACGATCGACCCAACGAGAAGGGCGGCCACATCTACATCAGCGACTCCGTTGTCAAGGCCATAGCCCGCTATGTCGAGAACGGCGACGGCCCCATCCCCTACAGCGAAAACCAAGATGGCGAGACGAGGCGCGAACCCCAAGGCGAGAACATCGGCATCATCGCCCAGACCAGCGAGGGCGTCACACCCGCAGTCATCTCGATCATCCGCAGCAAGGTAACGGCCGAAGGAGATACAGCGGCAATCTTTGCCCGTGCCATGAGCGCTGACGGCAAGACAATCGGCACCATCAAGATTGAGAACGCCGCCATCCAGACGCCCGAAGGCGGCAAGGTCATTGACTATCGCAAGCTCCGTGACGGCATCTACGAGGCAGGCCAAGCCATCGGCACGGGCGACGCCACGGTCGACTCCCTCTATATCAAAGCAGTCGCCAAAAGTACGACCATCGCACCTCCCGAGGTAGCCAAGCCGGAAGACCCCAAGCCCGACGAGACCAAGCCCGCAGAAAGCAAGCCCGCGGAGTCCAAGCAGAACCCCAAGCCTGAGGGCTCAAAGCCGACCAAGGCCGTTGCGGCTTCAACCACGAAAGCCAAGACTACCGGCAAGCTCGCGGCAACCGGCGACGCCTCGGGTGCGACCATCGTGGCAACCGTCCTTGCAGGAACAGCCGCTATCGCCGCAGGCACCATGGCGAGCCGTAAGCGTTCTTAGACGCCTCTGCGCACATGGCAGCTCCCGCGAAGGCCCCGAGCCCCAGCACCGTTTAACAACGCCACCGCCGAGCTCCCCTCCGGCGGTGGCGTTTTCCATATGCGTCCGCAGGGGATGCACGAGATTGTCTTTGGTCTAGCCCAACCGGCATACGCTGGCGTGCGACAATTGGGGCTGCCGATATCACAACACTGAGAGAAGCCCGTCATGGAAGCGCATCAAAAGCAGATAACCGTTTATTCGAATCATACGGAAAGCGCGCCTGTCATCTACCTTCCTGTAGTCGTGGGCGACGGCAGCGAGGTTTATAAGTGTTGCCGAGAGCTCGACTGTCCGCCATTCGCCCTCGTCACCATTGGCGGGCTCGATTGGAATCGCGAGCTGAGCCCCTGGGCATGCGACGGGACCGTACGCGATGCCGAGCCTTTCGGCGGCCAAGCTGCCGGTTTTCTTGATGAGCTGCTGAATCAGATAATCCCCCAGGTCGAGTCGTCGCTTCCTCAGCCGCCCACCTGGCGCGGCATTGCCGGTTACTCGCTCGCGGGCCTCTTCGCACTCTGGTCCCTCTGGCAAACCGACGCCTTTGACCGCGCGGCGAGCGCATCGGGGTCGCTGTGGTTTCCCGAATTTGTCGACCGTGCCAGTACGGCCCCTTTTGCCGGCAGCCCGCAAGCCGTCTATCTATCACTCGGCAAAAAGGAAACCAAGACGCCCAACCGCATGATGCGGCACGTACTCGACGACACGCGCGCGATGGAAGAGCTGTTTATAGAGCGTGACATTCCAACAACGCTGGAGCTCAACCCCGGCAATCACTTTGCCCAAACTGACCTGCGCATGGCGCGCGGCATCCACTGGATACTGACGCATTAAAAATGGCGTCCACGCGTACATACGCATGGACGCCATTTTTAATTTGGCTGAACGCAGCTGCTATTCAGCAGTCTCCTCAAGCTCGGTAGTATCGAACTCAAAGTCATTACCGGGCAGGATGGCGTTGAGCACAATGCCCACCAGCGAGCCCACGGCAAGGCCCGAAAGCGAAATCGTCACGCCGCCCAGCTCCAGCACGATGGCACCGGCGGTACTGTAGGCAATGCCGAGCGAAAGCACGAGCACCAGAGCCGCCACCAGCACGTTGCGGTTGTTCTGGAAATCAACCTGATTCTCGATGAGGTTACGCACGCCAACGGCGCTGATCATGCCGTAGAGCACGAGTGACACACCGCCGATAACGCACGCCGGCATAGCAGCGATCACAGCAGCAAACTTGGGGCAGAACGAAAGCGCGATGGCACAGCAGGCGGCAATGCGAATCACGCGCGGGTCGAACACACGCGTAAGCGCAAGCACGCCGGTGTTCTCGCCATACGTGGTGTTGGCCGGAGCGCCAAAGAGCGACGCCAAGATGGTCGCCAGGCCATCGCCGAGCAGGGTACGGTGCAGACCGGGATCGGCAATGTAATTGCGTTCGCAGGTAGAGCCAATGGCGGAGATATCGCCAATGTGCTCAATCATGGTCGCAAAGGCCAGCGGCATGATGGTGATGATGGCCGTCGTGGCAAGACCGCTATCGAACTGCGGGCCAAAGAGTGCAAACACGGTGTTGTCCCACACGATGGGCAGACCGACCCACGGAGCGGCGGCAACGCCCGAAAAATCGACCTCACTCAACGCAGCCGCAACGGCATAGCTCACCACAACGCCCAGCAAAATCGGCACGATCTTGACCATGCCGCGGCCCCAAATATTGCAGATGATGATGACGGCCACAGCGACAGCGGCGACAAGCCAGTTGGTCTGGCAGTTGGCGATGGCAGAGCTCGCTAGG
The DNA here is from genome assembly GCA_900544995.1 of uncultured Collinsella sp. Lineage (GTDB taxonomy): Bacteria > Actinomycetota > Coriobacteriia > Coriobacteriales > Coriobacteriaceae > Collinsella. Next base: position 48,317 of record UQXC01000003.1, on the reverse strand, counting down.
ATCAGGCCGATGGAAATGACGATGGGGCCGGTCACCACCGGCGGGAAGAAACGCATAACGCGCTTGGCGCCAAAGGCACGGAACAGGGCCGCCAGCACCGGATAGAGCAGGCCGGCACAAGCTACGCCCAGGCAGGCGTAGGGCAAAAGCTCGGTCTCGCCGTTGGGCGCGATGGCGGCATAACCGGCAATAAAGGCAAACGATGAGCCCAAAAATGCCGGCACCTTACCGCGCGATAGAAAATGAAACAGCAGCGTGCCGATGCCGGCGAACAGAAGCGTCGCCGAAACGGAAAGGCCGGTGAGCACGGGCACGAGCACCGTGGCTCCGAACATCGCAAACATGTGTTGCAAACCCAACACAAACATGCGCGGGCGGCCGAGCGATGACGCATCGTAGATGGCATCGGTGACGGCGGGCGTCGAGGATTGGGACATGGAAGTCCTTTCATGATGGAAGGGCGATCAGGCATATCGGATAACCTGCCCGAACGATACGATCCGAACCATTGTACGTGATACGCCATATCTCGCACGCGCCGTCACCTGCGAACGGTAGCGTTACTTCCAAACGCGCTCGGCAATGCGCTTGACCAGCGCGATCTTTGCCCACTGTTCGTCCTCGGTCAGTTTGTTGCCAATCTCGCAGCTGGCAAAGCCGCACTGGGGCGACAGGTACAGGTTCTCGAGCGGCACATACTTTGCGGCTTCGCGGATGCGCTCGACGATAACGTCCTCGTTCTCGAGCTCTGCCGCCTTGGTGGTTACCAGGCCCAGCACGACCTTCTTGCCCGGGGCAACGTACTTGAGCGGCTCAAAGCCACCGGCGCGTGGCGTATCGAACTCAAGGTAGAACGCGTCGACGTTCTCATGTGCGAACAGGTACGGCGCAATGGGATCGTAACCACCCTCGAAGGCATACGTGGAGTGATAGTTGCCGCGGCACACGTGCGTGTTAATGACCAGATCGTCGGGCTTGCCCTCGATGGCGGCGTTGTTGAGCGCCACGCCCAGCTCGCTTACCTTTTGCAGGTCGACCGGGCTCATGCCGGTTTTGGACACAAAGTCGGTATCGCAGTAGATGCCCCAGGTGCAGTCGTCAAACTGGATGTTGCGGCAGCCTGCTGCGTACAGGTCGGCGATCACCGTGCGATAAGCGGCTGCAATGGCGTCGGCAAGTTCCTCATCGGTCTTGTAGACGGCGCGCAGACTCTCCTGCTGTCCATCGCAGCGGTCGAGCGTAACCTCCGAGAACGTCTGGATCGGCGCCGGAATGGTTTGACGCGCGACCTGGCCCTCCCCCTCAAGCGCCTTGACAAACTTAAAATGCTCGACGAACGGGTGGTTCTCGCCGCTAATGGGACCGGTAACCACGGCGGTGTCGGCCGTCGTCTCCTCGTCATGGAACATATAACCCGTGCGTGAGGTGCGGCGCTCAATGCCGTTAAGGCCCCACATAAAATCGAGGTGCCAGTAGCTGCGGCGGAACTCGCCATCGGTAATCACCTGCAGGCCGGCAGCCTTCTGCTTGGCCACTAAGTCGCGGATGGCCTCGTCCTCGACGGCCTTAAGGCCGGAAGCGTCGAGTTTACCCGCGACATAGGCGGCACGGGCATCCTTTACAGCCTGCGGACGAAGAAAACTGCCGACGATATCGGCGCGAAACGGCGCGTTCGGTTGAATCGAAGTGCTCATAGATATCTCCCTTTGCATTGGTTGCTTTACTGGGACAGAGTATGAGCGCTCATATGGTCATCGTAAAATATACGTTTATAACAGTTTGATATAGATGCTTCCTATATCAGTCTGGACTGTCATAAAGAGACTTGAACCGTGCGGAGCACAGCAGCCTAGATATGCTGACGAATCGCGTCGATATAGGCCCGACCGTAGCGCGTGAGCGTCGTGTTCTTGCGCGTGATGATGCCAATCTCCATGTACTCGTCCACATCGAGCGGAATCGAGATAATGCCGGGGCCGTTGAGTTCGTGGCTGATCACGCCCGAGCATACCGTGTAGCCGTTGAGGCCCATGGCCAAATTGAACAACGTCGCACGGTCGCGCACGCGGATATTTTTGCGACGCTCGAACGTCGAGGTCAGCTCCTCGGAATAGTAAAACGAGTTGTAGCTGCCCTGCTCGTAGGACAGGAACGGGTAGTCTTCCAGATCCTCGAGCGTCACGCTGGAGCGGCCCGCCAGCGGATGGTCGGCGCAGACGAAGACATGCGGCGTGGCGCAGAAGAGCCCTTCGAACACGAGCTCGTTGGCGGCAAGCATGCGCTCGATGACCTCGCGATTGTGCTCCGACAGATACAGGATGCCGAGTTCGCTTTTCATATGCGCGACATCCTCGATAATTTCGTGGGTCTGCTCCTCGCGCAGGGTAAAGTCGTAGCGCGCGGCATCGAACTCGCGGATCACATCGACAAACGCATTAACGGCAAAGGAATAATGCTGGCAGCTCACACTAAAGTGCGGCACCTGCTCGGACGTGCCTTTGTACTTGCCCTCGAGCAGGTCGGCCTGGTCGAGCACCTGGCGCGCGTACCCCAAGAAGGTCTCGCCTTCCTCGGACACAATGACACCCTTGTTGGTGCGCTCAAAGATATGCACACCCATCTCGTTTTCGAGATCGCGGATCGACGCGGTAATCGAAGGCTGCGACACAAAGAGCCGGCGCGAGGCCTCGGTGATGCTGCCACATTCGGCAACTTTGACGACATATCTGAGTTGCTGGAGCTTCATGGCTTTCTCCCTAGACGTTTGTGACGTCGAAACCCGCCGTGTCCATTTGGCTCATAAACGACGGCATCTCCCCCGTCGCGGCGCAGGCGGCAATCTGATGCAGAGCCCCGGCAACCGCATCATCTGCCGCAGCGCCGATATGCCAGCGTGCGGCAGCCGTGACGGCCTCGTTGGCATTGGCGACTGCAACGGAGTTGGGAACGGCATCGATCATGGGCAAATCGTTATCGGAATCGCCGAATACGGCCACCTCGTCGGGCATCAGGCCCAAAGCACGCGCCAGCTCCAGCGCAGCGCAGCCCTTGTCCCAGCCGGTCGGAAGAGCGTCGAACAGGCGCACGCGGTTGTTGGGAAACACGAGCGAGAGCTCCGGCACCTCAGCGGCAACGCGCTCACGTAGCTCCGTGAGCTCCTCACGCGAACGGGCACTCCAGATATTCGCCTTAAACACCGACGCGTCATCGACGACGGGACGACATGGGGCCTCTTCGCCTTTGAGCCACGCGTTGCCGCCCGACTCCATGGCGCGACGCACACGCTCGGGGTCACTCGTCACACAATGGGCATCGTTGCCCCAAAAGTCATCGCCCAGGCTGTAGACTTTTAGAAATGTATCGTCGGTCTCTTGCTCCAGATAGTCGGCCAAACGCATCAGAGCATCGTTGTCGATTGCGCGCGAGGCGACTACTTCGCCGTCGACAAACATCACCTGGCCGTTACAGAACGCACCGGTCGAATAACACTCGGAACGGTTTTTGAACATCCAGCCCATCGCGGACGGCTGACGACCCGAAACCGGCCCAAAGTGCAAACCCGCCGCCTGCATGGCATGAATACCCTCAATGGCGTAGTCGCTGGCGCCGTCATGCCCGGCTGGAATCAGTGTATCGTCCATATCGGTCAGCACAAGTTTGATCATAAGGTCCCCTCGGTCATTCTTAATCCCATCTATTGTACCGACCTGCCAAAAAGGGACAGGTTTATTTCGGCAGGTTTCATCTGGGAAAACGCAAAGTCCCAGTTGTTACCTACCAAAATAAACCTGTCCCTTTTTGGCAGGTGCGCTAGTATAGGAAACAACAGATTCGATGCGGGAGTGCCGGCGGTGCAAACCACAAGGCTGAGAGGGCAATGGGCTCAATCCTTTGAACCTGTCAGTTAATGCTGGCGTAGGGAGCATGCCGCCTTTACAGGGGCGCTGTCTATGCACAGCGCCCCTTTTCTATGCCAAGGAGGCATGTGCAGTGATTGATTCGGAACAGCTTAAGCAAAATGTGGTCAAAGCCGTGGAGGAGATTCGTGCCACCAATCCGATGGCCGGCTCCATCACCAACACGGTGACGATCGACTTTGTCGCCAACGCGCAGCTCGCCGTGGGCGGATCGGCCGCCATGGTCTATCTGCCCGACGAGGGCGAGGCACTCGTTGCCGGCGGCGGCGCCATCTACCTCAATATGGGCACGCTCTTCCCCATCTACGAACAGACGATTCCCCGCGCGGCCAAGGCGGCACACGACGCCGGCAAGCCCTGGGTGCTCGATCCGGTGGGCCTGGGTATCGGTAGCCTGCGCACCCAGCTGGTAAACGAACTCAAGCAGTACAAGCCCGCCATCGTGCGTGGCAACGCCTCCGAGATCATCGCACTCGCCGGGCTGTGGGGTCTTGAGGGCGAGGCGGCCGATCTGAGCCGCGTGCGCGGTGTCGATACCACCGACACGGTCGACGCCGCCCGCGATGCCGCCGTGGCGCTCGCCCGCTACACCGGCGGCGCCGTAGTGGTCTCGGGCGAAGTCGACCTGATTACCGACGGCACGACCGTGGCCAAGTCCCACGGCGGCAGCCCGCTCATGTCCAAGATCACCGGTTGCGGCTGCTCGCAGGGCGGCGTGCTAGCCGTGTACGCCTGTGCCGCCGACCCGTTTACGGCAGCCATCTGCGGCACCGCGGTCTACAACGTTGCCGGCACGCGTGCCGCCGCTGTCGCCGATGCCCCGGCAAGCTTTAAGGTCGCCTTTATCGATGAGCTCTACCGCGCGACCGCCCAAGATATCGCTGATAACCAACTCGAGCTCGAGGAGGCATAAGCCATGTCCGAGCCCGCAACTGCTGCTGGAATGAACACACTCGTCGCCGTGGCCATCGCCCCGTGCGGCACCGGCGATGAGCTGTCCGCCGAGGTCGCCGAGGTCGTGCGCGTCATTCGCGAGAGCGGCCTTCCCAACCGCACCACCTCGATGTTCACCGAGATCGAGGGCGACTGGGACGAGGTCATGCAGGTCGTGCGCGACGCAACCTTTGTGTTGGCGAGCAAGGGCATCCGCACCGAAGTCGTGCTCAAAGCCGATATTCGACCCGGATTTACCGACACCATGACCGGCAAGCTCGAACGCATGGAAGCACAGATCAAGAAACAGGAGGAAACACGATGAGCATCCGCGACAACCTTGATATCTCGGCCTATCTGGTACTCGGCCCCGAAAACACGCTCGGGCGCCCCGTGGGCGATGTGGTGGCCCAGGCGCTCGACGCCGGCTTTACCTGCATCCAGGTGCGCTCCAAGGTGGCAAGCGCCCGCGAGATCATTGCGCTGACCGGCGACGCCGCGCAGGCAATCGCACAGGCCGGCAAGACCGGTCAGGTCGCCTTGCTGATCGACGACCGCCTTGACTGCGTACTCGCCGCGCGTGAGCAGGGTATTGCCGTCGACGGCGTGCACGTAGGCCAGAGCGATATTCCCGTCGAGGTCTGCCGCAAGCTGTTGGGCCCCGATGCCATCGTGGGCCTTTCGGCCCGTTGCGAGGAGATGCTCGAGTACGTCAAGACCGCCGACATGAGCCTGGTCGACTACCTGGGCATCGGCCCACTCCACGAGACCGAGACCAAACGCGATTGCGGACGCGCAGCCGATGGTTCCATCATCACCAAGAGCTTTGAGGATCTGGCCGCGCTCCACGCGGCAAGCCCCGTGCCCATCGTGGTGGGCGGCGGCGTCAAGACGGCCGACCTGCCACAGCTCAAGGCCACCGGCGTCGACGGCTTTTTCGTGGTGAGCGCCGTCTGCAGCGCCGATGACCCCTACGCCGCGGCCAAGGAGCTCGTCGACACCTGGCAGCAGGCGTAAGTCTAGGCCGAGCAGCTGATTCGCAGCCTCATATCTTCAGCAATGGAAAGCGCATCCCAGTTTGAGCCTCCATTCCGGGATGCGCTTTCCGCCGAGATGGCGGCAGCAGCCTCTACCCTGCCAGATATGCCTCCAGTGCCGGCAAGGTCGCCTCCGCATCGCGGCGACCAATCTGGTAGATGCGCTCAAGTTCATCGGGCTCGCGACACAGCGACGGCACCTTCACCGATTCGCTCGGACGCACCACAAAGATCTCGCCGGCAGCCTCGCGACGTGCCAGGTCATCGAGCGTGGCATTGTAGACCTCATGCCGATGCTCAAGCGCTGCGACAAACTCCGGATAGTGACGGAACACACGCCGCAGCATGGGCATCACGCTGTTGGGCTGCTTCGCAAAGCCCGCCGGCTGCGTAAGTACCACGATATTGCGGTCATACCCCTGCGCAAACAGCCATGCGCTGGGAATAGAATCAGTCACGCCACCATCCAGATACTTATGCCCGTCAATAGCAACGGGACGCGTCGCCACGGGAATTGCCGACGACGCCCGAATCCACTCGATATCGCGCTCATCGCCATAGGGCAGGTCGTGATAGACGGCCTTGCCCGTCTCGATATCGGTACACACGCACGTAAATCGCATGGGGCAAGCGCGATATGCTTCCAGGTCGATGGGATCGCGCTCGATAGGCACCTCGTGATAGGCAAAGTCGGCATTGAACATATCGCCAGTTCGCAGCCAGCTGGTCACGCTCGCATAGCGCTTGTCGGCGCAATAGGCCTTGTTATAGCGAATGGCGCGGCCGATCTGGCGCGATTTAAAGTTGTAGCCAAACGCCGCGCCCGCCGAGACGCCCACCATATGGTCGCAGGTCAAACCGTGCTCCATCCAAACGTCGAGCACGCCCGCCGTATACATACCGCGGTAGCCGCCTCCCTCGAGCGCCAGCCCCACCGTGCGCGTCATATTTGACTGTGCCATGCGACCATCTCCGTTCCTGCGTTTTAAAACGGGACAAGTATACTCGTCAACATATATCGTCCCAGTCGCATTTTTATCGAACATCGCATCGTCGCGCTACCGCCTGTCGAATAATAGCCGCCCACAGCATGTGCACCCATATATAATTGTGCACTATTGTTTACACTACTCAGCTGTTATCAACAGCGAACATTAGCCGGCAAATTAACTCAACAACGCGGCAAGGCGGGGGCCTGGATACATGCAAATCGCTGAGCAACGACGCGTGTACACAACGAGCTCGCCCGACGCAATCCGCCCCGACCTCAGAAAGCCGCTTAGAACATGGAAACTGTCAGCAATTACACCGAAACGCTCGAAAAGACCGTCCGCGACCTTCTCGAACGTCAAGACGATCTGATCAGGACTGCCTTTACCGACCAGCTTACTGGGCTTGGCAACCGTGGCGGCTTTGCCCGTTCCCTCGAGGAGCTCTGGGAGCAGGACGCCCCCGTTACCATGGCGTTCATCGATATCGACAATCTCAAGCACTGCAACGACGTCTTTGGGCATGACGAGGGCAACCGCTATATCTTGCAGGTAAGTCTCTATCTTAAGCTGTATATGAAGGTGGGCGAAGCGGCGTTTCGCATAGGCGGCGACGAGTTTGCCATCCTATCTACGATTGCAACCGAGGACGACCTCGCCGAACGTCTGAAACACTGCCGAACGGTTCTGCTCAAAAACAACGATTCCGAGATGCCCCGCTCGTTTAGCTACGGAGTGTCACATGCCGACCCCGCCCTGGGCGAAGCTTCCAATCGCATGACGCTCGATGCCGACCATCGCATGTACGACTACAAGCTACGTCATGCCATGCACCTCGATCGACGCAATATCACGCAAGTTCACGCCGACGACTTCGAAATAAGCGATCGAATTTTTGACGCCTTTTCGATGCTCAACGAGGGCCGTTATTTCTTTATCGAGAACTTGGACAAACATCGCACCCTTTGGTCACAAGGTGCCTTGCGCGATCTTGGCCTTCCCTCGGAGCACATAGACAACTGTCGCGATTACTGGAAAACGCGCGTCCATCCCGACGACCTTGAGGCCTGCATCAACGACATCGACCAAGTCTACAACGGCACCAAGCACCGTCGCGTCATGCAGTATCGTGTGCGCAACGCCGTCGGCGACTACGTCCTTTGCCGTGCTCGCGGGTTTCGTATCGACGGCGACGGAAATGTCCCCTCGCTCTATGTCGGCGAGCTCGTCAACCACTCACTTGCCGAAACCGTCGACGCTGCCACAGGCCTCGGAACGCAGCGCATGCTGGCCAACGCCATCGACGCCTGCCGCCGCGATCGTTGCGAGACAGGGCTTATAGCGGTGCGCGTTCGTGGCACGACAAAACTCAACGAGCTCTACGGGGCCGAGGCTGTCGACAATATGCTTGCCGAATACGCAGGCCGCATGCTGTCGATCACCCGCGGCAGGAGCCGGGTCTACCGTTCACGAAGCGTCCAGTTCGTCGTGCTCAGCAACGACCTGGACCACGAGGCATTCGAGCAACTGACCCGCCACCTTAAAGAGGCCGTTTTCGCTCCTGTTCGAATCGCAGGCGACACCATTACTCCCGTCTGTCTTGTCGTCCCGGCCTTTTACGAGCACTTAACCCATCAAGCGACCGCCGTTTTAGGCGAACTCGACCGTCGCCTTCGCACGGCCGGCGGGCTTGTTCCCAACGACAGCCTCCCCATACCCGAGGCGGAGCGCAAAAGCGCCATAGCCGAACGTATCGACTCGCTCACGGGCCTCTATCGACCCAGCGAGTTTATGCGGCGCGCCAACGCATTTCTCGAGGCAAGGCGCAACGGCACCTGGTGCATCGCCACAGTCGACATGGGCCACATGCGCCTGTTTAATGAATGGCACGGCCAGGCCGAGGGCGACCGCGTACTCGCCGATGTGGGCACGGTCCTCAAGGACATCGAGAATGCCGATATGGGCGTCGCAGGGTACTGGGGCCAAGATGACTTTTGTGTACTCATCCCCTTTAAGCACATCACCGTCCATCAAATCTACAACCGCGTTCGCGAGGCCGTAGCCAGACATGATGACGGCGTAGGTTTTTGGCCGTCCATGGGCGTTTACCCCATCGACTCCAATGAGGAAATCACCATCGATGCGCAGGCAAAGGCCATGTTTACCAATCGACGCGCAAAAAACGACTTTAAGGAGCGCATTGCTATTTTCCGCCCCGCGGAGTACGAGCGCGAAGTCGCGTTCCACCGCACGCTGACCGAATTCCAGTACGCGCTGTCAAATGGTCGCATCACGTACTATCTTCAGCCCCAGGTCGATATGGAAACCGGCGAGATTATTGGCGCCGAAGCACTCACCCGCTGGATTGACAAGGACGGCTCTCTCATTTCGCCCGCAACGTTTATCCCCGCACTCGAGGAAAGCGGCTTTGTAGTGACGCTCGACAAGTACATTTGGCAGGGTGTCGCCATATGGCTTCGCGAGCGTCTCGATCGCCGTCTTCGCGTGGTTCCGGTCTCGCTTAATGTGTCGCGCGTGGATATCCTTGCCTGCGACGTTGCCGAACATATGGGGGCGCTCGCCGCCCAATACAACCTACCGCCCGAGCTCATGCGTATCGAGATCACCGAGACGGCTTATACGGGAGAATCCGAGGCCGTGGATAAGCTGACCGCAGATCTGCACACCCGCGGCTTCTCGACCTATATGGACGATTTTGGCACCGGTCAGTCCACGCTCGCGATGCTCAAGAACGTCAACGTCGACGTCATCAAGCTCGACCGCACCTTTGTACCCACCGACCGCGATCAAGGCCGCAGCACGCAAATCATTTCATCGATGCTCGAAATGGCGCAGTCGCTTCATCTGCCCGTCGTGGTCGAAGGCGTCGAGACAAATGAGCAGGCGAACATGCTACGACAAATGGGCGCCCGCTACGCTCAGGGCTTCCTCTACTACCGCCCCGTGCCGGCGAAGGATTTTGAGGCATTGCTCGATGGCGGCAATAACAACTGATACGCTCACGCGCAAAACGCCACCGCCGAAGGGGGCATTTGTCTCCATTAGCTAACTTATATCCCCAATCCAAGCCGAATTGGGGATATGATACAAACCGTTGTTCCGCCCAAGGAGGTTATCCATCATGAACGAGTCATATCGCCTGGGCGAGCAATCGATTATTGCCTATCTTCAGCGACTTGCGAACGGCGTCTCGACCGCTGAACTCGATGTTGCCGCGCTGCCTGCTGAGCTACGCGCCGTTGGTGAGCAACTGCAAAAGACGCATGCCATCCTGCAACAAGAGCGCCAGCTGCTTGAGCGCAACGCCTATATCGATCCGCTCACCAACTTGGGCAACCGCAACGGATTCGACCGTCACGTCGAGCAACTCTGGCGCAAAGGCGACCCCTTCACCTGCGCCTATATTGACATCGACCATCTCAAGCATTGCAATGATAGGTTTGGCCACGCCGAAGGCAATCGCTATATTCTGAGCATCTGCCGCACGCTCTCCGAAACTATGGAGCACGATGAGATGCTGTTCCGTATCGGTGGAGACGAGTTTGTGCTCATCTCGCCCTCCGCAAACGAGATTGAACTCGAGCAGCGCTTGGAGCAGGTGCGTGCCAGGCTGATCGAGGCGAGCTCAGGTGGCAAGGCACCCATGATCGGCAGCTTTAGCTTTGGCTGCTCGCGCGTCGATCCACTTGCTGGCGACACGCGTCGCCAGATGACGATGGATGCCGATCGCAAGATGTATCGCTATAAGCTTATGCATCGTGTGCAGCAACCGAAAGACGATGACGCGCCGCAACGCCCAATCGTCGACCAGCTTCCCTGCAACGACCGGGTGTTCCAAGCGATCTCCATGAGCTCCGAGACGCGCTATCCGTTTATCCTCAATCTCGATACGGGAGAATCGCAATGGTCGGTTAACGCCGTGCGCGATTTTGACCTGCCCTCCCAGCACCCTTTTAACTCACTCGACATGTGGCTCGCCCGCGTTCATCCCGAGGACCGCGACAACGTACGTGCCGAGCTCGACATGGTGATAAACGGCACATGGCACTTCCACTACATGCAGTATCGCGTAATGGATGCCACCGGAAAATACGTGCTTTGCGACTGCACGGGCTACTGCTTGGACGGCACCGATACCGAGCCCGGCATGTATGTGGGCATTATCATCAACCGAAGCTTGGCAGATACGACCGATTCCGTGACCGGCTTGGGCGATATTCACGCCCTGGTCAACGCCATTGGCGAAATGCGTCGCGTGGCGCGCAAGGCTGGTTTGATCGCCATCAAAATCGACGATATCGCTCAGGTCAATGCCCGCTTTGGCTTTGATGCGGGCGACCGCGTTTTGGCAGAAAGCGCCGCCTGCCTCATGGAATGCTCGCGCGGCAAGGGTCGCCTGTTCCGCTCGACGGGGCCGACGTTCGCGGCGCTTTTCGACGACTTTGATCCCGAAGAGACCGACGCGATCGCAGAAGAAATCGAGCGGTTCCTGGGTTCTCCCGTGCTCATCGGCTCACTTGAATATCAGCCACCCATTCGCGTGGCGACGCTTCATCTGGACAGCGTTGACCGGCAGCCCGTTTCCATTTTGAACGAGCTCAAAGCGTTGCTTAAAGAGGCACCGCAAGTACCGGGCACCAAGCTGAACTAGCGTCGTGGGGCGCGATGTGAAACACAAGCCGTTTCACATCGCGCCCCACGCCATCTGCCCTCTCGTGCGATAATCCTCCGCAGAAGTCACCGACAGCAGAGGAAGTTTGTGATGAAGGTTCTTTTGGTCAATGGCAGTCCCAAGGCAAACGGCAATACCGCCCGCGCACTCGCCGAGATCGCCGAGCAACTCAACGCCGAGGGCATCGATACCGAGGTGTTCCAGCTGGGCGCCAAGCCCATTCGCGACTGCATCGGCTGCGGTCAGTGCGGCAAACTTGGCGGTCGCTGTACCTTTGACGACGACGTGGTGAACGAGCTCATCGCTGCCGCCGAGCAGGCCGACGGTTTTGTCTTTGGCTCGCCCGTCTACTACGCGCACCCCAGCGGCCGCATCCTTTCGGCCCTCGATCGCGCCTTCTATGCAGGCGGGCATGCCTTTGAGCACAAACCCGGCGCCGCAGTCGCCGTCGCCCGTCGCGGCGGCACGTCGACCACCTTCGATGTGCTCAACAAGTACTTCACCATTAAGCAAATGCCCGTGGTTGCCTCCACCTACTGGAACAACGTATTTGGCCGCGTGCCCGGCGACGCCGATGGGGATGCCGAGGGCCTTGCCACCATGCGAAACATCGGCAAAAACATGGCCTGGCTCCTGCGCTGCATCGAGGCGGGACAAGCCGCCGGTATCAACGCACCCGAGGCAGATCGCGCAACGACCAACTTCATTCGATAGAGCGGCGGGGCCATGAATATTCAAATCTTCGGGACTAAGAAGTCGTTCGACACCAAGAAGGCCCAGCGCTATTTTAAGGAGCGCCGTATTAAGGTGCAGTTTATCGACCTTAAGGAAAAGGAGATGAGCAAGGGCGAGCTCACGAGCGTGATGCAGGCGGTCGGCGGCATCGACAAGCTGCTCAACCCCAAGGCTAAGGACGAGGAGACGCTCGCGCTCATCCAGCACCTCACCCCTAGCCAGCGCTTCGATAAACTGCTCGAGAATCAGCAGGTTCTAGCCGAGCCCATCGTGCGCAACGGCAAAAAGGCCACCGTCGGTTATTGCCCCGATGTGTGGGGAGCCTGGGAGTAGCCTGTGTTATTTGCCGGCGCGTGGGTATAAGAGCAGGCGTTTGGCATAAGATTTAACTGTAAGCCATGTCTAACAAAGGAGGGCACATGCCCAACAAACCCGTGAAGATCATCATGCTTACCGGATACCTCGGTGCCGGCAAGACCACGCTGCTCAACCACATCCTCGCTAACGACGGCGGCATCCGCGCCGCCGTAATCGTCAACGATATCGGCGAGATCAATGTGGACGCCAGCCTCATCGCCGACGGCGGCCTTTCCGAGACCGATGACCTCATCCCGCTCACCAACGGCTGCATCTGCTGTACGCTTTCGGACGACCTTGCCAACCAGCTGCAGGGCATCGCCGATTCGGGCAACTTCGATTACATCATCATCGAGGCATCGGGCATTTGCGAGCCTATCCCCATCGCCTACACCATCTCGAGCTTCTGCGACGAGGCCAAGGTGGGCGGCGAGCCTAAGCTTGCGCTCGACAACATCGTGGCCGTGGTCGACTGCGCCCGCATGTACGACGAGTTCAACGGCGGTCGCGACCTGCTGGCCGAGGATATCGACGAGGACGACATCGAAAGTCTGCTCATCCAGCAGATCGAGTTCTGCTCCACGCTGATCCTCAACAAGACCGATACCGTGAGCCCCGAGCAGATCGCCGAGCTCAAGGCCATCGTGCGCAGCCTGCAGAAAGACGCCGTGATCGTCGAGGCCCAAAACGGCGAGGTCCCCATGGAGGAGCTGCTCGACACCGACCGCTTCGACTTTATGCGCGCCTACAACTCCGCCGCCTGGATCGAGGCCATGGAGCATCCCGAGGAGCACGACGACCCCGAGGTGCTCGAGTACGACATCGAGACCTTTGTGTACTCGCGCCGCAAGCCGTTTGACCTGCAAAAGTTCACCAATTTTGTTGAGCAGGAGTGGCCCGACGAGGTCATCCGCGTCAAGGGCCCGCTGTGGCAGGCCGACAATCCGGACATGTGCTACATGTTTGAGCAGGCCGGCCACCAGATGCGTCTGATGGAGAACGGCCTGTTCGTTGACTCGGCGCCCGAGGGCGAGAAGCAGAAGATCATCGACGAGAACCCCGAGATCATGCAGATTTGGGACGACGAGACGGGCGACCGCATGACGAGCCTGTGCATCATCGGCCGTCACATGGACAAGGATGCGCTCATCGCCTCCCTCGATGCCTGCCTGACCGACTGGCACCGCGCCTAGGTTTATCCAAGCGGGCATTTGTCCGCAAAGTAGTCGCCAACCACCACGAAGGTGTCTGTCCCTTCGTGGTGGTTTTTCGTTCTGAGCCAAGGAGATTCATGTTCAACATTGTGCTGTATGCGCCCGAGATTCCGGCCAATACGGGCAATATCGGCCGCACCTGCGTGGTCACCGGCGCCCGCCTGCATCTGGTGGAGCCGCTGGGGTTTTCGCTCGATGACAAGACGGTACGTCGCGCCGGTCTGGGCTACTGGCAAAACTTGGACGTGACGACTTATGCCGGCTGGGAGGATTTCCTTGCGCGCAACGGTCTCTCCCCCGCCGACGGTCGCCTGCATCTGCTGACCAAAAAGGCACGCCGCACCTATGCGCAGAGCACCTACCGAGATGGCGACTACTTGATCTTTGGCAGTGAGAGCTCGGGCATTCCCGAGCCACTGCTTGCCGCGGCGCCCGAGTGCTGCGAGCGCATCCCGATGCTGCGCGATTGCGACTCACTCGACAACGCCGAGGCCTGGGAAGCCCACGAGGAATCGCTGGGGCATACCGAGGACGGCCACGAAGCCATCCTTCAGCAGGATATCTGCGGCAACTTCGTCAATCCGGACGACTACCGTATCAGCGCCCTCAACCTCTCCAACAGCGCCGCCATCGTCCTCTACGAGGCCCTGCGCCAAACAGGCTTTCCGGGAATGTGACAAAGGGGCAGTCCCTTTGTCACATTCGGTTATAGGTAGCGGCCGGTGATGCTTGCAGGGCAGGCCACGATGTCGCCCGGCGTGCCGGCGCAGACGACTTGCCCGCCGGCATCGCCGCCGCCCGGGCCCATGTCGATCACGTAATCGGCGTTACGGATAAGGTCGAGATCGTGTTCGATCACGATAACCGTGGCGCCCTTGGCAACAAGGCCGTCGAACACACTCAGCAGTACCTGAACATCGAGCGGATGCAGGCCGATCGTGGGCTCGTCAAATACGAATACGGCATCATCCTGCACGCGGCCCATCTCGCTCGCAAGCTTAAGACGCTGCGCCTCGCCGCCCGAAAGCGCCGGCGTGGGCTCACCGAGCGTGAGATAACCCAAGCCCAGGTCGTGCAAGGTCTGCAAGCGCGCCTGAACTTTCTTGAGCCCCACCGTGGCGTCGAGAGCCTCGTCCACGCTCATGTCCATGAGCTGCGGCAACGTAAGCAAGCTCCCGTCCTTGCCCTCGCGATGGATATGCGAAGCCGTGTCTGCATAACGCGAACCGCGACATGCCGGGCAGACGATCTCGACGTCGGGCAAAAACTGCACGTCGAGCGATATCGAGCCCGTGCCATCGCACGTAGGGCAGCGCAGAGTGCCAGTGTTGTAGCTAAAGGCACCTGCCTTGTAGCCGGCTGCCTTGGCCTCTGGCGTGCGGGCGAAAGCGCGGCGCAGCTCATCATGGATGTCGGCATAAGTCGCCACCGTCGAGCGCACGTTGGCGCCGATAGGCGTAGCGTCAATCAGGTTTGCGCGGGCAATGCCTTCGGCATCGATCCAACGCACATGTTTTGGCAGGCGCTCGCCGGCTGCCTGCGCCTTGAGTGCCGGGATAAGCGTCTCGAGCACCAACGTCGTCTTGCCCGAACCCGAAACGCCCGTAACCGCGACGAGACGGCCGCGCGGGATATCGACTTCGAGCGGCTTGACGGTATGGATAGCATCGGTTGCCATGTGGATATGCCCCTGGTCGAACATCTCGTCGTCAGTCACCTGCGGACGCAAGCGCTTGGGCTCTGCGCGCAAAAACGGAGCGATGCGGCTGCCCCGCGATTGCTCGACCTCGTCTACCGTGCCTGCAGCAATCACATTGCCGCCGCCTGCTCCAGCAACGGGACCCATCTCAACCAGATAGTCGGCTTCCGCCAGTACGCGCGTATCGTGGTCGACAACAACCACGGTGTTGCCATCATCCACCAGATCGCGCATTACGCCCACCAAGCCGTCGACATTGGCAGGGTGCAAACCGATCGAAGGCTCGTCCAGTACATAGAGCACGCCCGTCGATCGGTTGCGCACCACACGGGCGAGCTGGACGCGCTGACGCTCGCCCGTGGAGAGCGTAGCACCGGCGCGATCGAGTGAAAGGTAATCGAGACCCAGGTCGACCAGACGACGGGCCGCGCTCAAAAACGAATCGCAGATATCCGCTGCCATGGGCTGCATCTCGGCCGGCAAGGATGCGGGCACCCCGCGCACCCACTCAATCGCCTCACCCAGCGTCATGGCCGCCGCCTGTGCCAGATTGACGCCGCACACCTGGGGCTGGCGCGCGGCCTCGGAGAGACGCGTGCCGCCGCAATCGCGGCATGGCCCCTCGCGCAAAAAGCGCGCAACGCGTTTTAAACCCTTATCGTCCTTAACCTTGGCGAGCGCATTCTCGACGGTATAGACGGCGTTGTAATAGGTAAAGTCGAGCGGCGTAGCGCCCTCGCCGTTTTTGGGAACGTAGAGAATGTGCTTCTTAACCGCCGGGCCATGGAGCACGATGTCGCGCTCTTGAGGCGTGAGCTGGTTAAACGGCACGTCGGTGCGCACGCCCATCTCGCCTGCCACCTGCTTCATCAGATCCCACATGAGCGTACCCCAGGGAAGCACCGCGCCTTCGTTGATGGTCTTTGACTCGTCGGGCACCAGGCTCGCTTCGTCCACCTCGCGCATGACACCGGTGCCGCCGCAGGTAGGGCACGCACCACCGCTATTGAAAGCCAAATCCTCGGCACTCGGCGCGTAGAACTCGCGGCCGCATGTCGGACACGTGAGCGACAGACCCGCAGCCACGTTAAGGCTCGGCTCCGCGCGCGCCCCGCAGTGCGAGCACACGTGATGGGCACAGCGGCTAAAGAGCAGGCGCAGGCTATTGTTGAGCTCGGTCATGGTGCCAAAGGTCGAGCGCACGCCCGGCACGCTCGGACGC
Source organism: uncultured Collinsella sp. (assembly GCA_900544995.1). Lineage (GTDB taxonomy): Bacteria > Actinomycetota > Coriobacteriia > Coriobacteriales > Coriobacteriaceae > Collinsella. The sequence continues at coordinate 31,521 of UQXC01000003.1, read as the reverse complement.
TGGTGTAGCGCGAGCGCCGCCGGCACGTGCAAGATCTCATCCACCTGGGCATGTTCGGCCTGCGTCAGACGACGGCGGGTATAGGTGCTGAGCGCCTCCAGGTAACGGCGCGAGCCCTCGGCGTAAAGAACGCCCAGTGCCAGCGAACTCTTGCCCGAACCCGACACGCCGGCAATGCCTACGAGCTTTCCCAGCGGGATATCTATATCGATGCCCTTGAGGTTATGGACGCGCGCGCCACGCACCTCGATAGCCTGCGGGCTCATCTTCTGTTCCGTCACCTTTATCACCCTACTCGTGCCATAAAATGCGATCGCGAATGTACTCGCCCAGCATGGGCACGGTAAACCGGACGAGGCCGTATCCGGCAGCCTCGATGACGCGCTCGCGAATCAGGCTTGCGCGGTATTTACTCGCCCAGCTCTGAGTGCGATCGCAGCGCTCAATGATGTCCGCCATTCGCGTCGGTTTACCCTCGTCAACCGCCATGACCTCGATAAAAAGGCGCTGTGGACTGCGCAGCCCGTAATACAGGGGCGCGTCAACCGCTTCGTAGAACTCGGAGACGGCATCCGCATGGCCATCCTCGACATCGCGCCTTTCGATGACCTGCGAGCCACGCCGGACAGCAGACCGCCACATGTAATAGCCCACCAGCTGAACCATATAGGGATGCCCCATGCTTTTGCGCGCCGCAAGGTCCGCCGTCTCCGCGTCAACGTAAAGACCAGCGTCTTTGACCGTCTGGATATACGAATCGCGCACCTTGGGCAAAGATATCGCCCCCAGTGTACGCTGCTGGGCACGCCGCAAAAACGTCACGCTCGGCTCTTCGAGCAGATCGTCAACCATACTGGGTAAGCCGGCAAAAACAAGCGCAAGGCCGCGCTGGTCGCTATCGGACAAGCCCGTGGCATCCTGGTCTCCGAGCACCTGCTGATAGAGAACGGCAAGAGCCGCCAGCTCCTCGATAGACGCAGATTGAGCCTCGTCAATCGCAAACAGTATGCCCTTGCCTGGGCCGAGCTTCTTGAGGCGCTCGTTGACCAGCCCTCGCAACGTCTCGCCCTTTGCTCGCGCCGCCTCGACCGACATCCGCCCAAACGACGGACCGAACTCCATTGACGTCACAACGGGTTTATTCGAGCGAAGCGCGTCGGCCAAGCGGTCGCATAAGCCAAGCGAAGCGGAATCGGAGACAACCGCCCATCCGCGCTCGCTGGCCAGACGTTGCAGCTCCCGCAGGAGAACTGTCTTGCCGCAGCCGCGGTTTCCCGTAATGAGCATGAGCCTGCCCGGCGCTCCGGCGCCGTTATCGAGCCCTTCCTCGAAATCTTCGATGACCGACTCGCGACCGATGAGTATCGGAGGCCGCTTGCCAGCCGTGGGCTTAAAGGGATTTGGATTCATGTCGGCCTCCTCGGATTGGCAAACCTTGGCAATAGTTATACCAACTTGTACCGAGTTATACCAATAGCATGTGACAAAGGAACTGTCCCTTTGTCACATGTGGCCGAAAAACTCGGCGTCTGCTGCTCGCCAGGGGCGGAAGGTGGCGGGATCGACCTTTACGTGGGCTGCCTCGGGGACGTCATACCACTTAACGGTGTAGCCAGCGCCGTGAGAGCAAAAGACCGAGTCGGGCGTGTTGGGCAGATCGGCCTCGGGCTCATAGGCGGCCGTCTCGATGACGCGCTCGGCATCATGGCAAGCTGCATAGCCGGCAAACTCTAGGTACAGATGTCCGCGACCGCTCGTGTAGGCAGCCACCTCCAGCGCGTAATCCTGCACTTCGGATGCCGGCACGCGGCCCCCAAGCTTCGCCCGGTCGCCCGCCATCGTCGGCGGCTCGTACTCGGCACCCATACGCGTGGCATCCGACAACGAACGACCCACGCACTCCCCCGGCACCTCGAGCTCAAAGTGGTACCACGGCTCCAACAGCACCGCCGCGCCGGCCTCACGTGCCTGCATGAGCCCCTGGCGAATCGCGCGGTACGTGGCCTGGCGAAAGTCGCCGCCCTCGGTGTGTTTGGCATGCGCGCGGCCGCCCGTGAGCGTAATGCGTACATCGGTGATGGGCGAGCCGGTCAGCACGCCCAGGTGGTCGCGCTCCATAGCGTTGGTGAGCGCCAGACGCTGCCAGTTCAAGTCGAGCTCGTCGGTCGAGGTCACAGTGCCAAATTGCACGCCCGAGCCCGCCGGCAACGGCTCCAGACGCAGATGCACCTCGGCATAGTGGCGCAGTGGTTCAAAGTGGCCCACGCCCTCGACCGGCTGCGAAATAGTCTCCTTATAGAGAATGCCGCCGGGCTCAAACGCAACCACGAGGCCAAAGCGATCGGCTAGCACGCGCTGCACGACCTCGAGCTGCACCGCACCCATCAACTGCAGATGAATCTGCTCAAGATGCGTGTTCCAGCTTACGCCGAGCATGGGGTCCTCATCGGCAAGCTCGGTCAGCGCTTGGAACACCGTATGGACATCGTGCTCGCCCGGCAGCACCGTATAGGTGAGAACCGGCGCTATGACAGGCGCATCGCCCGCGGGCTCCGCGCCCAAGGCATCACCCGGGTGAACGTGCGCAAGGCCCGTCACAGCGCAGATGCCGCCAGCAGCAACTTCTTGGACAAGCTCGTACTTCTCGCCGTTATAGATACGGACCTGATCGATCTTTTGCTCCCATGCCTCGACACCGGAGCGCCCCTCAATCACCTGTTTTGCACGCAGCACACCGCCCGTCACCTTAACCCAGGCAAGGCGCTCACCACGGTCTCCACGACTCACGCGATAGACGCGCGCGGCGAACTCCTGGGACCATGCCCGCTCGCGCATCAAAGCACACATACCGTCGAGTAACTCCGCCACGCCTTGGTCTTTGAGCGCCGAGCCGGCAAAGCAGGGGAACAGCTTGCGCTCCGCGACGAGCCGCGACAACGTTTCGGCAGACAACTCGCCTGCTTCAAGAAACTCATCGAGCGCCACCTCGTCCAACGCCGCAGCATCCTCTTGCACAGCGCCGCCCGCCAGCAAATCTTCGGCATCCAGACAGCCCTCGGAAAGACGCTGGCCGAGCTGCGTCAGCAGCGCATCGCGACCAGGGTTCTCAAGATCGATCTTATTGATAAAGATGAACGTCGGGATGTCATAGCGCGCAAGCAGGCGCCACAGGGTTTCGGTATGCCCCTGCACGCCATCGTTGGCGCCCACAACCAAAATCGCATAGTCGAGTGCGCGCAGCGTGCGCTCCGCCTCGGCAGAAAAATCGACGTGGCCGGGTGCATCCACGAGCATGACGTGGGTATCACCATGGTCGAGCACGGCCTGCGACGAGAAGATCGTGATGCCGCGCTCACGCTCGATCGCGTTAGTGTCCAGATGCGAATCGCCATCGTCCACGCGGCCGCGCTTGCGAATGCGACCCGCGTTGAACAGCATGGCCTCGGCCAACGTGGTCTTGCCGGCATCGACATGCGCCAAGATTCCAACGACTGCCTGCTTCGACATGGCTCTCCTCTTATTACAAGCCCATCGCACGCGGCAACGGGCGTCCTCGTTCCACACTGGATGATACAATTTACGAGCCGGCGGGCGAAGCGGGCCCTATCCCCCGACCGAGCTCATCGCTCCGCGTTGCCGCGCGGCGATTTTCGTAGGTTCGCGCCTTACGAAAGCCGGCACCTCCCTTTTTTGTCTGCCCGGGGTCATCTGGGACAGCAACAACGCGAGCCTCACAACAGCGAGGAGCCACCATGAAGGCATTGCTCAACGAGTTCAAGGAATTCATTAATCGCGGCAACGTGATAGACATGGCCGTCGGCGTGATTATCGGCGGCGCATTCACTGCCATCGTGACCTCGCTTACCGATAACATCATCAACCCGTTTATCTCCGTGATTGCCGGCGGCAGCGCCACCGAGATCTCGGGGCTGGTGGTGCCGGGCACCAATATCGACTTTGGCGCCTTTATCGGCGCGTGCATCAACTTTTTGATTGTGGCGGCGATCGTCTTTGCCATCGTCAAGGCTTTCAACAAAGCGCAGGAGATTGGCGACAGGCTCGCCGGTGCTACCGCCGAGGAAGCCGCACCGGCGCCTGTCTGCCCGTATTGCCTGGAAAAGGTGCACGAAGGCGCGACCAAGTGTTGTCACTGCGGAAGTGAGCTGCCCCGGGCGTAGATGTCTTAGAGCCGACAGCGCGCAGCGTCTACCATCTTGCAAAACAGCGCAGCAACCAAAAACGGCCCCGCCCGGGGCCATTTTCGTTCACGCGCATTGCTGACACGAGCTCTCGCTCTTATGCCACGCGCAGCCAGTCAAACGCAACACGCGGCGTGCCGTCCGACACATGCACGACGCCGGCGCGTTCAAACCCCGCCTTGATGCTCGCACCCTGCATGGGCAGGTTGTCCTGATGCGTATCGATGCGCAGGTGGTCGGCACGCTCCTTGGCAAAGGCAAACATCGCGGCCGCGATACCGTGCACGGTGCCGTCGGATGCCACACGGTGCAGCACGGCGTACGGAGTGTCGCTACGCCATTGGCCGTCTTCAATTACGTCATAGCACTCGTCCGGGCCCGGTAAAAAGGCAAACGTCGCCACCACGCGACCGTCGACTTCGCACACATAGCTGCCACCAGCGGCAATATCGGCAGCCAGTTGCTCGGCAGAAGGCGTGCCCTCGGGCCACTGCGTGGCGTTGCCATGCGCGCGCATAAAGGCGCGGGCGGCGTCATAGATAGCCATGACAGCGGGAATGTCGGTATCGAGGGTTTTTCTGATCATCACGCGGCGACCTCACGTTTATTGGTATCACTTTGATTGAGCAATGATACCAACGTTTGGAGAGGGGCGCGATGCAGATGGGGAGCAAAAAGCGAGCCGCCTGGTCAAAGGCCAAAAGCGAGTTTTTGGGCGCTGCCACCGGCGGCGATATGAGCGACCTGTTTGCGCGCGAAGACGAGCGCCGCGATGCCCTGAACGCCGAGCGCGATGAGGCCTGGCGCTACAAGTCGTGCGAACGCAAAAACCGTTACGACACGCGCGCCGAGGCCGAGGCCGTTATGGCCGACTGCGAAAACCGCGGGCGGCGCGGCTTAGCCTGCTACAAATGCGAATACTGCGGCGGCTGGCACCTGACGTCGCACCCTTGGAAATAGACCCCGCATCGGCACGGCACTGACGGAGCGCCAACCATCGCACTCAAGCTACGGGCGCGGCGGCACCAAAACATCGTAGCGGACGGCCTTGCCCGCAAGCTGATAGCCCGGCTTAACGCCGGCAAGCAGCGGCCCCTTCACCGGCCGTTTGATAACGACCTTGCGCGGCCGCACCGCAAGCGCGGCTTCGACCAGCGCCTCCTCATCGGCACACGGCTGTTCCAGATGATGCAAAAGTTGGAACTTCTTTTTAACCGCCGCGCTCTTGGTGCGCTCGGGAAACATGGGGTCCAGATACACCACGTCGGGAGCGGCGAACTCACCCTGCTCGATCAGCTCAGCTGTATGGCGAAGACCGGCAATGCTGTCCTCGCCGGCATGTAAGCGCATGCGTGCCACGGCTGTCGCAAGCGCCGGATCATCTGCCGCACGATCCAAGGCATCCTTGAGGAGCGCCGCGATCACGCAATCCTGCTCATACAGATCGACGGTAAAGCCCGCGGCAGCCAGCAGCAGTGAATCCTCGCCAAAGCCTGCCGTGGCGTCAATCGCCCATGGGCTCTCGATGCCTTTTGCGCGCGCAGCCTTTACCAGCAGCTCTTGCTGCAGACGGCCCTGCTTGAGCCGCGGAAGCATGCGAGTAAAATCGGCACGCAGCTCCATCGTGCCGTCGGTGAGCGTGAGGCCCTCGGACGTCCCGGTCAGCTCAAGCCCCGCGGCCCGAGCAACAAAAAAGGGATCGGCGACGCCCATGGACACTCCTTAACAAGCAAAACGAATACGTGAGCGCCGTTTATGTCGGCACCCAACCGTCCACTATTGTCCCACATGCGACATGGCCCACAGCATCCCAATGCAAAGCACCGCCATCAATCCCGTGCACACGGCGGCGATCACAGAATCGCCCATGCGCCTTCCCAACGACCGCGGCTCACGCACTTGCCCTGCTCCGTACATCATGGCTCCTCCTTGAGACCAGCTCTTACCATGGACCCATCATCGCAGCGCCGCGCATACGCTGCCATCGATTTGACTTACGCCCAGCTTTCCTTTTTGAAAGGTTGGGTTTGGCTGCGCGGGCTCAATGCGCTTTCAAACGCATGCATCGCCGCGTTGAACTACAATGTGCTTCACCATATGTGCAGTACATTGGGTGCGCCAAGTTGGCGTACTCGTATCGAAAGGACCAGCCATGAGCTTCACTCGCAAGACTCTCAAAATCCTTGCTCTCATCTACTTTGTTTTGGGCATCGCCAGCCTCGTCACCGCCGGCATCGGTATCGCCACGGGCGGTCTCGATTCCACGTACGGTTCGTACGCCACGCTCGCAGCGGTCGTGCTTATCGCCAAGGGTCTCGTCGACCTTGCCGCAGGCGTCGCCGGTATCAAGGGCGCCAACAAGCCTTCGCAGGTGGACGGCGCGTTTAAGCTCGGTATTGTTGCCGCGGTCGCCACGCTTGCCCAAGCGGTGCTCACGCTTCCCGCGTTTGGCGGCGACGCCATCAACTTTGGCGCCTTTGTCATCGTGGTGTACGACCTGTTCTTTGTTCAGCAGGCACACGCCGTTAAGGCCGAGAACAAGGACCGCCTGTAAGCGCTCGCTTCTCATAGCCTCTGCAGCCAAGCAACTAAAAAGGGCCGATCGCGCATCTCCGCGGTCGGCCCTTTACGTTTGCCCAGATAAAACCTACCAAGATAAACCTGTCCCTTTTTTGGCAGGTTGTTAGCTGTGGCGGTACTCGGCGATGATGAAGTCGATGTCGGTTTGAAGGGTATCCAAATTTGCCAGGCGCTCTTTGTAGGCAGGGCGCGTGCGGTAGTAGTACGGCGTCATCTGGAACACCGCCTCGATGTCGGCCTGGGTCTGAAGCGTAATATTCGCAGACACCCGCTGCGTTCCGACCAACTCGAGCTCGCTGGTCTGCGGCAGCTTCTCGTCGTTAAGGTACGGCGTATCGTAGAGCACTTCCTTAAGCCCAAACAGATGACGTGCACCCGGCACGACGGTGTAGAGCGAGCCCTCGGGCGCCAGCACGCGGGCAAACTCGCGCTCGTTAAAGGGAGCAAAGAGCTCGGTCACCATATCGAAGGCGCCATCTGCCACGGGGATATCCTTCATGTTGGCCACGAAGTAGGTCGCATCGCCGCGCTTGGCGGCCAGACGCACCATCTCTTTGCCCAAGTCGAACCCGTAAGAGTCCACGCCCGGCACCGCGCCCATGGCGCGGGTGTAATAGCCCTCGCCGCAGCAAATATCGAGCAGCGTCATGGGGCCGCTCATAGACGCGGCACGCCCAGACACCTGTTTGCGCACCAGCTCGACCATCGCATCGCGCAACGGCGCGTAGTATCCACGGTTCAGAAAGTCACGACGGCTGCGCGCCTGCGACTTAGGATCACCCATGGAGTCACCGCTCTTGGACGAGCGCAGCAGATATAGATAGCCCTCGCGCGCACGGTCAAACCGGTGTCCGCCCGCGCATGCGGCCCCACGCTCATTGTCCACCAACGGCTTATGGCAAACGGGACACAACAACATGGCAACTCCTTAGCGCGAACAACACAACGCCCACTATTGTCGCACGCCTCCCCCACCTAGTCATTGGAGACGTTCTTGAATGACTAGTCGTTTAAGAACGTCCCCAACGACTAGTCGATTAGGAGTATCATCGTCTGCGCAAATAAGCACGAAAGAGCATGTTAGAGATTGAGAGCGTATGGCCGATACCGCATCTAAGCACATTGACATGACCACCGGATCTCTGTGGCGCAATATTCCCCTGTTCGCCTTCCCCGTGGCCGCCACGAGCATCTTGGAGCAGCTGTCGAACCTCATCGCCACGGTCATCATCGGTAACTTCTCGGGCGACCAGGGAACCCTCGCCATGGCGGCGGTCGGCTCCAATGTTCCGCTTACCAGTCTTATGCTCAACCTGTTTATTGGCATGTCGCTTGGCTCCAACGTGGTCATCGCCAACGCTATCGGCCGCAACGATCAGAGCATGGTCAAACGCGCCGTCCATACCTCGATTTTAATGGCGCTCGTAGGCTTTGTCGTCATCGCTCTGGGCGAGATCTTTGCCGAGCCCATGCTCGCCGCACTCAACGTGCCTGCCGAGACCATGCCGCTCGCCTCGCTCTACCTGCGCGTCTTTTTGCTCAGCCTGCCCTCGATCTTGCTCTACAACTTTGAGGCCGCGATTTTCCGCTCCGTCGGCATCACCCGCATGCCGCTGCAGGCGCTTGCTGTGTCCACCGTCCTCAACATTGGCCTAGACCTCATCTTTGTCCCCGTACTCCACTGGGGCGTCGCGGGCGTCGCCATCGCCACCGCCATCGCCTACACCGTCAGCGCCGCCACGCTCTTTATCCGCCTGCTCAAGACCGACTCCGTCGTCCGCGTCACCCCACGCGACCTGGCTATCGACCCCGTCGCCCTCAAGCGCATCGTCAAGATCGGCCTGCCCGCCGGCATCCAAAGCGCCGTCTTTGCCGTCGCCAACATCATCATCCAGTCCGCCATTAACAGCCTGGGCACCGAGGTCATGGCGGCATCGAGCGCCGCCATGAGCCTGGAGTACGTGTGCTATAACCTGCTCAACAGCTTTAGCCAGGCTTGCACCACCTTTGTGGGACAAAACCACGGTGCCCGCCAGATCGACCGCTGCACCAAAACGCTTAAGGTCTGCCTGGTCGAAGGCGGTATCGTTGCCCTCACCACGATTATCGTTATTGTCGGTCTGGGGCGCGAGATCCTATCGCTGTTCAACAGCGACCCCAACATCGTCTCGATCGGCTATATCCGCGTGTGCTCGATCTTCCCGGCGTACGCCTTTAGCATGTTCTACGAAAACATGTCCGGCTACCTGCGGGGCTTTGGCATCTCGCTCATGCCCGCCCTCATCACCATGATCTGTGTCTGCGGCATCCGCTTCTATTGGGTATTCTGCGTGTTCCCGCACTTCCGCACCTTTGCGAACATCATGATGGTCTACCCCATCAGCCTGGGCACCACGGCGTTCTTTATGGTCGTGGCGGTACTACTCTGCCACCCGGCACGCACCTATCGCGCCACCAAAGCCAAAGCAACAGCCCGCTAAACAGCGCACTCAACGCCACGCCAGTCATTAATTGACAATATGCGAGCTCATGTAGTCGATAAAGCGCCTCGTGGCGATGGGCATGGTGTCCCAGCTGCGCCAGGCGGCCACCACGTCGCGCGATGGGGCATGCACGATGGGACGTACACGAATATCGGCCCGCATGCCCTCGACGGTACGGCGATATAGCATACTCACGCCTAGGCCCTCCTCGACCATCGCCATGATGGTGTAGTCATCGGTCACCTCGCTCGTCACGTGCGGCGACAGCCCATGCGCCGCAAATGCATCGAGCACCAGGCTCTGTTCGCCCTCATCCAGCAGCACAAACGGCTCGGACGCTAGGTCAGCGAGCGTCACCTTTTCCTTTGCCGTCAGCGGATGCGCGGCCGGCAACAATGCTACCAACTCGTCGTGATAGACCACGCGCTTCTCGAGCCCCGCGGTAAAACCGCGTGCCGTAAAGCAAAAATCAACCACGCCATCGTGCACCCACTGGGCGTTGCGCGTGTAATCGCCCTGCTTGAGGGTAAAGTGCACGCCCGGGTGCAGGGCTCCAAAGTCGCGAATCACGCGCGGCAACACGGTTCGACTCACGTTGGTAAACGTCGCAATGCGAATATCAGTCGAGGAGAGCCCCAGCAACTCCTGACGTTTGCCCTCAAGCTCGGCCTCGGCAGTTACGATCTGTCGCAGATACGGCAGATACTGTTTGCCGTCGCGCGTAAGCGACACACCCTGCTTACCGCGCTCGATAAGCGTGGTGCCCAGCTCACGCTCAAGCGCCTTGACGGCCTGGCTCACCGCACTTTGCGTATAGCCCAGCTCGTCAGCGGCACCCTTCAGGCTGCCGCAATCGACCACCATACACACAATCTGATACCGCGATGCCATCGTGCCTCCCCATCGATGTAGCCGTAAAACGTTTTGCCAGGGCTTTTTCTGCCAACATTAGCATTTCTTAATCATACTGAAGATACATTCGCTTTACTACATCCACATCTGGGAGCAGAATCCTTTTTACAAAACCGTTCTGTAACAAAAGGAGCCCCATGGATCGCAAAAAAGCAATCGCGCTCTCATTTTCCGTTCCCGTCGCATGGGGCTTTTCGTATCCCCTCATGAAGATCGGCATGGACAGCATGAACGCCACGAGCATCGTTGCGCTGCGCTGCATCATCGCCTTTGCGGCCTGCCTGCTGCTCTTCCACAAGCGCGCTTTCCGCATCAATCGCGACCTTATGGTCCGCGCCGCTATCATCGGCGCCATCATGGCAACCGAGCTCACCTGCATGTGCCTGGGCTCCAGCCTCACCTCTGCCTCCACTGCCGGCTTTTTGCAGAGCCTGACGGTCGTGATCGTACCGTTTGCCAATGCCGCCCTGCTGCGTCGTGCCCCCGAGCGCAAGGTGCTCGTCGGCACCACCATCGTCACCTGCGGCATGCTACTGCTCTCGGGCGCCGACTTCACCAGCCTGAACCCGGGCGCGCTCATCATGCTGCTCTCCGCCTTTGTCTATGCCGGACACATCATTGTCGCCAAGCGCTTTGTCGAAGATGTCGACCCGCTGGCTTTGGGCGTTTGGCAGCTGGGCTTTGGCGGCTTGTTCTCGGGTATCGCCGCATTCACCTTTGGCGGTTTCACGCTTCCCGGCACGCCGAGCGAGATCGTGGTCGTCGTCGCGCTCGCACTCATCTGCTCTGCCTATGGCTTTATCACCCAGACGCTCGTGCAGCCCCACGTGCCTGCCGAGACCACCGGCTTCGCTTTCTCGCTCGAACCGGTCTGCTCCGCCGTCTTTTCGTTCTTCCTGGTCGGCGAGGTCCTGAGCCCCATCGCCTTCTTTGGCGCCGCCCTTATCCTCACCGGCGTCATGGTGGCAACCGTCGAGCTTCCGCGCCTCCGCGCACATGGACAGGCTCGCATGGCAGGAGCGCCCGAGCACGTCTCGTAGACCCCACTCTTCATACAGCCGCGGCATAAAGGCAACCGGTGCGCCTTTACAATAGATGCCAACAGAGCATCTGCCATAAAGGAGCCCCATGGACACCGCAACTCGCGATCGCAACATAGCAACTTGGTTGGGCGATGCGCCGCAGCCGGTACGTGACACTACGAACCAGCTGCTCGAGCGCATCGCCCTTTTGCGTGCCGAGCAGACTATCTACCCGGCACAAGACGACATCCTCAATGCCCTCGTCTATACGCCGGCCGACCAGGTCAAGGTTGTCATTTTGGGTCAGGACCCCTATCACGGACCCAACCAGGCAATGGGACTGTCGTTCTCGGTCCCCGCGACGCAAACCAAGTTGCCGCCGAGCCTGCGCAACATCTATAAGGAACTCAAAGCCGATCTGAATTGCCCTATTCCCGCCACGGGAGACCTAACCCCATGGGCACAGCAGGGCGTCCTGCTCCTCAACACCACGCTCACCGTGCGCGAGCATGCCGCGAACTCGCACGCCAAACTGGGCTGGAGTACGCTCACCGACTACGTTATCGAACGCTGCTGTCAGCTGCCCCAACCGGTAGTCTTTTTGGCATGGGGCCGCTTTGCCCAGCAGATGGTCGAAGGCAAGCTCGCCACGACCGGCGCGGGCAAGGCAACCGACAAGTTCTGCCTAGCCTCTACGCATCCCTCGCCGCTTTCGGCCAACCGTGCCACGGCAGAACTCCCCGCCTTTATGGGGTCGCGCCCCTTCTCGGCAGCCAATCGGCTACTCGAACAGCACGGCTCGACCCCCGTCAACTGGACTTGCCTCGGCTAAAAATCGATACATCAAAAACGCGCCCGACGGCTTTCCATCGGGCGCGTTTCCTACTCGGGCCAAATAAATTGCGTGCGGCCGGCCTCGCCGCCATCGATCAGCAGGCTCTGCCCGGTCATAAACCGGTTGGTCACGCCCACAAAGTAGATCCACTCGGCGATCTCTTGGGCGGTGGCCCAGCGCTTAAGCGGTGTGAGCTCCATAATCTGGTTCCACAGGTGTTCGTCTTCCATCACGCAACGGTTGAGCGGCGTGATAACGCCGCCCGGGTCCACACTGTTGGCGATGGCCTGCGGTGCCAGCCGGTTTGCAAGGTTCTTGGTGTAGGCGATAATGCCGCCCTTGCTGGCAGCATAGGCGGGAAACTCCGATCCCGTATGCCCGCTCGCCGACCCCACATTGACCACGGATTTAATAGCCGGCGCCGGCTTGGCGGCAAGCCCCTCCCCCACAAAGGCGTAGCGCTCGGTCACGTTGATGGTGCCACACAGGTTGGCGGCGATGTCGTCGGCCGAATCCTGCGTACCGGCAACATTCACGATTACCTGGGGTTCAAGGTCGCTTGGAAACGAGTCCGGCTCGCGGACATCAACGATCAGATGGCGGTAGCGCTCGTGCTCGATCGCCGCCGGCAGCAGATCAAAGCCCACGACCTCGTGGCCCTCGTCCAAAAAGCGCTGCACGCACGCGGCTCCGATACCACCCGAAGCGCCCGTGATCAAAACCCGCATACTTGCTCCTTAGGCGGTTGCGTGGCGCTCGAGGTACTCGGAGCCCACATTCTCGCGCTCCCAGCCGCGCACGACCTTGTAGCCCACGGGGCTCAGGAAGACCTCGCACAGTAGCTCGGCAACAGCGCCGGTCAGCGAGCACATAAGGACCTGTACCCAGGTCCAACCAAAGAACGTGTGGCTTACCACAATGGCAAAGACCAGGTTGTCGATAAACTGGCCAACGCCCGTGGACACATAGGAACGGAAGGCGAAGCTCGCAAAGTTATTCTTTTTGAGCATGCGGCCGAGCGACTGGTTGAGCGTGGAGTTAACCACGGCAGAAACGAGCATTGCCAGCGAAGAGCCCAGCACCACGTACCAGGTGCCGCCGATGGTGGCGTTAAGGGCAGTGTTGACCTCGATCATGCCGGTGTCGTAGTAGGCACCCCACATACCGGGCGTGAGCGAGCATGCCCAAAAGCACAGGCTCACGGCCAGGTTAACCAGCAGCGCGAGGATAGAGATTTTAATGGATGCCTTGGCGCCGAAGCGCTTGCAGATCATGTCCTGGCACAAAAACGAAACCCAGCTCACCACAAAGCCACAGTCGAGCGCCAGATACGGCAGGCTGATGAGCTCTTTGTTGGCCAGTAGGTTCATCATGATGACGCTCACGAAAAACAGCGAAACCGTTGCCGCGGGAATGCTCCGCAACAGGACCTTGTAGTCCTCCATGACCTTCTTGATCATTATGTACTCCTTTGGTTTTAGGTTTAACGAGCAGGATATCGGACCCGAACTGCTCGGACGCCCCGGTCTTGAGACGACGGTGGGTATGATAGCCGCTCACACGGCATCAGGCAAGCAAACGGCGCGGCAGCCCCGCAGGGCCACCGCGCCGATGCGTTAAAACGCTACGTTGCCAAACTCCGACAGGATAAGGTCGGGATTGTGGTCGGTAGCCCAATCCACGTTCCACGGGCTCGTGAACAGCAGCAACTTGCCGCCGCGCATGTCCTCGACGCGCAGCGTGTCGCGCGTGAGCGAAAGGCCCGGGATATCGATGGTGTCGGGGTCGTTCTGGATCCAGCGGATGTCCGTATAGGGCAGCGGCTGGCGACGAACCTCAACACGGTACTCGGCCTTGAGGCGGCGCTCGAGTACCTCAAACTGCAGGACGCCGACCACGCCCACGATGACGCTCTCCATGCCGGCGCCTAGCTCGCGGAAGATCTGGATGGCACCCTCTTGGGCAAGCTCCTCCATACCCTTGACGAACTGCTTGCGCTTGAGCGTGTCGACCTGCGTAATGCGAGCGAACATCTCGGGGGCAAACGTCGGGATCTGCGGATACTGCACGTGGCGCTTGCCGGAGCACACGGTGTCACCGATGCTAAAGATACCCGGATCGAACAGGCCCACGATATCGCCTGCGCACGCCTCGTCCACGATGGCGCGGTCATCGGCCATCATCGACGTGCCCGTAGCAAGCTTGAGTTTGCGGTTGCCCTGCACGTGGAAGGCATCCATGCCGCGCTCGAACTTACCAGAACAAATGCGCACAAAGGCGATGCGGTCGCGGTGGTTCTTGTCCATGTTGGCCTGGATCTTAAACACAAAGCCGCTAAAGTCGTCGCGGCAGGGATCGACCGGCTCGCTGGTGAGCGTATCGGTATAGGCGCGCGGCGTCGGGGCCAGACGCAGGAACTCCTTGAGGAAGGGCTCCACGCCAAAGTTGGTGAGCGCCGAGCCAAAGAACGCCGGGCTCAGCTTGCCGCAGGCCACGGCATCCAAGTCGAGCTCGTCGCCGGCACCATCGAGCAGCTCGATATCGTCCATCAGGTTCTTATGGTTCTCCTCGCCGATGAGCTCGTCCATGGCGGGGTCGCCCAGCTCGGCCTCGACCTCGGCGACCTTCTTGGTGGCGTTGGCGTGACCGTCGCCCTCAAAGGCAATGACGCGACGGGTCTGACGATCGAACACACCGCGGAAGTTGCGGCCGCTGCCGATCGGCCAGTTCATGGGATACGTATTGATACCCAGGACGTTCTCGATCTCTTCCATGAGCTCAAACGGATCGCGAGCCTCGTGGTCGAGCTTGTTCACAAAGGTGAAGATGGGAATGTGACGCAGCGTGCAGACCTTAAAGAGTTTCTTGGTCTGGGCCTCGACGCCCTTGGCGCCGTCGATGACCATGACCGCAGCATCGGCGGCCATAAGGGTACGGTAGGTATCCTCCGAGAAGTCCTGGTGGCCGGGGGTATCGAGGATATTGACGCAGGCGCCGTTATAGGTGAACTGCAGCACCGAGGAGGTAACGGAGATGCCGCGCTCCTTCTCGATGTCCATCCAGTCCGAGACGGCATGCTTGGCCGAGCTCTTGCCCTTGACCGAGCCGGCAGTCTGGATGCTGCCGGTATAGAGCAGCAGCTTCTCGGTA
Source organism: uncultured Collinsella sp. (assembly GCA_900544995.1). GTDB lineage: Bacteria > Actinomycetota > Coriobacteriia > Coriobacteriales > Coriobacteriaceae > Collinsella. The sequence continues at coordinate 16,340 of UQXC01000003.1, read as the reverse complement.
AGCGTGGTCTTACCGGCGTCCGGGTGGCTAATGATCGCGAATGTGCGGCGCGACGAGATTTCATCCGACAGGCTTGCCATGCGGATCCTTTCTTGCATTGAGTGCATTACGTCGTTGTAACCGCACTATTGTAGCCGCGAAATCCCGATTTAGAGCGCCTATCAGGACAAATTCATCAGTTGGGGCCTGGGTAGCCGGCCCAATCCGTATTTACCTCTTGCATAACTGTACATAGTGTATATATACTGTGCTTACCGGTTATATACACGTGTAGCCCAACAGCTAAGGAGCCGCTGTGGACATCATCCTATCCAATTCGAGCGACAAGCCCATCTACGAGCAGATATCCTCGCAGGTCAAAGCTCAGATCTTATCGGGCACGCTCGCTGCGGGAGCTAAACTCCCCAGCATCCGTGCACTCGCGAGCGATCTTGGCGTGAGCGTCATCACCACCAAGCGCGCCTACGCCGACCTGGAGCAGCTCGGGTTTATCTGCACCGTGCAGGGCAAGGGCTGTTTTGTCGCCGAGGGCAACCAGGAGCTTTTGCGCGAAAACCAGCTCTGTCATATCGAAGAGCTGCTTGCGAAAGCGGCAAGCCAAGCCGAAGCCTTGGGCGTCACGCGCGACAAACTGCACGAGATGCTCGACCTGGTGGCCCCCGAAACCATGCAGTAGCCATCTGCAAGAAAGGCTATACCATGCAAAACTTGCTAGAACTCAAAGGCATCTCACGCACTGTAAGCGACCGCTTTTCGCTGCGCGACGTCACGCTTGCCGTGGAACCCGGCCAGATTGTCGGCTTTGTTGGTGCCAACGGTGCCGGCAAAACCACGACGATTCGAGCCGCGCTCGGGCTTATAAAGCTCGATGCCGGCGAGGTGCACCTGTTTGGGCAGCACTGTGGCGCCGACGCGCCCGATGAAGCGCAGCGCTGCTTGCGCACTCGTGTCGGCCTCGTGCTGGACACATGCCCCTTCCCTTCAACGCTCAAGGTGGGCCAGATCGAGGCACTCGTAGGTCAGGCGTACCCCACGTGGGACCGCAAAACGTTCGCCGGATTCATCGACCGATTTGGCCTCGATCCCAAGACAAAGGTCAAGAACCTCTCCCGCGGCATGGGCATGAAACTGCAGCTTGCCTGTGCACTCAGCCATAATGCCAAGCTACTCCTTTTGGACGAAGCCACCGCGGGCCTCGATCCCATGGCGCGCGAGGAACTGCTCGATGAGCTGCTTGCTTTTGTCGCCGACGGCCAGCACAGCGTGCTGCTCTCGAGCCACATTACGTCCGACCTCGATCGCGCCGCCGACCGCGTCATCTGCATCGATAACGGCTCGATTGTGTTTGACCTGCCGCGCGAGGACATTACCGACCGAGCCGGCATCGCCCACTGCACCCAAGCGCAGGCCGCCGAGCTTATGGCTTGCGTCGAAGGTGCCCATGCCGCCCGCCACGCCTACAGCGTGGACGTGCTCGTGCCCAACCGTCGCGAAACGCTCGAGGCCTTTCCCGAGATTCCCTGCGATCGGGCAACCATTGACGACTATCTTCGCCTCACGCTGAAAGGGGCTTCAAAATGAAACGCGCCTTTATGTCCGAGCTCGCCATCGCTCGCACGCTCATCCCGAGCATTGCGGGCGTCGGCCTGTTCATCTTCATCGTGCTAACCCTTGCCAACGCATCGGACGGCGATTCCGGTATGAGCGCCGGCGCCTGCGCGGTCAGCGCCATGTCACCCATCATAATCATGAACTCACTGGCTGGCTACGATAACCAAAACGGCTGGGAGCGCTATCGGGCAACGCTGCCGTTCTCGCGCAAAGACATCATCTGCGCACGCTACCTGTGCATTATTGCTTTCTCGGCCGTCATGGCATGCGCCGCCGTGCTTTTGAGCATCATCGCCCTTCCGTTCTTCGATCACACGGGCATTCCTTCGACGGGACAGACCGTCTTTGAGATCACAATAGCCTCCGCCGCATCGATGCTCATCTCCCTCATGATGGTGTTTTTGGCACAGCCGCTGTTCTTTCGATTTGGACACATGGAGGCGCTGCGCCTTTCCGTCGGCCTGTTTGCCCTGATGGGCTGCGGTACCATGGCAATGCTGAGCTCTTCCAACCCCATTAGCAACTGGCTCATGTCGATTGCCGGAGCGAATCCCGATCCTGCCGTCCTTGGCGGTCTGTGCGCAGGAATTGCCGTACTGGCCCTCGCGCTATGTGCAATCAGCTGCACCGTCAGCACCAAGGTTTATCGAGTACGCGATCTGTAGCCACACGAGTCTCAATCCGCGAAGGACGCGATCGCCCCCCTCCCCGCAAATCCGTGGCAAAGGGCATGTCCCCGGCGTGCGCCACTGTACTACTTGCGCAGCGGCTTGGGCAGTGGAATGCCGGCGGCGATGACGGCCGCGATGATCATGCAGACGATACCCTTGAGTGGGAAGCACATGAGCAGCAGGCCCACGACCATGACCGGCTGACGCATGACCGCACCCATCGTCGATGCCGTGCAGACGGCGACGCAAAAGACCGGATCTGCGCCGGTGAGGATGCCAAGGCCATAGCCCAGGCTTACGCCCGAGAAGATAACCGGGAAGAAGTGACCGCCGCGCCAACCAAGGTTGATGAGGGCGGGCGTCAGCATGGCCTTAACAAGACCGGTCGCGATAAGCACGCCAGCGGGAATGGTCAGATAGGTTTCCATGAGCACGTCGGCCTGGGTCTCGCCGGCAAACATGGTATAGGGCAGGACCGTGCCACAGATGGCGAGTGCCAAACCGGCCAGCATGGCCTTGACGACAGGACGCTCCCCTATTGCATGGGACAGTGCCTCGCTTGCATGCTCAGAGACAAAGTACAGCCAGCCGCAGACGGTGCCGATCAACGACAGAGGGACGAGCCAGGTAAGCTCTAGGTTGCCCACCTCGGCGGACTCGAACCTGGGCATGCCCATGCCGCCGCCCACAAGCTGTCCAAGCAGCAGGTAGGTGCCCAGACCGCCGGCAATCGCAATACCATAGACCACCGTCTTTTGCGCCTTGGGCAGCTTGATGGTGATCTCGCCGGACGCGGACTCATCGTCGGCGTCTTCACCCTGGCCGTCGGTGCTACCGGCAAGCGGCGCCACAAAGCCAAAGACGGGCGCGGTAAAGAGCGCCGTCAGGGCAGCCTGGGTGCCCAGCAACGTGAGCTCCCTAAACTCGGCGCCAAAGCGACGCATGCGGTCGCCGACCCAGCTGCACAGACCGGCGATAACGCCGGTCAGGCCGGCCTCCGGTCCAATGCTTCCGCCAAACAGCAGCGGCAGCAATGCCGCGAGCGAAAGCTTGCCCAGGTTGTCGTACGGGTAGCGCCCGTCTTGCTTAACCTTAGCCATGACCTGGTTGAGGTCATCGGTCTTGGTGCCTGTCATCTTTTCGTACAGACCGATTAACAGGCCGCCCAGCAGGCAGACAAAAAACGGGTACGGCAGAAAGCCAAACGGGCCGCTGGCAAGCTCGGGCGAAGCGACGCCCAGCGCGTGCGGAATCTCGGTCCATAGATAGTCGATACCGTGCTCCATCGCAAAGAAGAACAGCCAGACTGCGGCACCTGCGAACGCACCGGTCACGGCAACGCTAACTAAAAACAGCGCGCGGTTTGTGGGTTTGGCAAGGTTATCCATCGGGTCCTCCCGCGGTCAAAGTCGACATAGTTACGTTTTATTGTAGAGCGGGCGTTGCCCGAACGAGCCAACCATCTGCGCTGCAAACGGCACCATTGGGAGCCATAGTGGGGCAGGCTCAAGACTTATCCGTTGATAATCGAGGCAATCTCGCGCAAATCGTCGGCAAAATAGATGCCGTGCTGGCGCCTCGGGCTCGAAAGCCCTTTATCAATCATGTGCCCGAGCAGCGCCTTAAGGTCATTGTAGTAACCGTCCAAGTTGTACAGAATGCACGGCGCGCTCAGGTGCCCCAACGACACCGCGGACATGACCTCGGCAATCTCCTCGAGCGTACCCGTCCCGCCGGGAAAGGCAATGAAGGCATCACCAAGCTCGATCATCTTGGCTTTACGCTCGGCCATATCGCTCGTCACGATAAGGTCGTCGATTCCGTCGTGCTGAAACTCGGCCTCGATAAAAAAGCTCGGCTCCACGCCCGTCACATGTCCGCCAGCATCGAGCACGCTATCGGCGAGCGCGCCCATCAGGCCCGATTTGGACCCGCCGTATACCAACGCGTGGCCGTTGGTGCCAATCCAGTTGCCCAGCTCCTGTACCGCAGGTAGAAACGCCGGGTCACTACCGACGCTGGCACCCAGATACACGGTGATATTCATTTCAGTCCCCCTCGTCGTGACGCGCGGCACCCGTTCTATCGTTGCCGGCGACGGTATTCGCGCACGCGGCGCGACAAATCGGCGAGCTCATCGCGGTCGAGTTCTTCCAAATGCTCAAGATCGTCCATAAAGCGCGCCATGGTGTCCTTTTGGCGCAGCTTGATGAGCGTATTGCAGTAGTTCACCGCCACGCCCGTAAGCATGGCGATATAGAAGATACTGATGACGCTTAGGATAACGGTAATGCCGCGGGCAACCGGCGTTTCAGCGGGGATATCGCCAAAGCCGATCGTCGAGACCGTCTCAAAGCTAAACCAGAGACCATCGCCAAACGTGAGGGTCGTGGGCTCGGACAGCCAGACAGCCGTCGAGCACAGCAGGTAAAAGATAAGAAACAGGCCCGTGATGCGTGCAAAGCCAGCCTGTCGCAGCACATCGGCAAGCGTCCTCAACCTGTTCATCGCGACCCCTTTTCCCAGACGCCCAATCACATTCGCTCGATATTGTCCCACAACCGACAGTTAGGGACGTTCCTTTTGTGCCGGCAGAAAGGGACTGTCCCCAACTGCCGGGCGGGACCGTTTAGCGGTGCAGCTGCCGCCTGGGCAGGCTGAGCTGGTATCCTTATGCGGTAATGTCTCGATTCGTTAGGATTGCATGTGAGAGCTGCCACTGTCCTTCGTTCAGTTATATGTCGCGCCCTGGCCATTGTGCTCGCCGCGCTTGCCGTGCTGAGTTCTATCGCGCCTGTCCAGGCTTTTGCCGCTGACTCTAGCCAGCCAGTCAAGACAGTCCGCGTTGGTTGGCTCGTCAACAACGAGGGCTTCCAGGACGGCACCCCCGGCGAGCGTCTCTCGGGATGGGGTTACGAGTACCTCCAGACCCTGTCGTACTACACGCCCGGCTGGCGGTACGAATACGTCTCCGGCACCTTCACCGAGCTTATGGACATGCTCGAGTCAGGCGAAATCGACCTTATGCCTAACATCTCCTACTCCGAGGAACGCGCCCAAAAGCTGCTCTTTTCCTCGAACCCCGAGGGCACCGAGCGCTACTACATCTACGCCAAGCCCGATCGCGACGATCTGGCCAAGGGCGACCCCCAAGCGCTCCAAGGCCTTACCATCGGCTACAACCCCGACGTTATGCAAACCTTTGTTGGCCGGCAGTGGCTCGCCAACGAAGGCATTACCTGCACCTATAAAGAAATCGACACTGGCGGCGCCCTCTTTGACGCGCTCGCAAACGACGAAGTCGATGCCGTCATCATGAACGACACCATTTCGTCGCCCGATGCGTCGCCCATGTTCTACGTTGGTTCGAGCGACTACTACTTTGCCGTCCCCAAAAGCCGCCCCGACCTAATGGACGACATCAATGCCGCCATGTCGGCAATCGCCCGCGTCAACCCACGCTATATCGACGAAGTCAAATCTAACTACTCGGTCAAAAACAGCGGTTCATCATCGCTCAACGGCCCCGAACGTTCCTGGCTCAAAGCAAACAACAACGCCATCACGCTCGGCTACATTACGGGCAAACTCCCCTACTGCAACGAAGACGAAAACGGCGAAATGGAAGGCTCGCTCGCATCGCTTGCGACGACGTTGCACGATAAATTTGGCATTACGGTCAAAACCGTCGCCTTTGATAGCTACAAGATGATGTCAAAGGCTCTGTCAAAGGGAAGCATAGACGTTGCGCTGCCGGTATACCGAGATTACTGGGTTGCCGAGCAATCAGGCGTTGTGCAGTCGGCATCGTTGGGGACCGTGTCCCTCACCGCCATCCACACCGGCAGCGACCTGAACAAAGACCTTCAGAACATCGCCTGTACCAAATCATCGTTTGTCAACAAAAATGCACTTGAAAGCCTGTTTCCCACAGCGACCGTGACCGAATACCAATCCGACGATGAAGCGTTCGACGCCCTCAGGAAGGGAACGGCGCACTGCATCGTCGCTCCCAGCTCACGCATAAAAACCATCGGCGACCGTTATGATCTCGAAGGTTACGAGACGGCCGAGCTCCCTGACACCTGTGAGCTCTCGTGCTGGATTTCGCGCGGAAAGCCCGAGCTGCTGGGAATCGTCAACAAGGGCATCATCAATGCCGGAGAATCGCTCTCCGCAAGCAATTACTCCTCCACGTCGTACACGGCCCAGGAATCCAACACGCTTCAATTCCTTTATCGCAACCGTGCCGCCGTTGCAGCTGCCCTCATCGGTATGTTGTCGGTCGGTATCGTCCTGCTCATCTGGGCGCTCGTGCGCGCTCGAACCGAGCGCAAAAAAGCCGACGCTGCCAACGCCGCTAAGACGGCATTCCTCACGCGCATGAGCCACGACATCCGAACGCCGCTCAACGGTATCCTGGGCCTTATCGAGATCGAGGAATTGAAGGAAGGCGATATCCAGGTCGCCCGCGAGAGCCGTGCCAAGGCGCGCGTTGCCGCCAATCACCTGCTCTCGCTGATCAACGACATCCTCGAGATGGGCAAAATCGAAGACCGCAAGCTAACACTGGAGCATGCGCCTTTTAACCTCAAAGAGCTCTGTGACGATACACTGGTGCTGTGCAAGCTCCGCGCGTCCAGTAACGCCATCACAATGCAGGACAATAGTCTGCCGTACGCCACGGGGCCATACATGATCGGCAGTCCCACCCATATCCGACAGATCATGATCAACCTGTTAGACAACAGCATTAAGTACAACAAGCACGGCGGCTCCGTCACCTTTAGCTCAAATACCAAGCCACTCGATAACGGGCGCGCGCTCTTTTGCTTTAGCGTTTCGGATACCGGCATTGGTATGACTCCCAAGTTTTTAAAGCATATCTATGAGCCGTTTGCCCAAGAAGGTGACGATGCGCGCAGCAAGTTCCAAGGAACCGGCATGGGCATGCCAATCGTCAAGTCGCTTATTGAACTGATGGGCGGCACCATCGAAGTCACCAGTGAGCTCCATGTGGGCACCTCGTTCTACGTGGAAATTCCGCTCGATATCGACAAGAACCCCCGGGCGCGGGCGAATACGGTCGAGAGGGCGCTCGACTGCTCGCTCGCCGACATGAACGTGCTGCTCGCCGAAGACAACGAATTGAATGCCGAGATTGCCCAGACGCTGCTAGAATCCGATGGCGTCGTGGTCACCCGCGCCGTCAACGGCAACGAAGTCGTCGATCTGTACCTGTCTCATCCCGCCGGCAGCTTCGATGCGATCCTGATGGACATTATGATGCCGGACATGGACGGTTACGAGGCAACCCGCGCGATTCGCCTGAGCGAGAAGGTCGATGCAGCCGACATCCCCATCATCGCGCTCACCGCCAACGCCTTCGCCGAGGACGCCAAGGCGGCACACGACGCCGGCATGAACGCCCATCTGTCCAAACCGGTCGACTTTAACAAGCTCAAAAACATGCTCGCCCGCATCAAGAAATACGGAGCTGTTTCGCTATAGTTTGTGCTCAACCACCATACGCAGCAGAAAGGAAGCCAATGATGTTTAGGCCCTTACGTCGAAAGAAACGCGCCATCACTGACGAGGTAGCGCGCGAACTGCTCGCTACCTGCAAGCGCGGCGTCTTTGCCGTCAACGGCGACGATGGCTACCCGTACGCCATTCCCGTCAACTACTTCTTCGACGCCGAGCACGACAAGATCTATTTCCATGGCGCCAAAGCCGGCCACAAGGTCGACGCACTCAAGCGCGATGACAAGATCTGCTTTACCGTTTACGGTAACGAGTGGTACAAGGACGATGACTGGGCTCCCTACGTTATGAGTACCGTGGTCTTTGGCCGTTGTCGCCTGGTAGATGAGGCGCCTGCGTTTATCGAGGACAAAGTCCGCCAGCTCGCGCTTAAGTACTACCCTTCTGCCGAAGAAGTCGAGGAGGAAATCGCCAAAGACATCAAGGGCGTCCAACTCTACGAGATTTCGATTGAGCATCTTTGCGGCAAGCAGATTCAGGAGAAGTAAGCCCCTCAACAGGCCTCATCAATAGCAATATGGCCCGGCTCCAACCCACCTCGGAACCGGGCCATATGCTTATGAAGCGTCGGCGGCTATGTGCGCAAGCGCCTCAACGAGCTCTTGCGAGCTCACAGGCTTGCTCAGGTGCGCGTTCATGCCCGCCTCACGCGAAAGCCTGCGGTCGTCGGCAAAGGCGTTGGCGCTCACGGCAACAATCGGCGTGGTCGCGGCATCCTCGCGATCGAGTGCTCGAATCCGACGCGTGGCCTCAAGGCCATCGATACCGGGCATCATGATGTCCATCAACACCGCGTCGTACTCGTACGGCGCGCTCGCGGCAAACATCTCGACGGCAGACTCGCCATCCTTAGCATGCGTCACGATGGCACCGGCACGGCTGAGCGTAAACTGCGCGATCTCGGCATTCAGATCGTTATCCTCTACGAGCAAAACGCGCAAGCCCTGGAGCGCATCGCCGTCTCCCGCATCCGCGGGAACTGCCTGAGGAATCTCGGAGCGGTCGCACTTCTCGAACGGTAGGCGGATGGTAAACGTCGTCCCCTGCCCCAAGACACTCGTAAAGTTCATGGTTCCGCCCATAAGCTCGACCAACTGTTTTGCGATAGGCGCGCCCAGGCCAGTTCCCGATGAAGCGCCTTCCACCTGTTGCTCCTCGCGACAAAACGGCTCGTAGAGGTGCTGTTGGAACTCCTCGCTCATACCAATACCGTTGTCGGCGATCGTGTATTCATAGACGGGGACGCCATCCGCTGGCTCCACCTCGCGGCACACCAGGCGAACATAGCCGCCCTGGCGATTGTACTTGACGGCATTGCCGGCAATATTGAGCAACAAGCGCTTGAGGTGCGTCACACTCACCCGTGCATAGGGATGATCAAGCGTCTGCTGATCGCAGATAATTGTCACCAGACGCTCCTCGGCCTGGCGCTCCAGAATATCGCGCACTTCACAGTTGAGGACCACCAAATTTATGGGTACGAGGTTCAGGTCGACCTGTCCGCTCTCCAGGCGACTCATATCCAGGGCCTCGTTGGCAAGGTCGAGCAGCAGTCCCGATGCCGTCCAGATCTTTGAGCGGCACTCGGTCTGCTTTTGCAGATCGTCCGCATTGGCGTCGCCAACCTCGACCATGCCGCGAATACCGTTGATGGGCGTGCGCAGATCGTGGCTCATGCGGCGCAAAAACTCCGTCTTTGCCGAGTTGGCAGACGAGGCCTCACGCGCTGCCTTTGCCAGCTTGTCGCCATAGTCGCGCTCCTGCTGCAGCAAGTCCGTCAAACGTCGACGATCAGCGCGGCGACGCACCATCACAACAACGGCTATAACACCGCTGTAGAGCACCAGCACGCCGGCAGCAACAGCCGCGACGACCTCAAAGTAGCGCCGCGCCGAGGCATAGGTGTACACGTAGAACCCGCGCGCTTTTCTAAATGTGCCCAAATACCACTCGCCGCTGGCGTTGACCAGTCGGACTTTGCCGGGCAGGCATCGATCCTTAATACCGTCGACAATAAAGACATCCGTTGCAGGCAGATTGAATACGCCCAATATGGTGGGTTCAACGGCATTGGTCGCAACGACCTTGCCATCGCTTTCGATCACGATATTGCCACTGTCGATGGTCTCATAACCACCGAGCAGGCTCTGCAGTTTGAGCGTATTGCTTGCAACTGCCTTCGCGCTCTGATGCCTGACCGCGATAACGATGCCCTCGCCATCTTGCCGGGTCACGCAACCAATGTCTGCAACCGAATCATCCGAAAGCGTAATGCGGGCGGTATAGGACTTAAGCGGATGGACCGCCACCTCCAGCACGGGTGCTTCCTTGAGATACGTAGCGAGCGACTCGTGGCCCACGCCATCTGTCGAGGACTCGGACACCAAATTGCCCGATGCGTCCGTCACGATCAGTGCGCTCACGTTGAACTGGTCGGCATATTGCTCCAGCATGGCGTTATCCACCGAACCGTCGCGCTCCATATCGCGCGCTGTCTCTCCGGCGATCTCCATAACGCGAATCAAGTTTTTGGTCGTATAGGCGCTATTGAATGCATCGTAGGAAAGGCTCTGCGTCGCCACGTAATCGACAACGTCGGCAAAGCGCTGCTCGGCCTGAGCTGTCGTGTAGCCGTAGCTCATCATGCCGGCAACAACCGAGAGCGCTATCCCCAGCAGGGCGACAAGGAGCCATGCCCCTGTCGAACGATTGCCCCGCTCCTGAGCGGCGTGGTCGGGCGCATCGATCATGACAGGCCCTCCATATTCAAAAATGGCGAAGGGTCATCAAAGTACTTTGACACCAGACGTTCCATGGTGCCATCGGCAAGCATTTCTTGGTAGGCACGGGTGAGTTTAACGTCGATGCCGCGCGTATCATTGATATCGAAAGCGGTGCCCAAACCAACCTCTAGCAGCGGCTCATCCAAAATGCGATACGTCACACCATAGTCTTTTTCGTAGGTGAGCAGCGAGGACTCATGCGCAGCGATGGCGTCGACCAGGCCCTCGACGAGCGCCGGGTTCAGGTATGAGCGGTCCGAAAAGCAGTAGAGCTCTTTGATCTGCGGAACGTTTTCATTTGTACGATTAAGCAAAATGTCCTCGGGCTTGGTGGTGGACTGGACTGCCACGACCTTATCCTCAAGATCGGCAAGCGTGTAGATATCGCTCTGGGGATCGACCGCGACCACCTGGCGGCTCGCAAGGTACGGGCCGGCCCAACGATACTCGTTTTCGCGACCCGTCATGCTAAAGCTGCCCATGACACAATCGAGTTCGCCGCTCCCCAGCAGCTCTTTCTTCTTTTCCCAATCGATCAGCTGGTATTTTGGCTTGTAGCCAATGCGAGCCAAAGCCTCGGATAATATCTCGACATCCAGGCCAACGATATCGCCGTACTCGTCGGTATACACAAACGGTGGATAGAGGTCGCTGCCGACGTTGAGCGTCTTGAGGTCGTCGTCTTTGACTTGCGAGGCGTCCAAACCTTCTAATGCAGACGTCGAGGCTTCGTCATTACGCCCAGAACAGCCAGCTATCGCTACGACAAAGGCGCACGCTACCGCAAGCGCAACAAACAACGATATGGCAACCGAGCGACGGGGTCTTTTCATCGAGCTCCAGACGATCCTGTTTACAGACTGAAATGGTAGAAAATAATAGCAAACAAAACCACACGAGTGCCCAATGGTTGCAGGCGTTTTACCATGCGGGGCCTTCCAGCCGACTTGGCAGAAGGCCCCGCATGCAGTGCTCACTTACCGTGTATTAAAAACGTAGCGGTCCAGGCGGTCGCACGCCTCCCTTACGCGCGAAAGCGGCAGCGCCAGATTCACGCGAATGTGGCAGGGCCCGTGGAACGGACGGCCGTCCTGATACCCCACGCCCACGCGCGCCCCCTCGTCGAGCAACCACTGAATATCGCGGCCATGCTCGCGGCACCACTCGGTGCAGTCCAGAAACACCATGTACGTGCCCTGCGGACGTGAATAGGACACGCCCTCAAAATGCTCGTCCACGTAATCGCAGAAGTACTCGATATTGTCGGCAAGCACCTGGTTGAGCTCGTCCACCCACTCGTAACCTTGCGGCTGGTAGGCACCGATAAGCGCATGCATAGAGAGGACGTTCATCTCGTTGTAGTGAGTCTTGTTGGACACGGCGCACGCGCGGTCACGCAGCGTCCCGTTGTAGACAATGTGGTAGCTGCCGACCAGGCCCGCCAAGTTAAACGTCTTGCTCGGCGCATAGAGGGCGACCGTGCGCATGCGGGCATCCTCGCTCACCGACTGCGTCGGGATATGCTTGTGCCCCGGCAGGATGATATCGGACCAAATCTCGTCCGATATCACCACGCAATCGTGCTGGCGATAGATGTCCATGGCGCGCTCGATCTCGTCGCGCTCCCATACACGGCCGCAGGGATTGTGCGGCGAGCAGAACACCGCAGCATGGATGTGGTTTTGGGCGAGCTTGTGCTCCATGTCCTCAAAGTCCATACGCCACACGCCCTGATCGTCGAGCTTAAGCGGGCTGTGGACAATGTGATAGCCCGCGGCCTCAATGGACTTGGTAAAGCCGATGTAGGTAGGGCTGTGGACCAGCACCGCATCGCCCGGCTGAACATACGCACGCAGCGTCGACACGACACCGCCCAGCACGCCGTTTTCGTAGCCGATATGCTCCGGCGCCAAGCCCTCAACGCCGTTGCGACGGCTCTGCCATTCGATGATGCGGTCGAAGTACTCGGGGCGCGGATTGAAATAGCCAAACATGGGGTGCTGGGCACGCTGAATGATGTACTCCTGGACCGTGGGCACCGTGGCGAAGTTCATGTCCGCCACCCACATGGGAATGCGATCGAAGCCCTCGTCGGGTGCGTTTGGAGCCATGCCGGGGATCTCACCCCAAGAATCAACGGCGATGGAGTCCATGCCGTGGCGGTCGATAAGCGAGCTAAAGTCGTATTTCATGCTGAGCTCCCGTGCGAAGTGATTGTTTTGGTAGGCGTTATTGTCCACCAGCGTGGGCGGTTTTGGCATGGGGTTTGCTGTTGATTTTGACGGATACGGACGGATGGCGGGTTAGTCCCGCGCGTCGTTGATGGCGGTTACCGTCAACCTGGCTCCGTCGACCGTAAACGATATGTCGAGCCCGGCGTAAGCCAAGTGGTAAACGCGGTTTGGCTCGTGCTTGCTGCCCGCGCGGCGCGGATCTTGGCGAAGGACCTCGACCAAGCCGGGGAGCTTTGCGGGCGGGACCATATCTTGCAGCGCTCGCGGAAACTCGACGTCGAGCTCTTGCCACGGAGCATCCTCAATCCAGCCGCCGGTCGCATCCGGGTGGCAGTCCGCAAACGGAATGTAGGGCTTAATGTCGTAGATGGGCGTGCCGTCGCGCAGATCGGCCCCCAGCACATGGATGATGGGACCATTGCCGGTGAGCTCGACGCGATCGAGCTTGACGCAGGTAAGCCCAATGGAATTAGGGCGAAACGGACTGCGCGTGGCAAAGACGCCCACGCGCTCGGCTCCGCCCAGACGCGGCGGGCGCACGGTCTTCGACCACTTGACGTTGGTGCCGGACCTGTCCTGCGACTTGGCATCGGCAGCTATGTCCTTAGCCGTGCCGCCGGGCGTTCCGTTTTCGAAGCGCCACAGCAGCCACAGGTGAGAGAAGGAGTCCAGACCCTCAACCGCTGCATTGGAGGCAAATTCCGACTCGAAAACGATGCGTCCCTGCAGATGAGGCGCCAAAAAGCTGTTGCGCGGAATGCCGAACTTCTGCGGCAGGTCGGTATGTATGTGTGCAATAGGTTCCATGCCGGTCATTGTACGGCATGGAGGCGTGGGACGTTGCGCGCAATTCTTCGCCGCGGTCCCCCGTCGTGCAACCAACGGTTGCTTGGAAGGGCACCTGCCGCCGCGTATGCTTAAGCCATCAACCAGCAGAAAGGAGCCGCTATGGCCTTTGCAGAAAAGCTCATCGCTGTCCGTCGCGCCCATCACCTTACCCAAGAGCAGCTCGCCGCCAAACTCTTTGTCACGCGCCAAGCCGTCAGCCGTTGGGAGCGCGACGAGGTCACCCCGGGCATCGACATGATGAAGCTCATTGCCGCCGTAACCGGAGAGCCGTTGTCCCACCTGCTCGAAATGCCCGAGCATTATTGCCAGAGCTGCGGCATGATACTCACGCCCGACGACTGCGGCACCGATGCCGCGGGCGCCACGACCGACCATTACTGCAAGTGGTGCTACGACCACGGCAAGTACACCTACGACACCACCATGGAGGCGATGATCGAGGATTGTGCCCCGCGACTGGCGCAAAACACCGGCATGTCGCTCGACGAAGCCGTCTCGCTCATGGGCGCCGTCCTGCCGCAACTGGAGCGCTGGCGCACCGTGCAGGAAAACGAGGAGCGCTACGGCTCCGAAGCGCGGGTGCGCTATGGCGATGAGGCTATCGATGCAGCAAACGAAGCACTGCTGGATATGGACCCCGAGACATGGAACGACATGAAGGAACTTGAACGCGCTATTCTGGGTCAACTCTCGATTGCCATGGGCGATGGCGATGCGAATGGAAGCGAGGCTCGCAAGCTTGTCGCGATGCATCGTCGCTGGATTGCTCTCAACTGGGGATGCGAGCCCCAAGACGAGGCGTACCTGGGCCTCGCCCACGGCTATCTTGCCGACCAGCGCTTTGTTGACTACTACGACAAGCCCTGCGGCACCGGAGCCACGGCGTTTCTGGTTCAGGCCATCGAGTCGTCACTGGTCCGCGCATAGACCGCGGCAGCTTTGGGTATTTCAATCGAAACCTCAACCGATTGGAGACCTATGGCTACTGATCACGAGCTCGTGCTCTACGTTATGACCGGCTGCCCGTATTGCATAAAGGTCAAGCGCTTTTTGGCCGATAGCAGCGTGACCATTCCCGAACGCAATATCTCGACCGATACCGAAGCCGAGCAGACACTCATCGCCGTCGGCGGAAAACGCCAGGTTCCCTGCTTGTTCATCGACGGCAAGCCGCTCTACGAGTCAAGCGACATCATCGCATGGGTGCAGGAGAATCTGCTCTAGTGCGCACACTCTGTCCGTCCAGGGACCCAGCCCATACGGCCCAAACATGTACACCAGCATCCAAAGTCGACATTTTTCGACATCTTTGGATGCTGGTGTACAGCTTTTGGGTAGTCATGGACGCTCTTATCCGGCTAATTGTTTGAGGCGACCTTTGGATTATGGCTGTTTGACGCCTCTGGAAAGGTTTCCGAGAGGGCTGTGGTCAAAAAAGGCAAATATGAGTACTGCTACCTGTTTAGTAGCAGCGATTTTGATCACTTCAGGAACCATTCAACGTTCCACTCGTCCGCAGACGACGTTATTTCTCCTCATATGTTCAATAAAAGTAGCTCCTAATGGGAACAAATCTCATCAGGAGCTACTATTTATAGCAAAATAAATGCAACCATAATGGCAACAGTACTCATATTTGCCCTTTTTTGACCACGACCCTCCAGAATAGTCGCTGAGAACGACACTAAATGACAAAATCCGGCACTTGAACGTTCTTATATGAGTAGCCATTGAAGGACACCTAACGACTACTCCCATTCGCGACACACTGTGTCGCGAATTAAGCTGGTCCCATTACCGAAGACCAGTGAGAGCTCCTGCCCAGAATCTCGATAGCTTAATAAAGCGCTCCCCTCCGGAAGTTCAATGGGCATCCAAATTCCAAGCTGAAAAGCAAAGGAGTATCGAAGCCGTCAATGCTCATTTCCTATCGAACACGCGGGTCAAAACAAGCTAATTAGCCTGATAAACTGTTTATTTTTTTGTCTACAAAACTGTATACAAAAAGAGTATCCGTTGACCTGTGCTCGACATTATGCCGATCGATAGGAGGCGCTATGGACGCTAAGCAGCTCGAAAAGATGATGGGGTTTGCTCCCGGAGAGTTGGAGAAAGCCGCGAAGGCATACGAAAAAGATGAATGGCCGAAGGGTCGCACCATCAAGCTGGGAAGGCCGTCGATCTCCGATGAGCCAAGCGTCGTTATAACAGCACGTGTGGGCGAATCGATTCTTGAGGCGTTTGACGAACAAGCCAAACGCCATGGGCAAACACGCACGGAGCGGCTCAGAGAGCTCATTACACTTGATGCACTGATTGCCTAGGCCCGCTCCCCCGTCGGACCCAAACATGTACGCCAGCATCCAAAGTCGACATTTTTCGACATCTTTGGATGCTGGTGTACAGCTTTTTGCTACATAGTCGTTGGGGACGTCCTTAAATGACCAGTCGTTAAAGAACGCCCCCGATGACTAGTTAGCCGTGGAAGCGAGCTGTGGGTGCAAGCGGCTGCTCGCGAAAGACGCGCTCGACGGCAGCGCGGTATTCGTCGACCTTTTTGGTCTTGCGTACGATCTTGTGGACGGTAGCGGGATCAGACACTATGACCCAATCCAGGGGCACGGAAACGACAGGAGCCCCCGCTCGTG
>UQXC01000002.1 GCA_900544995.1 uncultured Collinsella sp. | reverse complement strand
AGGGCATGGGGATGATCCTGCGTCCCCGCGCGGGCGCCCGCAACCTGAACCTCTTCGATAGGAGCTTTTCCCATATGGCAGACATCGCATTCGAGAAGGACCTCTCCGTCGCCGAGACCGGCATCGAGGGCCTCAAGGTCGTCGACCTCGCCGTCCACGGCGACTCGCGCGGCTGGTTCAAGGAGAACTGGCAGCGCGCCAAGATGACCGCCCTGGGCATCCCCGACCTCAGGGTCGTCCAGAACAACATCTCCTACAACGACAGCCGCGGCGTCACCCGCGGCATCCACGCGGAGCCCTGGGACAAGTTCATCTCCGTGGCCCGCGGCTCGGTCTTCGGCGCCTGGGTGGACCTGCGCGAGGGAAGCGAGACCTTCGGCAAGGTGTTCACCTGCACGCTCGACCCGAGCAGGGCCATCTACGTCCCGCGCGGCGTGGGCAACTCCTTCCAGGCCCTGGAGGACGGCACCGCCTACACCTACCTGGTGGACGCCCACTGGTCGCTGGAGCTCAAGAGGACCTACACCTTCGTGAACCTCGCCGACCCGGAGCTCGCCATCGACTGGCCCATCCCGCTGGACCAGGCCACCGTCTCCGAGGCCGACCTCAACCACCCGATGCTCAGGGACGTCGTCCCCATGGCGCCCAGGAGGACCCTCGTCACCGGCTGCAACGGCCAGCTGGGTCGCGCGGTGCGCAGGCTGGTGGAGGAGCGCGGCCTCGCCAAGGACTTCGACTTCTGCGACATCGACACCTTCGACATGTCCGACCCGGACGCCTACGCGCAGTACGACTGGTCGCTCTACGGCACCGTGATCAACTGCGGCGCCTACACCGCCGTGGACAGGGCGGAGACCCCCGAGGGCCGCGTGACCGCCTGGAAGGCCAACGCGACCGGTCCCGCCCTCCTCGCCCGCACATGCTCTGATCACGGGATCACCCTCGTCCACGTCTCCTCCGACTACGTCTTCGACGGCACGGCCGAGGTCCATACCGAGGACGAGCCCCTCAGCCCGCTGTCCGTCTACGGCCAGACCAAGGCCGCCGGCGACATCGCCGTGGCCGGCTGCCCGCGCCACTACATCATGCGCTCCAGCTGGGTCATCGGCGAGGGCCACAACTTCGTCAAGACCATGAGGGGGCTGTCCGACCGCGTCGCCGACCCGGACGACAAGCTCGAGCAGGTCACCGTCGTGGACGACCAGCTGGGACGCCTGACCTTCACGCGCGACATGGCCGAGGCCATCTTCCACGTGCTGGGCACCCACGCCCCCTACGGCACCTATAACTGCACGGGCTCCGGCGCCGTCAGGTCCTGGGCCGACATCGCCCGCGCCGTCTTCGAGGCAGCCAACGGCAACGGGGACAGGGTCGTGCCGGTTTCGACCGCCGACTACTACGCCGGCGCCGCGGGCCCCATCGCCCCGCGCCCGGTCCACTCCGCGCTCGACCTGTCCAAGCTCGAGTCGGTCGGGTTCCACATGCCCGACTGGGAGGAAGAGCTGGGGGAGTACCTCAAGACGCTCTAGTCGCCGCTATTGAATTGACGAGAGTAAAAAAGCCGCCGTTCTTTAACGGCGGCTTTTCTTGTTGGTGGCTATCTACGCAGTGGTGCCAATAGTATTTTGCGGAAGATCTACCTCTCGCTTGGCGTGGTGGCGGACCTGCCAGGCTGGTCGTCGTAGGCGTATTTGCTGTACACGTTGACCTCCCACTGCTTTTTTTCGACCTTTGCCACGGAATCGAGGATGAATCCGGTTGCAAGGCTCAGGCCGCACAGGAACATAAACGACGCGGCGAGCATGGCGGTGGGGAAGCGCGGAACGAGGCCGGTCTGGAAATACTCGACAACGATGGGCGTGCCCAGGGCGAGGCCGATCACCGCAAACAGAAGCGCAACCAGGCTGAAGAACTTCAGCGGGCGGTAGTCCTTGAACATCGTGCCGATCATCGCGACGACTTTAATGCCGTCGCTCACGGTATTGAGCTTGGACTCGGAGCCTTCCGGACGGTCGCGGTACTCGATGGGCACATCTTTGATGCGCCAGCGGTGGTCGACAGCGTGAATCGAGAGCTCGGTTTCGATCTGAAAGCCCTCGGAAAGCACAGGGAAGGTTTTAACGAACGGGCGACTCATGGCGCGGTAGCCGGTCATGACGTCATCGAAGCTGTAGCCATAGATCCACTTGATCATGGCACGTACCAGGTTGTTGCCAAAGCCGTGGAAGGCACGTTTGTTCTCCTCGGCATAGGTGCCGTTGGAAAGACGGTCGCCCACGGTCATGTCGGCCGTGCCGTTGAGGATGGGCTCGCAGAGGGCTTTGGCCGCCTCGGCGGGGTAGGTGTCATCGCCGTCGACCATCAGGTAACAATCGGCATCGATGTCGCGAAACATCTGACGGCACACGTTGCCCTTTCCCTGGCGCGGCTCAAAACGCACCGTGGCGCCGTGCTCGGTGGCGATGCGTGAGGTATCGTCCGACGAGTTATTGTCATAGACATAGACCGTCGCCTGCGGAAGCTCGCGGTGAAAGTCGTCGATGACCTTACCAATCGTGAGCGCTTCGTTGTAGCAGGGGATGATGACGGCGATGGATTCAGAATTCACTCAATGCTCCTTATACATTCAATCCTTGAAAGTATAGCCGTTTTGGCTTGGCGTCGTAAGATGTGGGTTAGTTCTCCAGTTTTGTTGCGCGAATCGTTTGCATGGCCGTCGGGTCTATACTGTTCGTTTGTCAACGATTACGAGTAAAGGAGTTGCATCCGTGTCGGATCAGACAAAGCAACAAGAAACTCGCAGTCTGCCTGCGACGTTTGCTAAGAACGAATTTGAGAAGGACGCGTTTATCCTTCGTCAGCTGGTTACCAAGGATTTTAAGATCAAGTATCGCCGTAGTGTTCTGGGCGTCGCGTGGTCGGTGCTCAACCCGCTGCTGATGATGATCGTCATGGCCATCGTGTTCTCGACGATTTTTGCCCAGGGCCGCAATGGCTCGATTACGCCCGAGATGTACCCGCTGTATTTGATCGTGGGTAACGTCACCTTTGCCGTCATGTCCGAGTCTACGAACCAGGCTCTGACGTCCATCGTGGGTGCGGCTCCGCTACTCAAGAAGGTTAAAGTGCACCGCTGGGTCTTCCCGGTGCAGAAGGTGCTCTTCTCGCTGGTCAACTTTGCCTTCTCGCTGGTCGCCGTCGCCATCGTTATGCTGTGGTTCCGCGTCATGCCTTCTTGGCACCTGATTCTGCTTCCGGTCTGCCTGCTGCTGCTTATGTGCTTCTGCATGGGCCTGGGCATGATGCTCTCGGCCCTCACGGTCTTTTTCCGCGATGTTATGCATCTGTGGAGTGTTGTCATCACGGCTTGGACCTATATCACGCCTATTTTCTGGACGACTGACTTTGTTGCTCAGATGCCGCATATCGTTCGGATCTTGGTGTATGCGAACCCCATGTACAACTACCTGCAGTTTATGCGCGATATCTTCCTGTTCCAGACTACGCCCTCGCTTTTGACGCTTGGTATGTGCGTCGCTTGGGCGGTTCTTGCGCTTGTTATTGGCTACACCGTGTTCCATAAGTCCGAGCGCAAGTTCATCCTCTACATCTAAGGAGTGCTGTGATGACTGAATCTGTTGTTGATTACAGCGAGCAGCCTCTGGCTGTCGAGGTCGACGACGTCACCATGATCTTTAACATGGCGTCCGAGTCGCTGACCAACCTCAAGGAGTACTTCATCAAGCTTGCCAAGCACGAGCTGTTCTTTGAGGAGTTTAGAGCGCTTAAGCACATCTCGTTCGATATTCATCGCGGCGAAGTTGTCGGTTTGGTTGGCACCAATGGCTCCGGCAAGTCTACGATGCTTAAGATTATCGCTGGCGTGCTTGAGCCTAGCGAGGGCAGCGTTAAGGTGCACGGTAACATCGCGCCGCTGATTGAGCTTGGTGCCGGCTTTGACCCCGAGCTGACCGCCCGCGAGAACATCTACCTGAACGGCGCTCTGCTCGGTTATACCAAGGAGTTCATCGATGCCAACTTTGACGGCATTATCGAGTTCGCTGAGCTTCAGAACTTTGTCGATATGCCGCTTAAGAACTTCTCCTCGGGCATGGTGGCGCGTATCGCCTTTGCAATCGCGACGATTACCGAGCCCGATATTCTGATCGTTGACGAGACGCTGTCCGTCGGTGATGTGTTCTTCCAGCAGAAGTGCGAGGACCGCATCCAGCACTTTATCCAGAGCGGCGACGTGACGGTTCTGTTCGTTTCGCACTCCATGGAGCAGGTTGAGCGCATCTGCCAGCGTGCCGTTTGGATTGAGAAGGGTGACCTTCGCATGGACGGCCCGGTCGATGAGGTCTGCAAGGCGTACCGCGAGCAGTTCAACTAGGTTATAATTATTTGCACCTGACAGGCTTGCGCTTGCTTGGGCGTGCGGTTATTTGCTCCATTAGCTCAGTTGGATAGAGCAGGGGACTTCTAATCCCAAGGTCGACGGTTCGAATCCGCCATGGAGCACCATCGTTTATTAAGCCCGGACCGCTAGGTGGTCTGGGCTTTTTTCATCTTGTGTGCTGCTGGAGCCGAGCGCGAGCAAGCCGCTGCTGTTTGTTGGGGTTGGCATTTTACTTTTCGAGATGCTCCCTCAGCAGCTCCAGCGCGTGTGCGTAGCCCTGCAGGCCCTCGCCGGTGATAGTGGCGAAGCAGGCTAGGCGTGCGTAGCTCACCTGGCGGAAGTCCTCGCGCGTCTCTACGGCACTGATGTGTACCTCGACGGCAGGGATGGCAACGGCCTTGAGGGCGTCGAGGATCGCCACGCTCGTGTGCGTGTAGGCCGCCGGGTTGATGACGATGCCGTCGACCTTGCCGTAGGCCTCCTGGATCTTGTCGACGATGCTGCCCTCGTGGTTAGACTGGAAGACCTCGACCTCGTCGAAGCCCTGTGCGGTGCCCGCTTCCTGGCAGATCTGCACTAAGCGGTCGTAGTTGTCGCTGCCATAGATGCCCGGCTCGCGAATGCCGAGCATGTTGAGGTTGGGGCCGTTGATGACGAGTGCTTTCATGGTTGCTTCCTTTGCGGTTGGAAAGCCACCACAAAGGTGCCTGTCCCCTTTGTGGTGGCTTAGATTAGAGAGCGGGTGGGAGGGTCTCGAGGAGGGCTTGGGCGGTGTTGGCGGCGCAGTCGCGTGAGTCGATGATGTAGTCGGCCCAGGCGCGGTAGCGCGGCATGCGCTGCTCGGCCAGCTTGTCGATACCGTCGCGGGCGGTGATGGGGCGTCCCTTGTGGGCGAGCTCGTCGAGCTTGCGGTTGAGCATCACGATTTGGCTGTTCTGGTGCAGCAGCGGATAGTTCTCGTCACGCGTGACCACGCCGCCGCCGGTTGAGAGCACCAGGCCGCTGCGCTTGGAGATGTCGGACAGAGCCGCCGTCTCCTGCTCGCGGAAGGCTGCCTCGCCGCGCTCGACGATATAGTCGGCACAGGGCATGCCCAGGCGCTCCTCGAGGGCGCGATCGAGGTCGATGTGCTCTCGCCCCGTGCGCAGGGCAATCTGCTCGCCCACGCGGGTCTTGCCCGAACCCGGCATGCCGATCAGGGCAATGTTTTGCTCGCGGCGGGACAGACGCTCCGTTACGTCCAAGATGCGCTTGCGCGGGGTGACCTGGCCGGTATAGCGCTCAACAGCCTGTGCTGCCTGGGCAACAAGCATGAGCAGACCGCCGATGCAGGGGATACCGCGGCGCTCGGCCTCGAGCATCAGACCCGTGCGGGCAGGGTTGTAGACAATGTCGATAACGCCCTCGAGCGCATCGAGCCCTTCGAGCGTGCAAGGCGCGTCGGGGCAATGGGGGAACATGCCGGCGGGCGTGCAGTTGACGAGTAGGGAGGCGTCGGACTGCTGCGCGATATTGTCGTAGTTGACCTCGCTCGTGCGACCCACGGGTACGACGATGGCGCCCATGTCTCCCAGCACCATACTTGCCGTGGTGCCGGCGCCGCCGGTGGCACCGAGCACGAGGGCCTTCTTGCCGGCAACCTCAACGCCCAACTCCTCGACCAGGCACTGGAAACCGAAGTAGTCAGTATTATCGCCGTGCAGGCGGCCGTCGGGCAGGCGCGTGATGGTGTTGACGTTGCCCATGCGCTCGGCGAGCGGGCTCAGCTCGTCCAGGTATTCCATGACGGCGCGCTTGTAGGGGATGGTCACGTTGGTGCCCTCCCATTCGTCGCCCGTCATAAAAGCCTCAAGATCCTCGGGCTCGCGCTCAAAACGCACGTACTCAAGCCCCGCCAGCTCCTTGTAGATGGTCGGGGTGTAGCTGTGGCCCAGCACGCGGCCCAGCACGCCGTAGGGGCGGGTTGCGGCGGTATCGGTCATCTAGAGCACCTCCGTGTAGCTGCCAAAGTAGGTGAAGCTCTCGCACACGTCGTCGATCGAATCGAGCAGGTCGTCGAGGGCCTTGCTGCCAAAGGGACAGTCCAGGTCAAAGTAGAACATAAACTCAAAGTCGCGACCGGGGATGGGACGGCTCTCGAGTTTGATGAGGTTGATGTTGAGCGCGTAGAAGCGCTCGAGCACGCGGTAGAGGGCGCCCGGCTCGTTGGCCGTGGTGATCATGAGCGAGGTGCGATTAGCGCCGGGGTAGACGCGCGGCTCGCGGCTGATGACGACAAAGCGCGTGTAGTTGTTGTCCGAGTCTTGGATATTGGGCTCCAGCACCTCGAGGCCGTACAGCGTGGCACAGCTGCGCGAGGCGATGGCGGCGACGTCGGTGCGCTCGGAGTTGGCGACCATCTCGGCCGACATGGCCGTGTTTGGGTACTTGGTGGCGTGCAGGTCGTGGGACTCGATAAAGCCGGCACACTGGGCAATGGCTTGGCCGTGGCTGTAGACCTCGCGCACGTCGGCGAGCTTGGTGCCGGGCTTGACGAGCAGGTTGTGGTCGATCTTGAGTCGCAGCGAACGCACGATGTGGAAATCGAACTGGGCGAGCAGGTCGTAGACGGCGTTGACCGATCCGGCGGTGGAGTTCTCGATGGGCAGTACGCCAAACTCGCAAAAGCCGTCGCGCACGGCGCGCATGACGCCCTCGAAGGTCTCGAAAAACGCGATGTCGGGCACGTCGAAGAGTTTGCACGCGGCGATCTGGCTATAGGCACCTTCCACGCCCTGGCAGGCAACGGTGGCCGTTTGAGGGAAGGGCGTGTCAAAGGCTACAGCCGTGGCGTGGGCCTTTTGCGAGACGGTGATGCCCTTGAACTCGTTGATGTAGCGCTGCTGCTCGGCCTTGCTCATGCTCATGAGGAGGCGGAACAGGGCGATGGTCTGTGCCTCGTAGCGCTCGGGCGCGCGGCTGGCGAGGTTGTTGAGCTTG
Source organism: uncultured Collinsella sp. (assembly GCA_900544995.1). GTDB lineage: Bacteria > Actinomycetota > Coriobacteriia > Coriobacteriales > Coriobacteriaceae > Collinsella. The sequence continues at coordinate 88,097 of UQXC01000002.1, read as the reverse complement.
GAGCGCTCGCGGGCGGGGTCAAAGACGGCCTTGCCCATCTCGATTTTTGACTTGGCGACTTCGGTGGCAATGTCCATGCGCTCGACAAAGCTGTTGAGGAGCGTGGTATCGATGCCATCGATGGCCTGGCGGATGTCAGCAAGGTCCATGGAGGCCCCTTTCGTGAATGGTTGCCTGGGGTAGTTAATTTGGGACGGGGCTTTTTTAGCTACCCTTTGACTGTCGTCGAATCGATGGGTGCCAGGGCAAATATCAACTGGCATATGGGGGTAGCTAAAATAGCCCCGTCCCAAATTAACTACCCTTGGGGTGGGTGGACTAAAGCTGTCCGGCGTCCTCGAGGAGGGCGTCCCAGATGGCGAGGGCGGCGGCTGCTTCGGCTACGGGGACGGCTCGGGGGACGATGCAGGGATCGTGACGGCCGTGGACCGAGAGCTCGGCATTTTCTATGGCGTCCATGTCTACGGTCTGCTGCTCGCGGCCAATTGAGGGCGTCGGCTTTACGGCCATGCGCCACATGACGGGCGCGCCGGTCGAAATACCGCCCAGGATGCCGCCGGCGTTGTTGGACTCAACCTCGATCTCGCCGGTCTCGGCGTCGATGCGATACGGATCGTTGTTCTCGCTGCCGCGCATGGCGGCCACGGCAAAGCCCATGCCAAACTCCACGCCCTTTACGGCGGGAATGCCAAAGGCGATTTGCGCGATGCGGTTCTCGATGCCGTCGAACATGGGGTCGCCGATGCCCGCGGGAAGCCCGTAGATGCCGCACTCCACGATGCCGCCGATGCTATCGAGTTCGTCGCGCGCGGCTAGGATCTCCTCGCGCATGCGACCGGCAGCGGCGGCGTCAATGCAGGGCAGGTCGTTCGTAAGAATTGCCTTGCGGTCGGCCTCGCGATAGACCATATCGTCCATCGGCAGGTCGGAGATGCCGCCGATCTGCGCGACATGCGCCATGACCTGAATGCCGCGTGCCTCGAGTGCCTGCAGCGCAATGCCGCCGGCGATGCATAAGGGTGCCGTTAGGCGGCCGGAGAAATGCCCGCCACCAGCGACATCGTGCATGTTGTGATACTTCACGCGCGCGGGGAAGTCCGCATGTCCGGGACGGGGCTTGCGGCGCAGCTCGGAGTAATCCTTGGAGCGCGTGTTGGTGTTCTCGATAATCGCGGCGATGGGCGCACCGGTGGTATGTCCATCGACCACACCGGCGATGATGTGCGCGGCGTCGGCCTCGCGGCGCTTGGTCGCGGTCTCGTCGCGACCGGGGGCGCGACGGTCGAGGAAGGCCTGCAGCTTCTCCTGGTCCACGGCGATGCCCGCCGGGATGCCATCGAGCGAGCAGCCGATAGCGGGGGAGTGCGATTGGCCGAAGATGCTTAAGTGCAAGACGTTGCCAAAGGTCGAGGACATGCTATTCCTCCTCGAGTGTGACCTTGCCGCCCAGCAGGCGGTAGTGGTCGAAGAAATCGGGATAGGACTTGTTGACGGCCTCGGCGCCGTGGATCACGACCTCGCCGGTGGCGCGGCTCGCGGCGATGGCGGCCATCATGGCGATGCGGTGGTCGTTGTGCGAATCGACCTCGCCGCCGGTGAAGGCATCGACACCCTTGATGATGAGGTCGTCGCCGGCAATACGCACCTGTGCGCCCAGCGCGGTGAGCTCGCGGGTGGTGGTAGCCAGGCGGTCGGATTCCTTGATACGCAGACGGGCGCAATCGCGGATAAAGGTGCGGCCCTGTGCCAGCGAGGCCACGGCCGAGATAACGGGCACCAGGTCGGGAATGTCGTGGGCACTCATCTCAAACCCGGCGAGCTTGTCGGACTGCACGGTGGCGGCGTTGGTGGAGCGCACGATGCGGGCGCCAAAGCGCGAAAGCGCGGCAAGCACGTTGCGGTCGCCCTGTGCGGAGCTCAGTGACACGCCCTCGACGGTGATGGGGTCGGTGCCGATGGCGCCGGCGCACAGCCAAAAGGCGGCGTTGGACCAGTCGCCTTCGACAGCAACGCTGCCGGGCGTGCGGTACGAGCCGCTGCTCACACGGAAGTTCGTGACCTCGGGCTGGCCGTCCTTGGCCGGAATACGCTCGACGTTGACCTCGACGCCAAAGGCCTTCATGGCCTGGATCGTCAGGTTGATGTAGGGGCGGCTCTCAATGAGGCCGGTCACCTGCACGCAGGAGGGCTGGGCGAGCAACGGGGCTGCCAGCAGCAGGCCCGAGATGTACTGCGAGCTTACGTTGCCCGGAAGCACAAAAGTGCCCGGGCGCATGCGGCCGCTCGTCTTGAGCGGAAAACCGCCCAGGCCCTGTAGGTCGCAACCGGCGGCGATGATCTCGTCGGAGAGCGGGGAGAGCGGGCGGGCGCCCAGGCGGCCCTGGCCCACGAAGGTGGCCTCCGCACCCAGCGCACAGGCGACAGGCAGCATGAAGCGCAGCGTGGAGCCGCTTTCGCCGCAGTCGAGCGTGCCGCCGGCAAGGGCCTTGAGCAGGCCAAATTCAATGCTCTTCATGGTGGGGTGGACCTGGAAGCCGTCCTCGACGGTCTCGATGCGGGCGCCGAGCGCCGTGAGGCAGCGCACCGTGGCCTCGATATCGGCGCAGGTAGTGTTGCAGGTAACGTGCGTCTCGCCGTTGGCAAGTGCGGCGCAGATGATGAGGCGATGTGCCATCGATTTGGACGCGATGGCGGGAACGGTGCCCTTGAGCGGGGACGGGGTGATGCGGGCTAGCATGCGGATGCGTCTCCCTTCTGGCCGAGGCCCTCGGCAATTAAATCGTGGAAGGTGGAAAGCGGCGTGCGGTCGATGCTACAGCGGCCAATGTCGTGCGGAATCACCAGGTCGATGGTGTCGCCCGCGCGCTTCTTGTCGTGGAGCGCCTCGGCAAAGACGGCATCGGTATTGAGGTCGCAGCGGGTCTTGAGGCCATGGCGGGCGCAGAGCTCCTCAATACGACCGGGCAGTGCGGCATCGCAGACGCCGTGCAGGGCCGCGGCGCGCGTGATGATGCCCATGCCGATCGACACGCAGTTGCCGTGTCCGAGTTCAAAGTGCTCGCAGGCCTCGACGGCGTGTCCGGCGCTGTGTCCAAAGTTGAGGAGCTTGCGTTGGTTGGTTTCGCGCTCGTCGGCGACGACCACGGCGCGCTTGATGTCGATATTGCGGGCGATGATGAGCGCTACGCGGGCCACATCGCGGTTGAGCAGCTCCAGCGTGAGCGGGGTCTTCTCCAGCTCGGCGAAAAGCTCCGGGTCGGCGATCACGGCGTGTTTCACAACCTCGCCGCAGCCGTCGGCGAACTGCTCGGGCGTGAGGGTGGCCAGGCACCCCACGTCGGCGATAACCACGCTCGGCTGCCAAAAGGCACCGGCCAAGTTCTTGCCGGCGGCCAGGTCGATGGCGGTCTTGCCGCCCACAGACGAATCCACCATGGCGAGCAGACTCGTGGGGATCTGCACAAACTTGCAGCCGCGCATGTAGGTGGCGGCCACAAAGCCCGCCACGTCGCCCACGACGCCGCCACCGAGTGCCACGATCACGTCGGAGCGCGAAAGCTCATGCTCGGCCACAAACTCCAAAATGGCAACATAGGTTTCGGCGCGCTTATGGGCCTCGCCGGCCTCGAAGGTGCAGATGCTCACCTCGTAGCCTGACGCCTCCAGGCTCTGCTTAACGGGCATCTGGTAGAGCGGGCCCACGTTGGTGTCCGTCACGATGACGGCCTTGGTGCCGCCGGCAGTGGCGCGCACAAGCGGTCCCGCCTGCTCCAGCAAAAACGTGCCGACGTGCACCTGGTAGGGGCGTGCGGTGTCGATATCGATGGTAATCGCCATAAGCTATGGTCCTTTCGACCTGGCGTGATGGGTGGTCTAGTGGGAGGCCTCGTCGTCGAGTGCGCGCTTGATGCGGTCGCCCTCGGCAAGGAGATTCTCCAGATAGCGCTGGTCGCGGTCCTTGAGCGCACGGCTGTAGGCGCCGAGCGACTCGATCAGGTGGTCGATCTCGAAGGCAAGCGCGTCGGCGTCGTCGATCATGAGCTCGGACCACATTTGCGGGTTGAGGTGCGCCACGCGGGTGAGATCGCGGTAGCTACCGGCTGAAAAGCCGTGGTGGACCTGGGCGGTCGGGCTCTTTACGTAGGCGTTGGACACCACGTGCGCAAGCTGGCTCGTGAAGGCGATGACGCGGTCGTGCTCGGCGGCGCTGGTCACGCTGAACTTGCCAAAGCCCAGGGGGCGCACCATCTCGCGCACCTGGCCCAAAAGCTCCAGCTTAAGTGCATCGTCCACCGCGGGTGGCACGAGCACGAGCGGGGCGCCCTGGAACAGGTCGGCGCGGGAGTGCGCATAGCCCGAGTACTGCGTGCCCGCCATGGGGTGCGCACCCACAAAGTAAAAGCCGTGCTCGCGGGCAAGCTCAAAGGCGCGCTCGCACACGATGCCCTTGACACCCACCGTGTCGATCACCACGGGACCCATGATGGCGTCGGTGTCGGTGGCGTCGGCGAGCGCCTGGGCGTGCGCCTCGAGCCACTCGATGCATGCCTCGGGATAGCAGGCGAGGACGATGATGTCGCATTCGCCGAGTGTCTTGTCGTTGAGCTCTCCGGCGACAGCGCCCATGCTGGCGGCCGTCATGACATCGTCATCGGGGTCCCAGGCCAGCACGCGAACGCCCGCCTGTGCATAGCCGCGGGCAAAGCTACCGCCGATGAGGCCCAGGCCGACGATACCGGCGCACTTGGGGCCGCCCTGGTTAACACGCGCGTTTCTCACCGTACCCATGAGCTACTCCATGGTCTCTTGGCAGACGACCTCGCGGATGGCTCGGATGCGGCGCATGGTGTCGTCGAACTGATCGGGGGTGAGGGCCTGGGCGCCGTCGGACCAGGCGCGGCTCGGCTCGTCGTGGACCTCGATCTCCAGGCCGTTGGCACCGCAGGCGGTCGCGGCGAGCGCCATGGGCTCAACGTAGCGGGTGTAGCCGGTGGCGTGGCTGGGGTCGGCGACGACGGGCAGGTGCGACAGGTGGTGCAGCACCGGCACGGCGTTGAGGTCGAAGGTATTGCGGGTGCGGGTCTCGAAGGTGCGGATGCCGCGCTCGCACAGGATGACGTTGTCGTTGCCCTCGCTCATGATGTACTCGGCGGCCATAAGCAGCTCATCGATCGTGCCGGACATGCCGCGCTTGAGCAGAATCGGGGTCTGGGTCTTGCCGACCTCCTTGAGCAGGGGGAAGTTCTGGGCGTTGCGGGCGCCGATCTGCATGACGTCAATCTTCTTGTCCAAGAAGACCTGCACGTCGCGCGGGTCCATGATCTCGGTGACGATCGGCATGTCGAGCTCGGCAGACGCCTCGCACAGCAGGTCGAGGCCGGCGGGGCCCATGCCCTGGTAGGCGTAGGGGGAGGTGCGGGGCTTGTAGGCGCCACCGCGCAGCATCGTGGCGCCGGCGGCCTTCACGCGGCGTGCGATGCGGATGAGGTTCTCGCCCTCGACGGAGCAGGGACCGGCGATGACCTGGAACTGGTCGCCGCCGATCTTGACGCCGTGACCGCAGTCGATGACGGAGTCCTCGGGGTGGAACTTGCGGTTGGCGCGCTTGAACGGCTCGGAGACGCGCTGCACGCGCTCGACGACATCCATGGACTCGAGCAGGAACGGGTCGATCTTGGTCGTATCGCCCACCAGGCCGATAATCGTCTCGTTCTCGCCGCGCGAGACGTCGGTCTTCAGGCCTTTTTTCTCAATCCAGCTGACAATATGGCTGACGGCCTCGTCGCTGGCGCTCTGCTTTAGAATTGCAATCATGGTGTGCCTCTCACCTCGATGGATAACTTTTGCAAAAACGGCCCGCATTGCGAGCCGTGTATATATGGTGCATGAGAGTTTATACTATCCGACTCGCTTTTGCCTTCTAAAGTGGGCCGTTGCGCCGCGTCTTCCTCGGAATTGCAAAGCTTTTTCTTTTATTTTGATAGCCCGTGGTGCACTTGGGTATAATGCCAAACGTTGGCCCTATTAGCTCAGGGGATTAGAGCGTCTGCCTCCGGAGCAGAAGGCCGTTGGTTCGAATCCAACATGGGGCACCATCGAACGTAAGACCGTCCGAACCTCGCATGGTCCGGGCGGTTTTTCTTATACCGACGCGACGTGATGGGACGTGGTATGGCAGCAACGGATATCGAGCGCGGACTCTCGACCGCCGAGGTCGAGGAGCGCATCGCCGCCGGTAAGATCAACCGCAACATGGAGCTCAAGACCAAGTCGGTCAAAGAGCTCATCATCGAGAACCTCTGCACGCTGTTCAATTTGATCAACGTGATCTTGGCGTTCCTGGTCATTTTGACCGGTTCGTTTAAGAATCTGACGTTCCTGTTCGTGGTGTTCTTGAACACCGCTATCGGCGTCATTCAGTCCATGCGTTCCAAGAAGATGGTCGATAAGCTCACGCTGCTGACCTCCAAGAAGGCCATCGCGGTGCGCGACGGCGCCGAGGTGGAGCTCGACCTGGACCAGATCGTGCTCGACGACATCATCCGCCTGGGGCGCGGCGACCAGATTCCCGCTGATGCCGTGGTGGTTTCGGGCGAGGCGCTCGTGAACGAGAGCTTGCTGACGGGCGAGAGCGACCTTATTAAGAAACAGCCCGGTTCCGAGCTCATGAGCGGCAGCTTTATCGACTCGGGCCTGCTGCGCGCCCGCGTGATCCATGTCGGCGCCGACAACTACGTGGCTAAAATTAATAACGAGGCGAAGTACGTCAAAAAGGTCAATTCCGAGATCATGAACGCGCTTAACGCCATCGTGCGCTTTGCGAGCATCATCATGATCCCGCTCGGTTTGGCGTTGTTTGCCTCGAGTGTGAGCGAGCTGTGGGATGCCGCGGGAACCCCGGGCGATAGTGCGCTTTCATGGTGCTTCTCCGAGCTGTTGGCTGGTCATGTGCCTTCGTCGGCGCTGCTGTCCACGGTGGGCGCCCTGCTGGGCATGATCCCGCAAGGCCTGGTGCTGCTGACCTCGTCGGTGCTCGCCATCGCCACGGTGCGCCTGGCCCGCCGCAAGGTGCTGGCGCAGCAGCTCTACTGCATCGAGACGCTCGCTCGCGTCGACGTACTGTGCCTGGACAAGACGGGCACCATTACCTCGGGTCGTATGGAGGTCGAGGGCACCTACCCGCTGCCTGTTGAGGGTGTTGGCTTTGGCGTGGACTCGGACGAGGCGGCTGTTCCCGTCGATACCACAGTGCTCGATTTTGCGCTGGCTAACGTGGCACGTGCGACCTCGGCCGATGCCAACGAGACCTGCCAGGCGCTGCTCAACTATTACGCCGATCGCCCGGTCGAGGTGTCTGAGCCGCTGTCGGTCATTCCGTTCTCGTCCTCCAAAAAGTGGAGCGGCGCGTCGTTTGCGCAGGGCTCCTATGTGATGGGTGCAGCGCAGTTTGTGCTCTCTGATCGTGTGTTTGCCCAGGTCGAGAACCGTGTCGCCGAGCTTGCCGATACCTGCCGCGTGCTCGTGGTGGCGCGCGTGGACGGCTTTACGCCCGATGGCGATATGGTGGGCGAGGCCGAGCCCGTTGGCTTTGTGACCATCCGCGACGAGATTCGTACCTCAGCGGCCGAGACCATCGGCTACTTTAACGAGCAGGGCGTGACCCTCAACGTGATCAGCGGCGACGACCCGCGTACGGTGTCGTCGATCGCGCGCGTGGTGGGCGTGCCGGGGGCGGACGCTTATGTGGACGCCACGACGCTCGATACGCCGGCCAAGCTCGATGCCGCAGTGGACCGCTACCATGTCTTTGGTCGTGTGACCCCGCAGCAGAAGCGCGAGCTCGTGCAGGCGCTCAAGCGCCGCGAGCACACCGTGGCCATGACGGGCGACGGCGTCAACGACGTGCTGGCGCTCAAGGAGGCCGACTGCTCCGTGGCCATGGCGGCCGGCTCCGATGCCGCGCGTAACGTGGCCGAGATCGTACTCGTCGACAACGACTTTGCCTCGATGCCCGCCGTGGTGGCCGAGGGCCGTCGCTCCATCAACAACCTGCAGCGTTCGGCCTCGCTGTTCCTGACCAAGACGCTGTTCTCGATGGGCCTGGCGGCGCTGTGCATCGCGCTGCCACCGTACCCCTTCGAGCCAATCCAGATGACGCTCATCAACTTCTTCTGCATCGGCGCGCCGGGCTTTGTGTTGGGCCTGGAGCCCAACAATGCTCGCGTGAAGGGTGCGTTTTTGACCAACGTACTCAAGCGTGCATTGCCGGCGTCGATTGCAGTCATTTTGGCTGCGGCGCTCGATATCTTTGTGGCGCGCGTGTTTGGCTTTAGCCAGCTCACGCTGTCTACGATGTGTCTGCTTACGTCGTGCGCGGCGAGCGTCAGCCTGATCTGGCGCATCTCGCAGCCTCTCACGCCCTTACGTGTTGTGCTCTTTGTGTTTGTAGTCGCCGGCATCCTGGTGGGCGTTATCGGATTCCCGGAGCTGCTGTCCATTGCCAACCTGTCGATGGGCCAGATGGTTATCTTGGCTGTCATCGTGGTCTTTACCTGCTCGGTGTTCTTTAAGCTCGCCACGATGATGGATTCGCTCAAGCCGCGTCGTCGTCATGCCGCAACTGGTTTTGGCCGTGGTGTGCGCGTCCACCTGGGTCGCGGTGGCGGCAAGGTGAGCTCGACGGGTTCGACGGCCGAGCGTTTTGCCAAGCGCGTCGCCGCCGACATGGCGCAGCGCCGCGAAGATCGCACCGCTCGCGAGGCCGAGGCCCGTGCACTCGAGGGCGTGGCCCAGGCCCAGCCCAAGAAAAAGAAGAGTACCGGAGCCAAGCGCTCTCGCGTGACCAAGTCCGCCCAAGGCATCAAAGTCTCGATGCCAAGCAAAAAGAAGAGGTAACTACGCGCCCTCGCGATGTTGAATTGGTGCCTTGCTCCTGTGGGGCCGTGGCGATGTTATGCTCTAACCTCGATTGTTTGAATTGCTTCGAAAAGAGGATGCCGTGATCTGCCCGCATTGCCTTAAGACTATCGAGGACGGCGCCTCGTTCTGCCCCTACTGCAACGCCTATGTGGGTCCGGGCGATGGCCCCGAGCACACCGAGTTCGTGTTCTGCGAGGGCTGCGGTGCCCGTCTTTCTCCGCATGATCGTACGTGTCCCAAATGCGGACGCCCCGCTCCGGGCATCCTTTCCGAGGATGCGGCCGCATCCGACCTGGCAGCGGGCCGCACGGCGGGCTTTCCACGCCTAACGCAAGAGCAGATCGATACCGAGGTGCCGCATGCGCCGGCCTCGGCTGCTGCGGTTCTTTCGGACGCTGCCGATCCCAACGAGACCTGCGTGCTGCCGGCTTTCGATAAGGATTTCGGTATCCCCAAGGTCGATATTCCCACGCCCGTTTCCCTGCATGACGATGCTCAAAAACCCAAGCGCAAGGTGCATCCCGACGAGGACGCCTATCACAAGCACAAGCGTCATATCCCCAAGCCGCTCATTATCATCGCGGTCCTTGCCGTCGTTTGCGGCGGTGCCTATTGGTTCGTGACAACCGATCCCATGGGCGTCATGCCTGGCTTCTACGACCAGTTTGGCCAAGCTGCACAAACCACCTTCCCCACGCGCCAAAAGGGCGAGACGACTGAGGACGATACCAAGCAGGACGATTCTGCCGAGGTAGTCCAGGAAGAAACCGTGCTAACCGATGATCAGCTCTATATCAGGCTCGACGGTCTGTATCAGACCATCGTGTCCTACGGTGACGAGGACCAGATCGGTGAGGTCATCGATTCCTTTAACAACGGCTATCTCCGAACGCCGCTGTCCACCCGTCAGGAGCTGTCGCAGAGTGCCTACGCCCTGCGCGACCAGATCAAAAAGACGCAAGATGAGCTCAACAACCTTAAGTATCAGGACGATACGGTCTATGCGGACGACATCGCCCACTTAACGCAGCTTGCCGAGTGGATGTACGAGCGTGTCGACGTGATCTGCCAGAGCTGGGATATCTCGCTGGCCATTCCTGATGGTGAGTCGATGAGTTCCCACCAAAGCGAGATCCTGGCGCCCATCGCGCAGAGCGGCAACAGCGCGCTGAACCAGTACGACGCCAATGTGGGCTCCTGGAAGCCGCAGCAGCGTTCCTAAAATTAGTTCGCCATAGTCGGCATAACCTACGTGCGCAATTGATGTAAGCGCATGCTTATTGCTACAATTCGTACAAATATGCTTTAAACGCACGAGGAAGGAACCACATGTTTGGTTTTAAGAAAGAGCTCTACACGCCCGAGTATCAGCTTGCCGGCGACGAGTGCGCCGTTATCGAGACGTCGAAGGGTACCATCAAGGTCAAGTTTGACGGCGAGGGCGCTCCCATTCATGTCGCGAACTTCTGCGAGCTTTCCACGATGGGTTTCTATGATGGCCTTAAGTTCCATCGCTATGTGCCCGGCTTTGTCATTCAGGGCGGTGACCCCAATACCCGCGATATGTCCGGCGCCGACGTCGCTGCCGGTCTTGAGGGCCCCGACGGAATGCCCGGTACCGGTGGCCCCGGCTACTGCATCAAGGGCGAGTTTGCCACCAATCCGCGCAACAGCCATGTCGATGGCGCCCTTGCCATGGCACGCTCCATGGATCCCGATTCCGCGGGTTCGCAGTTCTACTTCTGCTTGGGTGCCCAGCATAACCTCGATTCCGGTTACACCGTCTTTGGCACCACGGTCGAGGGTCTCGATGTGATTTCGCAGCTGCGTGCCGGCGACGAGATCGTCCATGTCGAGATCGTTCACGAGTAAAGGGGACTTCCTTGAATAGCCAGCTGATCCAACAGGGCCGCGCCGCTTACCGCGCGGGTGATTTTTCCGCTGCAGCCCAGATGCTTGGGGCGGCAAAGACTCCCGATGAGATTATGGGCGAGGCCGATCACCTTCGTGGTAACGCCTTGATGCACCTCGGCATGTATGCCGAGGCCGCCGAGGCCTATGCCGCCGCCCTCAACGACGGTACCTACGGCAAGCGCGGCGCACTGCTCACCAACCGCGGAAAGGCGCTCGCCGCCGTGGGCGACTACACGACGGCCGCTCAGGCGTTCTCTGCTGCTACGCAGGATGCTTCCTATGCCACGCCGTTCAAGGCCTATCTGGGCCTGGGTAACGCGCTGTTCCAGTCGGGCGACTATGCCAATGCGGGTACTGCCTTCCGTCAGGCCGCCATCGACGGCGCCAATCCGGCTCCTGCCGCCGCACTCGGCGAGCTCGGTCGTTGCTTCATTAAGCTCGGCCGTCCGGCGGATGCCGTGGAGACCTACCGCACGGCTATCGACTTTGCCGGTCCCCGTGACGACACGCGTGCGCTCAACGCCGGCATGGGTCAGGCGCTTTCTGCCGCCGGCCGTCCCTCCGACGCACTCGACGCCTTTAACGCCGCTACTGCCGATGGCATCTACCAGCTCACCTCCGAGCAGGCCGATGAGCTTGCCCGCGTGCACGATTCGCTTGCCGCGCTGTCTGCCCAGACGGCTATGACCACGGCTCCGGCGCCCGCGATGGACGCTCCTTCCGTCGATCCGCTCGATCCTACGGGCGCGACCGGTCAGTTTATGCCCGATCCCTCGGACACCGGCTTCTTTACGCTGTCCGAGTCCGAGATGGTCCAGCAGGACCGTCAGGATCGTAAGCAGGCCAAGGTCCGTCGTCGCCATCGCCACACGGGTCTCAAAGTCTTCATCGTGCTGCTTCTGCTCATTTTGATCGCTGCGGGCGGTCTGGGCTTTGCCTACACGCGCGGCTTTGGCTTCCCGTCTCAGGAGTCTGTCGTTACCGATCTGTTCCAAGCTGCCGGCGACGGTGACACTGCAAAGGCCGAGTCTTGCCTGGCCTCGAGCCTGTCCGAGGACGCTAAGTCGATGATCATCTCCTCGATTCCGCAGGGTGCCACCGTGTCCGTCGAGGGCATGGATCAGTCCATGACCGAGACGACCGCCAAGGTTAAGGCTTCACTGTCCAAGGGCGGCGAGCAGGAGTACACCGTCAAATTCGTGCGCTCCGACAACCATATCGGCTGGGCCGTTTCCTCGCTCGATATGGATTTCTCGGCTGCTGACAACCAGTAGTGACCTTATGGGATTTAGCTTTGCCCGGTGCTTCACCGCAAGTGAGGTGCCGGGCTTGCGCTAGTATCATGAGCTAGTAGTTTTCCAGCAATCATCCAACACATCAGGAGTTGCGTTGTTTTCTTTGATGGATATGTTCTTCGGTAGCTATGCGGGCGATCTTGCGATCGACCTCGGCACCGCAAATACGCTTGTCTCCGTGCGCGGCAAGGGCATCGTCATCCGCGAGCCCTCTGTTGTCGCCATCGACAAGAACGACGAGCGCATCCTGGCGGTCGGTATCGAGGCAAAGCGCATGCTCGGCCGTACGCCCGGCAACATCGTGGCCGTTCGTCCTCTGAAGGACGGCGTCATCGCCGACTTCGATGTTACCGAGGCCATGCTCCGCTACTTTATCGACAAGGCTTCCGAGAAGCGCTATCCGTGGACCCCGCGTCCGCGCGTTGTCGTCTGCGTCCCCTCCGGCGTCACGTCGGTCGAGAAGCGTGCCGTCTTTGAGGCCACGATCCAGGCTGGCGCTCGTCAGGCCTACCTGATCGAGGAGCCCATGGCTGCCGCTATCGGCGCCGACCTGCCCGTCGAGGAACCCACCGGCTCCATGGTCATCGATATCGGCGGCGGTACCACCGAGGTTGCCGTTATCGCCATGGGCGGCATCGTCGTCTCGCAGTCCATCCGTATTGCCGGCGACGAGTTCGACCAGGCTATCCTCACGCACGTTCGCGATGCCTACAACCTGGCCATCGGAGAGCGTACGGCAGAGGACATCAAGATCAAGGTCGGCTCCGCCGTGCCGCTCAAGGACGAGCTCGACGTCGAGGTCAACGGCCGCGACGTGATCACCGGTCTGCCTAAGACCGTGCGCATCGAGAGCGAGGAGATTCGTCGCGCGCTCAACAAGCCGCTCGACGAGATGGCCAAGGCCGTCAAGGACGCGCTCGACGCTACGCCTCCCGATCTTGCCTCGGACCTTATGTACTATGGCATATTGCTGACCGGTGGCGGCGCGCTGCTGCGCGGTCTCGACGTGCGCCTGCGTGATGAGACCGGCGTTTCGGTCAACGTCAGCCCCACGGCACTCGATAACGTCGTTAACGGCTGTGCCCGCGTGCTCGAGGCCAATGCGTTTGATGGCGGCTTCGTCCAGACCAATGCTTAATTTCCAAAAGGTGGATTCCATTTGGCACGATCTTCGGGTTTCTCCACAAATCTGAATACCAAGCGACAATCAACGGGTATGCGCCCGTTGATTGTTTTCAGCCTGATTTCGGTGTTGCTGCTCACGTTTTATATTCGTGAGGGTGAGGCCGGGCCGATTCATGCCGTGCGTTCGGGCGTAACGACGATTACCTCGCCGGTGCGCTTTGTGGGCTCGGCCGTGGCGGCTCCCTTCAATGCCATCGGCAACGTGTTCTCTAACCTTACTGCGTCGCAGGACACGCTTGACGAGCTTAAGAAGCAAAACGAGGAACTGACCTCTAAGGTTGCTGAGCTCTCCGAGGCTCAAAAGACCGCCGAGCGTCTGGAGGGGCTGGTCGGCCTGCAGTCGACCTACAACCTCAAATCGACCGCAGCTCGTATCGTTGGTGCCTCCGGCGATGCCTGGACCTCGACCGTTACCATCGACAAGGGCTCTGCCGACGGCCTTACCATCAACATGCCCGTGACGAGTTCTGCCGGTGTTATCGGTCAGATCATCGAGGTTTCGGCCAAAACGTCGACCGTGCGCCTGATTGGCGACGAGAACTCCGGCGTGTCCGCTATGGTGCAGGACACACGCGCTCAGGGCATGCTGCAGGGTCAGGCTGACGGCACGCTGCGTCTTGAGTACGTGAGCGTCGACTCCGACGTTAAGGTTGGCGACATCATCGTAACCTCGGGCATTGGCGGTGTGTTCCCCAAGGGTCTACCGCTCGGCACCGTCTCGTCGGTTGAGAAATCGGCAAACGACGTGTACTACACCATTGTGGTGCGCGCTCAGACCACGGCCGAGAACAACGAGGAAGTGCTGGTCATTACCTCGCTGACCGACGAACAGTCGGCCTCGGATGAGGACGTGAACACGGCCAACAGCACGCCGCAGGGAACGTCGCGCGATGCTGCGACCAAGACGAAGGACGAGAGCTCGGATGACAGTTCCGACACGTCCGAGACGACCGATTCCGGCTCGAGCGAATAGGGGGCATGTCCATGGATCTACACGAGCAGGGGATGAGCTCCCGCACGTTTGTGATCGCTGCCATCGTGTGCGTGCTGCTGCAGGCAGGCCTGGCACCGCAGATCTCCATTGCGGGCGGTCGCGTCAACTTCATGATTATCCTGGTGTGCCTAAGCGTGTTCTCGGGCGACCCGACCCGTGTCGTCGTGTGCGGTTTTTGCAGCGGCTTGTTCTATGACCTGTCTGCTGCCGTGCCGGTGGGCGTTATGTCGCTCCTGCTGACCGTGGGTTCTTTTGCCCTGGTGCACAGCGCCGTCGGTCAGACGGGCGGTACTCCGAGTGCGCGCGGCATCACTGTGGGCGCCTTCGCGCTCGTCATTAATGTGATCTACAGCATCGTCTTGCTGTTTATGGGTTTGGAGACGAGCTTTGTCGTGGCGATCTTCGGCCATGCGCTGCCGTCCTCGATCCTGACGGGTTTGGTTGCCATTCCGTTTTTGATGTCCGGCGTCGTGCCGCAGTCCGGCTATGGATTCTCCGCACGTGGCGGACGCCAGACGGGTATGCGCTTTAAGCCCAAGACCCGCAAGCTCAAATAGGGGAGGCCCGTAGATGTCTTCCCAGTTGACGGTTATTATCGCCGGTATCGTGCTGGTTGTGGCCATCGTGGTCGCGCTGGTCATCATGCGTCGTGGCGATTCCCGTTTTACCTACGATACGCAGCATGGAACGGCCCCGCGCGCCACCGAGGGCGAGGGCAATACCGCGGCGACCGCCTTTAAGGGCCGCTTTTCCATCCTCACCACGGGTGTAGGCGCGATGTTTGCGGCGCTTGCCGTCAAGCTGTGGGGCATGCAGATGGTCTCGTCGGACTATTACGAGAAGCAGGCCAATAGTAATCAGACTCGCACCGTTACCACACCCGCCGTGCGCGGCCGCATCCTCGACCGCAACGGCGTGGCGCTTGTCCAGAACCGTCCCTCACTTGCTGTCGTGGCCTACCGCGACCTTGCCGAGGATGAGGTTCTGGTTCGCCATCTTGCCAACGTGCTTGGAATGCCTTACGTGGCGGTCCTTCGCAATATTCAGGACAATACAGAGGGCGCTCAGAGCCTGCATACCATCGCGACGGACGTCCGTCGTTCCACGGTTGCCTATATTCAGGAGCATGCCGGCGAGTTCCCGGGCGTCAAGATTGCCGAGCGTACCGAGCGCCAGTATCCATATGGCGAGACGGCATGCCATATCTTGGGCTATACCGGCACCATTACCTCCGAGCAGCTCGAGGCTCAGAATAAGAAAACCTCTGGCGATGATGATGCTTCTGCTGGCAAGATTACGTACCAGTCGGGCGATATCGTGGGCCAGGCGGGCGTTGAGAGCTACTACGAAAACCTGCTGCAGGGTATTCGTGGCGAGCAGACCGTCAAGGTCGATGCCTCGGGCAATGTGACCGGTCAGGCCGGCGCCGTGCCCGCGAAGGCCGGCTCCGACATTAAGCTCACGCTCGACCTTAAGATCCAACAGGCCTGCGAGACGGCACTGGCGAGCGCTATCGAGCTTGCCAAGACCACTGGCTACAGCAATGCCGGCAACGGCGCTGTGGTGTGTCTCGATCCCAACAATGGCGAGATCCTGGGCATGGCGAGCGAGCCCAAGTTCGATCCGTCCGTCTTTATCGGCGGCGTCTCAAATGACGTGTGGACCGAGCTCAATGATGACAAGGGTTCGCACCCGCTGCTCAACCGCGCCATTAGCGGACAGTACATGTCGGCTTCGACCATCAAGCCGCTCTCGGCACTGGCCGGTCTTGAGTTTGGAACCTACACGTCGGGGCAGACGACCAACTGCACGGGCTATTGGACGGGTCTGGGCAAGTCGTGGGGCAAGTACTGCTGGCTGCATTCCGGCCACGGCACCATGACGCTGCAGTCGGGTATCGCCAACTCGTGCGACCCCGTCTTCTACGACATGGGCAAGGCGTTCTTTTATGACGAGAAACATTCCGAGGGCCTGCAGGAGGTCTTTCGTCGCTGGGGTCTAGGCAAGACCTGCGGTATCGATCTGCCGAGTGAGGGCGCGGGCCGTATTCCCGATGCCGAGTGGAAAGAGTCGTACTTCACCGACGCCTCTGCCGAGGACCGCAAGTGGAATGCCGGTGATATGACTAACATTGCCATCGGCCAGGGCGACATCCTGGTGACGCCCCTGCAGATGGCGTGCGCCTATATGGGTCTTGCCAACGGCGGCAAACAGTACGTGCCCCACGTGTTTTTGTCTGCCGTGTCGCGCGATGGCGACGGCGATGCCTATAAGTACAACGGCAAGGGCAAGAAGAAGCGCCTGGAGGCCAAGATCAACAGTGATTCGGATTTGGCTCTTGTTCGCAACGGCATGCACGACGTGATTTACACGGCATCGACGTCCCTGGCGGCTCACTTTGGCACCCTGACGCCGCAGGTATACGGCAAGTCGGGCACGGGCGAGAAAAGCGGCGAGGACGAATACGCTTGGTTCTGCGCCTATGCACCGGCCGATGACCCCAAGTATGTTATCGCTACTGTCCTGGAGCAGGGCGGCGGCGGCTCAGATACCGCGATGCATGTCGTGCGCGACGTGCTCGGCGTGATTTATGACGAGCCCGATACCTCTTCGGCCTCGGGCGATTCTTCGGTTCGATAGGAGGTTGCGATGGATTTTTCTCCGGCGGATCTGTTCCGTTCAACCAAGACCGGCTCTCGCAGCAGCCTGGACCGCGTCAACAAGCAACTTTCGGCCTCGCGCGGCACGTTTCGCCAAAAGGTGCATATCGGTGTGCTCGTGGCTACTGTGGCGCTCGTCGCCTACGGTGCCATCATTATCTGGTCGGCTTCGCAGTTTAAGGCCGATGCATCGTTTTCACGCCATCTTCTGGGAATTGGCATCGGGGCGGTGCTGGCGGTGCTGGTCTGGCGTACCGACCTGCGCGGTATTTCCAATTTCTCGACGGCGTTGCTCGTCATCGACCTGATCGTGATCTTCTCGCCCAAGATTCCGGGTCTGTCCTATACGGGCGGTCTGGGCATGACGGGCTGGATCAAGATTCCCGGTATCGGCTTGACATTCCAGCCGGTTGAGCTTGCCAAGCTCATCACCATCTTCTTTATTGCTACGCTTGGCTCGCAGTATAACGGTCGCATCGATACCGTTCGCGACTACGTCAAGCTCTGCGGCATGCTGTCCATTCCGTTTTTGGCCGTCGTCGCCATGGGCGACCTGGGCTCGGGCCTGGTCGTGCTGGTTTCGGGCGCCATCGTCATTTGCATGAGCGGTGCACGCCGCGAATGGGTGCTGTCGACCCTGGCCCTGCTCGTGGGCCTGGTGGCCCTCGTCCTGGCGCTCGATTCGGTCTTTGATTCGCTGCTCGGCCACGATGTGCTCATCAAGCAGTATCAGATGAACCGTCTGACGGTCTTTATCGACCCCGATAATGCCGATTCGGACGATGCCTACAACCTGCAGCAGTCGCTTATCGCCGTTGGCTCGGGCGGCTTCTTTGGTAAGGGTTTGGGCCATGCGACGCAGTCAGCCGGCGGCTTTCTGCCTGAGTTCCACACCGACTTCGTCTTCGCCTTCCTGTCCGAGACCTTTGGCTTTTGCGGTTCCTTTTTGCTCCTATGCCTCTACGTGCTGCTGATCTTTTCGACGATTCGCGTCGCCTTTAAGTGTGAGTCGCTGTTCTTGCGCCTATCGTGTGTGGGCATCGTTGGCATGTGGGCGTTCCAGACCTTCGAAAACATCGGCATGTGCATTGGCATGATGCCGATTACCGGTATTCCGCTACCGTTTATTAGCTTCGGTTCGTCTTCGATGATGATTCAGCTGCTGACGGTGGGTATCGTACAATCCATATGGCGGCATCGTTCGGGCGCCGCGTAACCGCTGGAGGGGTTTGCTATGAAAATTCCCGTAGATAAGCTGACCCGCGCTTTTAAGATGGGCGCGTCCGTTAAGAAGGATTCCGATACGCCGGTGCGCGTCTCGGTCTATCTGGATTCGTCCGCCTCGCGCTTTCTTGCCGAGACGGTGCGTGACGCCTTTGTGCCGCAGACGACCTCGGGTATTGTGCGCGTCGAGCGTCTGGGGGAGGAGCGAATTGCTCCAAAGACCGATACCGATGTGGTGCTGGTGCTCTCGTGTGGTTCCGACCGCTTGGAGAGTGCCGTGCAGGAGCTCGTGATCGCCGGCGCGCCCGTGTGCGTGCTTGCCGAGTCTGCTGTGGAGGTGCCGTTTATCGAGGAGTCCACGCCCATGCTCGGCGTGGTAGCGGCAACCGATAAGACGTATCTGCTCGAGACGCTTGCCCGCTGGATTCTCGATCGCACCGACAAGGAAACGGCTTTTGCGGCGAACTTTGCCTTCATGCGCATCGCGGCGGCCAATCGTATCATCACCTCGTGCGCGCTTACCAATATGGCGACCGGTGCACTGGTGTTTTTGCCGGGCGCCGATTATCCCGTTATGGCGCTGGCGCAGGTGGGCATGCTCTTTGAGCTCGCTGCCGTCTTTGGACGCGGCATTAAGCCTGAGCGCGGCTACGAGGTCGCGGGCGTGCTTGCCGGCGGTCTTGTGATCCGCGCGGTCACCCGCGCACTCGTCAAGCAGACGCCGCATATTGGGTTTGTCGTCAAGGCGCTCACTGCTGCCGCGGGCACCTACGGCATGGGCCGTGCGCTCGTTTCGCTCTACGAGCGCGATGTCGACTACAGCCGTGCCAACGAGGTGGCCACTGCCACGTTCTCCCGCGTTCGCGATCTGGTGACCACGGTCGCGGGCGCTACCCGTCCTATGGCGTCCTATCAGGACGCATCAGATCTCGCTGCTTAGGGGTTTTCCGTTGCGCGTTGCATACCAAGACTGTTTTCATTTAATTGAGCCGTTGCTCGCCAAGGTCGAGAAGCCGAGTCGCTATATCGATCACGAGTGGGGCACGCTTTCCAAGGCCGATGCCGACTACCGTTGCTGCCTGATCTACCCGGATGTGTACGAGGTTGGTCTGCCCAACCAGGGCATCGCCATCCTCTACAACATCCTTAACCAGGCCGAGGGCATCTCCTGCGAGCGTGGCTATGTGCCGTGGCCCGATATGGGTGACGCCATGCGCGAGGCGGGTATTCCGCTGCTGTCGCTCGAAGGTGCTGCCCCCGTCGCTTCGTTTGATATCGTCGGCCTGCATGTGCCGCACGAGATGGCGGTGACGAATTTCCTCGAGGCTCTCGATCTCGCTGGCATTCCGCTGTTAGCGGCCGACCGAGGCGAAGACGACCCCATCATCATCGCCGGCGGCCCTTCGGTGTACAACCCCGAGCCGTACGCGGCCTTCTTCGATGCCATCCTCATCGGCGAGGGCGAGGAATCGCTGCTCGAGACCTGCCAGCTGCATCGCCGCCTGCGTGACGAAGGAGTCCCGCGCGCTCAGATTGTTGAGCAGCTCGCATCCATTGCCGGCAACTACGTGCCGTCGCTCTATGAGGTTCTTCACGACGAGCCCTGCTCGCCGCATGGCTACACCGTGCCGCGTGAGGGTAAGGATGCGCCGGCTGTGGTCTACAAGCGCGTCGTCGAGGATTTCGGCGCCACGAATCCGCTGTCGCAGTCGTGCGTGCCCTATGCGCAGCTGGTCCACGACCGCCTGTCTATCGAGATCCTGCGCGGCTGCGCCCGCGGCTGCCGTTTTTGCCAGGCCGGCATGACGTATCGCCCGGTGCGCGAGCGCTCGGCCGATCAGATCGTCTCGTCGGTGATTCAGGGTCTGGAAAAGACTGGCTATGACGAGGTGTCGCTGACCTCGCTCTCCACGACCGACCACTCCTGCATTCGCGACGTGCTCGGCAGGCTCAACCGTCGCCTGGAGGATACGGGTATTCGCGTGTCTATTCCGTCGCAGCGCCTGGATTCGTTTGGCGTGGATATGGCCGAATCGGTCGCCGGCGAAAAGAAGGGCGGCCTGACGTTCGCGCCCGAGGCCGGCAGCCAGCGCATGCGCGACATCATTAACAAAAACGTGACCGAGGAGGACCTGGACCGTGCGGCCAAGGCAGCCTTCGAGGCCGGCTGGAACCGCATGAAGCTCTACTTTATGATGGGCCTTCCCGGCGAGCGCGACGAGGACATCGTGGCCATCGCCAATCTGGCCGATCACGTGCTGGAGCTCGGTCGTTCCGTGGTGCCCAAGGCTCGTCGCGGCTCGATTTCGGTGTCGATCTCGGTTTCGGTCTTTATCCCCAAGGCTGCCACGCCGTTCCAGTGGTGCCCGCAGCTCGACTACGACGACGTCAAGCGTCGCCAGAAGCTGCTTATCACGAGCGTTCGCAACCGTGCCGTCCGCGTGCATTACCACGATGCCGAGACCTCGCTCATCGAGGCCGCGCTTTCCCGCGCCGGTCGTGACATGACGCCCGTCATCATCGATGCTTGGCGCTCGGGCTCTCGCTTTGACGCCTGGGTAGAGCATTTCTCGCTCGATAACTGGAAGGAAGCTGCTGCCAAAAACGGCATCGACCTCAATGAGCTCGTGCACCTGCCCTACGAGTTGGACTGGCGCCTGCCGTGGGAGCACGTGAGCCCCGGCTGCACGCGCGGCTTCCTCGAGCGCGAGTACCGTCGCTCGCTCGAGGGCGTCACGACTCCCGACTGTACCCGCACGTCGTGCACCGGCTGCGGGATCTGCCCCACGCTCCACGCCAAGAATGTATTGATGGGTGATCGCGCATGAGTGAGCGCCTGACCGACAACCCCTCGCTCTTTAGGCTTCGTGTTCGCTATGGCAAGCGCGATCGCCTTAAGTACCTGGGCCATCTCGAAGTAATCCATACCATTGAGCGCATCGTGCGCCGTGCGGGACTTCCCTATGCCGTCACGCAGGGCTTCTCTCCGCACATGCGCGTGGGCTTCTCTTCGGCGCTGCCGGTGGGTACGTCGTCGACCTGCGAGTGGTATGACCTGTTTATGACCGAGTTCGTGGCGCTCGACGAGGCGTTTGGGCGCCTGGCTGCGGCGTCTCCGGCCGATCTGGCGCCCATCGAGGCGGCGTACATCGACGTGCGCACGCCGGCGTTGACGGCGCAGCTCACGCGCCTGTCGTATCGCATCGACCTGCACTTGGATCCCGAGGCGCCCGTAAGCGCCGACGAGGTGCGTCGTGCGATCGACACGCTGCGCGCGGGCCACGGCATCGACTACGCGCGCGGCAAAAAGAGCAAGCGCTTGGATTTGGATCACACGCTCGTGGGCTATGAGCTCACGGCGGGGGAGCGCCCGGACCATTTGGTGCTCATGCTCGACACCCATGCCGACAACGAGGGCTCCATGCGTCCGGAAATTTTGCTTTCTGCTGCTGATGTTTTGTTGCAGGGCTTGACCCCGGGCGTGGATGCACCTATTGTTTCCACCGGTATGCAAGACCTCGTGACCATCTGCTCCTACGATGTCGAGCGTCAGAATCAAGCATGCGAGGACGACGAGGGCCGACTCGTCAGCCCCATACCTGTGCGAACTTGTGGATTTGCTCCACATACTCGTTGACGGGGGTATTTTCGCCTGCTACTATATTCGGCTGTTGCACTAACTGATGCATGAAGGGCAAGTAAACATGTACGCAATCGTTAACACGGGCGGCAAGCAGTACAAGGTCGCCACCGACGATGTCATCACCGTCGAGAAGATCGAGGGCAATGAGGGCGACAAGGTCACCCTGCCGGTTATCTTCCTCAACGATGGTAAGAAGATCGTCACCGATCCCGACAAGCTGGCCAAGGCCAAGGTTACCGCTCAGATCGTTGAGCAGTTCAAGGGCGAGAAGCAGCTGGTCTTCAAGTTCCACAAGCGCAAGCGCTATCGTCGTCTGAAGGGTCACCGTCAGCAGCTCACCAAGCTGAAGATCGTGAAGGTTCAGGCTACCTCCCGCGCCAAGAAGGCTGTCAAGGCAGAGGCTGAGGCTGTTGCCGAGGCTCCCGTCGCCGAGTAGATTACACTCGTAACGAAAGAGTAGGTATACACAATGGCACACAAAAAAGGACTCGGTTCCTCCCGTAATGGCCGTGACTCCCGCGGTCAGCGCCTTGGCACGAAGCGCTATGCCGGCCAGACGGTAACCACGGGCACGATTCTCGTCCGTCAGCACGGCACGCACATCCACCCGGGTGAGAACGTTGGCCGTGGTAAGGACGACACGCTGTTCGCGCTGGTCGACGGTACCGTTGAGTTCCACAAGGGTATCAAGCACAGGGTCAGCGTACGCCCGCTCGCGAACGCGTAATTCACCCTTCATAGAGCACATATGTGGGAGGCACTTGAGTTTTAGGATTCAAGGGTCTCCCTCTTTTTTGTAGGAGGCGATTCTGTTGTCACAGTTCACCGATATCAGCCGCATTAACGTGTGCGGCGGCGACGGCGGAGCCGGATGCATGTCGTTTAGGCGCGAGGCATTTGTCCCCAAGGGCGGCCCCGATGGCGGCGACGGCGGTCGTGGCGGCAATGTCGTCATCCAGGCCGATGCTCAGCTGTCTTCGTTGATCGATTACCGCTTTAAGCATCACTTCCGCGCCGAGCGCGGCACGCACGGGCAGGGTGCCCGTCGTAACGGTAAAAGCGGCGAGGACCTGATCCTGAAGGTTCCCATGGGTACCGTGGTACGCGAGCTCGACCCCGAGACGCAGACCCCGATGTTCGAGATTGCCGACCTGGTCCACGATGGCGAGCGCGTTGTCGTGGCGCCTGGCGGTGCCGGTGGCCTGGGCAACACGCACTTTGTGACGTCGGTGCGCCGCGCGCCCGCGTTTGCTCAGCTGGGCGAACCGGCCGAGGAGCACTGGATTGAGCTCGAGATGAAGCTTATGGCCGATGCCGCGCTCGTGGGCTTCCCCTCGGTGGGCAAGTCCTCACTCATCGCGCGCATGAGTGCCGCCCGTCCCAAGATTGCCGACTACCCGTTTACCACGCTCGTGCCGAACCTCGGCATGGTGCGTGCCGGCGAATATTCTTACGTCGTTGCCGACGTCCCCGGTCTCATCGAGGGCGCGAGCGAGGGCAAGGGCCTGGGTCACCAGTTCCTGCGCCACATTGAGCGTACGGCCCTGATCATGCATGTCGTCGACATGACGGGTGGTTTTGAGGATCGCGATCCGGTCGAGGATTACCACATCATCAACCGCGAGCTCGAGCAGTATGGTGCCGAGCTTTCGGAGCGTCCGCAGATTGTCGTTGCCAACAAGTGCGACGCGCCGGGCACGGCCGATAAGATTGCCGACCTCAAGCGCGCAGCGCTCGACGATGGCCATATGTTCTTTGCCGTGTCTGCCGTGACGGGCGCCGGTCTCAATACGTTGATGCTTGCCGTAGGTGAGCAGGTGGCTAAGCTGCGCGCCGAGCTGGCGGTCTCCGATGAGCCGGTCGACCTGCGCGACGATGAATGGGAGCGCCGTCGCCTGCAGCGAGAGAAGCGTTTCCGCATTGTCCAGGAAGAGCCCGGTGCCTTCCGCGTGGTCGGTCGTGCCATCGAGCGCATGGTCATTCAGACCGACTGGGAAAACGAGGAAGCCGTCATTTACCTGCAGCATAAATTTGCGCGTATGGGTGTTGACGACGCGCTCGAGAAGGCCGGTTGTCGTGCGGGCGACGAGGTCCGCATTTGCCAGCGCGCCTTTGACTTTGAGGGTGCCGAGGACTTCTCGGAGTACGAGGAGCTCGAGGATGTTGACGAGGACATCGCCGTTGAGGCCATTGACATGGCCGATGCTGCGGATGAAGGCGTCGAGGTTGTCGATGCGGCGGATGCCGAGGACGATGCCGAGACCTCGGAGGGCGAGTAAGCCATGTCGCTGCGCGGTGGAATCGGTCTGCCCGAGCTTCCTCTAGAGGACGGGCAGGAGTTTAGGCTTGGCATTATGGGTGGCACCTTTGATCCCATCCATTACGGGCACCTGGTGACCGCCGAGCAGGCGCGCGAGTCCCTCGACTTGGATGCCGTGCTCTTTATGCCGGCGGGCACGCCGGCCTTTAAGCTTGACAAGCCGGTGACGCCTGCCGAGGACCGTTATGCCATGACGGTCCTCGCCACCGCCGCGAACCCGGCCTTTTTGGCGAGCCGGTTCGAGATCGACCGTCCGGGCGTAACCTATACGGCCGATACGCTTCATGCCCTTCGCGACTTTTACCCGCCGCAGGTAAAGCTCTACTTTATTACGGGCGCCGACGCGATTATCGATATTGTGACCTGGCATGATGCCGAACGAATCGCTGAGCTTGCCACCTTTATTGCTGCGACGCGACCGGGCTTTGATATCGATACGGCGCGTGCCCGAATCAAAGAGTCGGGACTGCCGTTCGACGTGCGCTATATTCAGATTCCGGCGCTGGCGATTAGCTCGACCAACATTCGCAAGCGAGTTGCCCGCGGCATGAGCGTGCGCTATCTTACGAGCGAGTCCGTGCTCGGCTACATTCGCAAACGCAGGCTATATGCCGATTTGGGCCAAGAAGATTTTGAGTGATGGGGGTCTACGTTGTCGGTAGAGGATCAGTTTGAGGGCGATGAGCGCGCGCTGCTCAAGCGCATTCAAGAGCTGCTCGATGTTCGCATGAAGGATAAGCGCAAGCGCTATGTGCATTCGCTGGGTGTTGCCGAGACTGCACTTCATCTGGCCGAGGTCTACGGCGTTGACCGCTTTGATGCCGCTGCCGCCGGCCTGATCCATGACTGGGACAAGGTGCTCTCCGACGACGAGCTGGTCACGCGCGCTCTGCATTACGGCATTAAGATTGCCGGCTCTCCGTCTGCCGCGACGCCGCTTTTGCATGGCCCGGTTGCCGCCTATGAGCTTCCGCAGCTTTTCCCCGAGTTGTCGCCGGCCGTTTTCCAGGCTGTCGACCGTCACACCGTGGGTGCCTGCGACATGACGCCGCTCGATATGGTGGTCTTTGTGGCCGATGCCATCGAGCCCAACCGTCACGGCGACTATGCCCATGCGTTGCGTAAGATGGTGGGGGAGTCGACGCTCGACGAGTTGTTCTTCTCCTGTTTTGCGCAGGGTCTGGTCTATGTGATCCAGTCCGGGCGTTATCTTTATCCCACGGCTATTACGATTTACAACCATTACGCCCAGCTGCGCTAGCTCGGGTGCGTCTAGAAAGAGGTATTCCATGGCCGAAGAGACCATGACCGACGAGCAGATTCTTGAAGGTGTGGAGCACAAGAGTTTCGTTGCCACGTCCGACCGCACTGCCGCCTCGCTGTCCGCGAGCGGTGTCGCCGCCGAGGATGTCGCCCGCGCCGCCGCGCAGGCCGCCTACGACAAGAAAGGCGAGGACGTTCAGGTGCTCGACCTGACCGAGCTTTCCGATGTGTGCGACTACTTTGTCCTCGCTACCGGCACTAACAACCGCCAGGTTGATTCCATCGTCGACGAGATTGAGGAGAAGGTCGCCGAGGCTTGCGGCGAGCATCCGTTCTCCATCGAGGGCCGCGAGCAGAAGACCTGGATGCTCATGGACTACGGTTCGGTTGTCGTCCACGTCTTCACTCCCGAAGCCCGCGACTTCTACCGCCTCGAGAAACTCTGGGGAGACGCCCCCCAGCTCCCCCTCAACCTCCTCTAGTAGCTCATTTGAGACGGGGTTAGCTACCCTCACGCATATCGCCGGGCAGTTGCTGTTTTCCGCACCTGCCCGGCTTTCTTTTTGCCCAAAGTAGCTAATTTGGGACGGGGCTTTTTTAGCTACTACCTACCGTTCGCCGATAGAAGCGAGTTGCGGTTCATTGCGTGAAATTTAGCTTTCCGACTCGGGTAACGTATTTGTTATCTGTAGAGGAGGAGATGCGTATGACTCGGACCGCGCGGGAAATCTCTGTTTACGGCTATTACCATGTCGTCCAAAAGGGCTGTGGTGGTCAGCTGATATTTGAGGATGCTGACGATCGACTCTATCTGATTCGACTGATAGCTTCGAAATGCCAGAAGTTCAAAGTGGATGTCATCGCATGGTGCCTTATGGATAATCACATTCACTTGTTGCTAGATGACGGGCATGCTCACCTGAGCGATTGCATGCATTCGATTACGACGGCTTATGCCATGTATTTCAATTCTAAGACAGGCAGGAGAGGTCCTGTTTTCCAGGATCGATTTAAGAGTGTGCCGATTCTCGATGATGATCAGCTGCTCAACTGCGTTCGTTACATTCACGATAACCCTGCGAAAGCCAGAATTGGCACTGCTTCGCTCTATCGCTGGAGCAGCTTTAGCGAGTATATGGGCTATCCGGGAATTTGTAAGACTGATTGCGTGCTCGGGTTGCTCGGGAATTCCCAGAGATTTTTTGCATTTAGCACCTCGGGCGAGCCCAATGGCTATTGCTTCCGTTATGGCGCTCATGTGAGTGATGCTGACGCGCTTGA
The DNA here is from genome assembly GCA_900544995.1 of uncultured Collinsella sp. Lineage (GTDB taxonomy): Bacteria > Actinomycetota > Coriobacteriia > Coriobacteriales > Coriobacteriaceae > Collinsella. The sequence goes on along the minus strand of UQXC01000002.1, from coordinate 61,399 downwards.
GTTTGCGCAGGCGTTGCTCAAACCATACGAGCCTCACCATCTCAACGCTCTGCCCAAGGGCGTGCGTGATGACTGTATCCGTAAGCTCAAAAGCGAGGGCTTTTCGATCAAGCAGATCGTGCGCCTCACGGGCATCGGCCACTGCACGATTCAAAAAGTCAAAGTTGAAAAGTAGCTCATTTCAGGCGAGGTAATTCTTGCTACGCTCGCCAAACCGGGCATCCGGGGTAGTCAATTTGGGACGGGGCTATTTTAGCTACCCTTTGGCTGACGGTGAATGAATTAGGCCGAATGAATCTCAACCGATATATAGGGGTAGCTAAAATAGCCCCGTCCCAAATTGACTACCAATGCCGTGTCGGACGGAAGGCAGCAACCCCCCCGTCCAAAAAAGACTAGTTATTGAAGCGGGATTGGCGGCCGAAGGATAGGGCGGTGTCGCCGAACTTGTCTCGGACGGCGTCGATAGCGACCGAGAGGTCGCGTCGGTCGCTGGATTGGGCCCCGCGGTCATCGACTTCGCAGAACAGGTCGGTTTGGATCCCGCCTTGGTGGTCGAAGTCGCTCATGCCGATGCCCGCTAAGCGAACATGCATGCCTTCCTGCCAGATGTTGTCGAGCAGTTCGAGTGCTACGGCAACAAAGATATTCTCATCATCGGTGGGGTGTGGAAGCCGCCGCTGCGCCGAGCGTCCGCTGCCATACGAATATTTAAGCTTGAGCGTCACCGTGGCGCCCGTCAGTCCCTGGCGACGTAAGCGTCGTCCGACGGACTCACCCAGTAGGGCAATAGCCGCCTCAATATCCCCACGCTCAGTCAAATCTTTAGCAAAGGTGCGCTCGTTGCTCACCGATTTAACCTCGCGCTCTTCATCGAGACTCGTGACTTCGGAGATTTCGAGTCCTAGCGCACGCTGGCGCATACGTTCGCCATTGACGCCAAAAATAGAGGCCAAGGTGGATTCCGGTGCACGTGATAGCTCTCCGAGGGTGTAGATGCGCATGCGGCGCAGTCGCTCCTCGGCCGAGCGCCCGATGCCGCTCATGGCAGATACCGGCAGTGCGGCCAAAAAGCGCTGCTCGGTTCCGGGGCGCACGATGGTCAACCCAAACGGCTTATCCCGCTCGCTTGCGATCTTTGCGACCGTCTTGTTGCAGCCCACGCCAATGGAGCACGTCACTCCCAGCGCTGCCACGCGGTCGCTTATACGCCGCGCAACCAGCAGCGGGTCTTCGGGCGCAAAGCGACCCGGTGTGATATCGATAAAGGCTTCGTCGATGGATACGCGCTCAACGCGCGGCGTCTCCTCGGCAAGAATCGCCATGACCTGTGCGCTGACCTCGTGGTAGCGATCGAAATGCCCGTGCGTCCAAATGGCCTGCGGACAGAGGCGCTGCGCCTCCGCCGAGGGCATGGCGGAGTGCACGCCAAAGCGACGCGCCTCGTATGAGCAGGTGGACACAACGCCGCGAGAATCGGCATCGCCACCCACGATGAGCGGCTTGCCGCGCCATTCGGGATGATCGAGCATTTCCACGCTCGCAAAAAACGCATCGAGGTCCATCAGGCCCACCGCCGGACCCGTCCAGGGAGGCGGCGTGACGCCCGTGGCATCCTCATAACCGTATGTATGTTCGCGTCTTTCCATGTCATGAGTATACCGCGCAGCTCATGTGGGGTGCGTGTATGTGCTTGCAAATCCCGAATTCTTGTCTAAGATATGGATTTGCCCTCGACTACACCGAAGAAGTTGGTCTCACGGACTTCACCTGCCCGCGTCGATGGCGTATTATGTTCAACTGTTTGTTTGTAGTTGCAGCCTAAAGCTGCTTGGTTGGAGGAGTTTCCTTTGGCAGTCAAGATTCGCCTTGCTCGTCACGGCGCTAAGAAGCGTCCGTACTACCGTGTCGTCGTCGCCGATTCCCGCGCCCCGCGTGACGGTCGTATCATCGAGGAGGTTGGCCGCTACAACCCGATGACCGCCCCCAAGACCATCAACCTCGACCTCGAGAAGATCGCCGACTGGCAGTCCAAGGGCGCTCAGCTCACCGACGCCGTCGCCGCTCTGGTCAAGGCCGCCAACGAGGGCGAGAAGACCGAGACCGTCGTCAAGAAGTCCAAGAAGCAGCTCGCCAAAGAGGCCGAGGCCGCTAAGGCTGCCGCTGAGGCCGCTGAGGGCGCCGAGGAGTAAATCGTGCCTGAGGTTGACGCTGCACAGCTCGAGGGTGAGGCAATGCTCTCAGATCGCATCGCCGATCTCGTCGAATATCTCGTTGTTCAGATCGTCGACGACCCGGATTCCGTGAGCCTTGAGGTCATCGATGGTGACGACGCCTCTACGATTGAGGTTTCGGTCGCCGAGGATGACGTCGCTAAGGTCATCGGCCGTCGTGGCCGTACCATCAAGGCCATTCGCACGCTCGCCCGTGCACTGGCCGCTCGCCTCGACACTGCTGTCGAGGTAGAGGTTCTGGGCTAGGACTTTGAGGTCCCAGTACAAAAACATCGCCCGTGTGGTCAAGCCGCACGGAAGGAAGGGGGAGGTCCTCGCGCAGCCGCTGCGGGGGCTTCCTTCTGTATTAGAGCCGGGTATGCGCGTCGCCCTGACGCCGCCGGCGCTCAAGCGCGACCGCTTTTGCACGGTCGTGTCCGTCACCGATACGGGCGATGGCGATCTGGTCTCGTTTGAGGGCATTGACGACTTGACGGCTGCCGAGGGCATCACGGGATGCTACGTGCTGGCAAATCGTGACGACTTTGAGCTCGATTCGCTCGACGCTGCCTATACCGACCTGTTGGGTCGTGAGGTGGTCGACGAGCGCTTCGGATCGCTCGGCACGATCGTCGAGATCATGTCGACGCCCGCTAACGATGTTTGGGTTGTCGAGGGCGATCGGTACGGCGAGGTACTGATTCCCGTGATCGAGCAGGTTGTGCTCGATCTTCCCGACACAGGAACAATTTCCGTCCATGTTATGGACGGCCTGATCGATATGGACAAGTAGGGAGGACAACATGCTGATTGAGACCCTTTCGGTCTTTCCCGAGATGTTTGAGCCCGTCATGTCCACATCGATTTTGGGCCGCGCCCGCAAGGCCGGCCTTTTTGGTTTTAAGGCGTATAACCTGCGCGACTGGACGCACGACCGCCATCGTACCGTCGATGACGAGCCGTACGGCGGCGGGCAGGGCATGCTCATGAAGGTCGAGCCTATCGCAGAGGCCATCGAGGCCATTAGCGCAGAGGGTCCCAAGCCCACGGTTGTGTTCTTTACCCCCTGTGGCGAGCCCTTTACGCAGCATGTGGCCGAGCGCCTGCTCAAAAGTGAGCGCCTGCTGTTTGTGTGCAGTCGCTACGAGGGCGTCGACGAGCGCGCGTATGCGTATGCCGATGAGCGTCTGTCGATCGGCGACTACGTGCTCACGGGTGGCGAACTTCCCGCTATGGTCGTTGCCGATGCTGTCGTACGCCTCATTCCCGGCGCCCTTGGTGACGAAATGAGCAACGTCGACGAGTCGTTCTCGACCGCCGAGGACGGAGGCCTGCTCGAGTACGCGCAGTACACCCGTCCTGCCGAGTTCAACGGCGAGGGCGTGCCTCCGGTGCTTGTGAGCGGCGATCACGCCAAGGTCGATGCCTGGCGTCGCAAGAACGCCATCGAGCGCACCTGCCGCTGGCGTCCCGACCTGATCGAGACTGCGCGGCTCACGCCCGAGGAGCGCGCTTACGCGCAGGAGATTCTTGACGCTTCGTATTCGCAGAGCGAGGAGTGAGTATGGTTCCTACGCAACATTCCGCGTTGAGGGGCACTTTTGAGTGGATCGCGGTCATCGCGATCGCACTGGTCGCCACCCTCCTGATTCGCTCGTTTGTGGTCGAGCCCTTTGTGGTGCCCACCGGTTCCATGGAGTCCACGATCGAGATTGGCGACCAGATTCTGGCGCAAAAGGTGAGCCTCGAGCTCGGTCAGCCCGTCAAGCAGGGCGATATCGTTGTGTTTCACAACCCCGATGGCACCTCCGAGCATGATGTTCTTGTCAAGCGTGTTATTGCCACGGCCGGCCAGACGGTCGACCTGCAGGATGGCAAGGTGGTCGTTGACGGCCAAGCGCTCGACGAGGACTATACGACGGGCATGAGCTGGCCACTTTCGGTCCAAGCACCCGGCACTCAGGTAAGCTATCCCTACACCGTTCCCGACGGGTGCGTGTGGGTGATGGGCGACAACCGCGAAAACTCTGCCGACTCACGCTACTTTGGTCCCGTCGATCGCTCTGATTTGATCGCTGTGGCACTCGTTCGCTACTGGCCGCTCAACCGCATCGGCGCTATCGACTAAAAACCGCTATAGTACAGTACCTAACCGTGTAATCGTTTCGACGAGGGGATATTAGAGGCATGAACGCTTCATCGCTTTCCTTCCAAGACATCATCCTGCGCCTCCAGCAGTACTGGGGCGAGCAGGGCTGCGTCATTATGCAGCCCTATGACTCCGAGGTCGGTGCCGGTACCTTCCATACCGCGACCACGCTGCGCTCGCTCGGTCCCGCCGAGTGGCGCACCTGCTATGCGCAGCCTTGCCGCCGTCCCGCCGACGGCCGCTACGGCGAGAACCCCAACCGCATGCAGCACTACTATCAGTTCCAGGTGCTCATCAAGCCCTCACCGGTCAACGCCCAGGAGCTTTACCTGGGGTCTCTTGCCGCTATCGGTCTGGACCCCAACGACCATGACGTCCGCTTTGTCGAGGACGACTGGGAGAGCCCGACGCTCGGCGCCTGGGGCCTTGGCTGGGAGGTCTGGCTCAACGGCATGGAGGTCACGCAGTTTACGTACTTCCAGCAGGTGGGCGGCATCGAGGTCGACCCCGTGCCCGTCGAGATCACCTACGGCCTGGAGCGTATTGCCATGTACGCCCAGGGCGTCAACTCCGTCTACGACCTGGTGTGGAGCTATCTGCCCGACGGAACGCCCATGACCTATGGCGACGTGTTCCTCGAGAACGAGCGCGAGTTCAGTGCCTATAACTTTGAGGTCGCCAACGTCGAGATGATGCGTCAGAAGTTTGACGACTACGAGGCCGAGTGCCATTCCTGTCTGGAGCGCAAGCTGCCGCTGCCTGCTTACGACTGCGTCATGAAGTGCAGCCACGCTTTCAACCTGCTCGATGCCCGCGGCGCCCTGTCCGCGGTCGAGCGTGCCAACTACATCCTGCGCGTCCGCGCCGTCGCCAAGGCGTGCTGCGAGGCCTATATGGCCGAGGTCGCCGGAGTCAACGAGAATGCCTACCAGGAAGGCGAGGTGGCGTAAGCCATGGCAGACGCTAAGGATTTCCTGTTTGAGATCGGTACGGAGGAAATGCCCTCCGCGCCGCTGAACAATGCCGTCAAGCAGCTTGGCACCATGATCGCCAAGGGTCTCGACGAGGCCGGTCTGGCCCACGGCGAGGTCCGCGTGATCTCGAGCCCGCGTCGTCTGGCTGCACTCGTTGCCGACGTCGCCACCGCGACCGATGAGGTTCACGAGGTCAAGCGTGGCCCCGCGGCCAACATTGCCTTCGACGCTGACGGTAACGCCACCAAGGCCGCCCAGGGCTTCGCCCGCAAGTGCGGTGTGGCTGCCGAGGACCTGGTCCGTCGCGAGGACACCGACGGTCGCGAGTATGTGTTCGCCGAGAAGAACATTCCCTCCGCACCGGCTACTCCGATCCTGACCGCTCTGTGCGAGAAGACCACCGCCGGCCTGCAGTGGCCCAACTACCGTAGTCAGCGCTGGGGCCATGAGCATGCGACCTTTGTTCGTCCGGTCCGCTGGATCTGCTGCCTTTTGGGCGAGGATGTTGTTCCCGTGTCGTTTGCCGACGTGACGAGCGGCAACACCACGCGCGGTCATCGCGTACTTGGCCCTGGCGACCACGTGGTTGCCAGCCCCGCTGTTTACGAGCAGGTGCTCGAGGACGCCGGCGTGCTTTCTGCCGAGCGCCGTCGCGAGGCCATCCTTGCCGGTATCGCCGAGGTCGAGGCCGCTCGCCCCGGCTGCCATGTCGATACGCCTAAGAAGGTCTTTGAGGAGGTCATCAACCTCTGCGAGTGGCCGACGGTGCTCGTCGGCACCTTCGACGAGGAGTTCCTCAAGGTCCCGCACGAGATCATCTGCGAGTCCATGCTCACCAACCAGCGCTACTTCCCGATCTATGACGGCGAGGGCAAGCTCACGCGTGAATTCGTGGTCGTTTCCAACAGCAAGCCCGAGAATGCCGAGCGCGTGATCGACGGCAACGAGCGCGTCGTTCGCGCCCGTCTGGACGACGCTAAGTTCTTCTATGAGGAGGACCTGAAGATCTCCCTCGACGAGTTCCGTGAGCGTTTGGCCAAGGTTGCCTTCCAGGAGAAGCTCGGTAGCGTGCTCGCCAAGTCCGAGCGCATTGAGCAGCTCGCGCTCGCTATTGCCCGTGAGGCCCATCTTGGTGCCCACCTCGCCGCCGACGCTGCTCGCGCCGCGCACCTGTGCAAGGCAGACCTGGTGTCCAACGCCGTCGTCGAGTTCACGAGCCAGCAGGGCGTGATGGGCGGTTATTACGCGACCGCGATGGGGGAGAACGACGAGGTCGCCCACGCCATTCGCGATCATTATCGTCCCCGCTTTGCCGGTGACGAGCTGCCCGAGGGCACCGCTGGCTGCATCGTGGCCTGCGCCGACAAGCTCGATACCATCGCCGGTATCTTTGCCATCGGCGAGCCCCCGACCGGCTCCTCCGACCCCTACGCGCTGCGTCGTGCCGCTATCGGCATCATCAACATTCTGCGCGACCGCCTGCCGATTGACCCCACGTCGCTCATCGACTTCGCCCTCGAGCTCTACAGTGAGCAGGGCATTGAGTTCGACGCCGCCGAGGTCGCCCAGCAGGTTCGCGACTTCTTCCATGGCCGCCTGGTGAGCATGGCCCGTGACGAAAAGATCCCGGCCGATACCGTTGCCGCCGTCTCCGCGGTGCACATCATCGCTCCGTCCGTCTTCTTCGCCCGCTGCGCCGCCCTCGACGAGGCCCGCAAGAACGACGCTGAGACGTTCGATAACCTGGCTACCGCCTATGCCCGCGCCGCGCACATCTCCAAGCCCGAGCTGGGTGCGGAGTACGACCGCAGCCTGATGGGCGAGGTCGAGCTTGCGCTTGCCGACGCCTCCGAGGCTGCCCAGACCGCTGTCGATGCCGCCCTTGCTGCCGAGGATTACCCGGCCGCATTTGCCGCCCTCGCCGCCCTGCGTGCCCCCATCGACCGCTTCTTCGACGAGGTTATGGTCATGGACAAGGACGAGCAGCTTCGCGATAATCGCCTTAAGCTGCTCAACCGCTTCGAGGCCGTTTTCTCCGGCATCGCCAACATCGGTGAGCTTGCCCGCAAAAAGTAAGCCAGCCTGCGCGTAAGCGCAAAAGGAGCCCCGCATGGATTGCCCGGTCGCCGTTCGTCCCACCGTTATCGTTATCTCCGACTCTCTCGGCGATACCGCTTGTGAGGTGGTGCTTGCGGCGTCCGGGCAATTTGATGAAGGGGCTTTTCGTCTCTTGCGCCTGCCCAAGGTGAACTCTGTGGAGCAGGTCAAGTCGTTTGTGGGTCCGCGTGTCGATGCGGACCATCGCGATATCGCCGTGTTCCATACCATTGTCGATCCGGCGCTTCGCGCCCGTGTGCTCGATTACCTGGGTATGTTGCATATTCGCTCGGTCGACCTGATCGGTCCGACGCTCGCCGTGCTGTCGTCGCTTATCGGTGTGTCGCCCAAGGGCGTCGCGGGCGTGATTCACAGGACCGATGACCGCTATTTTCATCGTATCGAGGCCATGGAGTATTTCGTTGAGCACGATGATGGACGCGGCTGCGACGACCTTTCGGGGGCCGATATCGTGCTGCTGGGCGTATCGCGCACGTCCAAGACGCCGCTGTCGATGTATTTGGCCTATCAGGGTTATAAGGTTGCCAATGTTCCTTTGGCCCATGGCATGGAGCCGCCCAAGTCGATTTACGAGGTCGACCCGATGCGTTTGTTTGGCCTGATTTCGACCGTCGACGTTATTTCCGAGATTCGCGATAGCCGCTTGGGCGACGACTACACCCGTGCCGTCGCCGGCTCCTATGCCGAGCCCGAGAGCGTGCGCAGCGAGCTCGAGGAAGCTCGCGCCCTCATGAAGCGCCTGGGCTGCTTTGTAGTGCGTACCGACGGCAAAGCGATCGAGGAGAGCGCCTCCGAGATCATTAGTCACTTGGAGGAAATCCAAGAAGCCCGTGCCCGCCGAGCCGCCCGTCGAGCCCAACAAAAGTAGCTAATTTGGGACGGGGCTTTTTTAGCTACCCCGGCTGAGGTCGCGATCTTTTTGGTCGATTGCCTGCGGGGGCAGCTAAAAAAGCCCCGTCCCAAATTAGCTACTTATGGTAAAGCGATTTATCAAGAAACTTGCATCTGACCTGCATTTCTCTTGCAGTGGTATCTTCATAAGGTAACCACCTTTATCTACCGTTTACCGCCAGTTTTAGCACGTTTACCAAACCGCGCACCCTCTGCTCAAGCCTGCCCAAAACGCGCCGTATAGTTCCCTCACGGCCCGCATCCGGTGGGTCGATTCGTTACCACGGTCGTGCGCGTAAGTGCATGGAAGGGGAAGTATCGTGAGCGATTGCAAGAGGGTTTACCGTTTTGGAACCGACGCCCAGGGCACCTGTGTCACTGAGGGCGACAAGTCCATGAACTTCGTGCTTGGCGGCAAGGGCGCAAACCTTGCCGAGATGAGCCGCATCGGCCTGCCGGTTCCCGGTGGCTTTACCATTACCTGCCAGACCTGTGTCGAGTACTTCGGCGCCGGCAACGTCTGGCCCGAAGGCGCACTCGACGAGATCGTTGCCGCTGAGGCAGACCTCGAGGCCCGCTGCGGCAAGAAGCTCGGCGACGCCTCCGATCCGCTGCTCGTGTCGGTTCGCTCGGGCGCTCCGTTTTCCATGCCCGGTATGATGGATACGGTCCTCAACCTGGGCCTCAACGACGACTCCGTTCAGGGTCTCATCGCCCAGACGCAAAATCCGCGTTTTGCCTGGGACAGCTACCGTCGCTTTATCCAGATGTTCTCTAACGTCGTCATGGGCGTTGACGCCGACCTGTTCGAGAACGCCCTGACCCAGGCCCGCCTGGTCGCCGGCGTTCGCGTCGACTCCGAGCTTTCGGCCGAGGACCTGCAAGAACTCGTCGAGACCTTCAAGGGCATCTTCTCCGAGAACGTCGATGCCGCCTTGTACCCCGAGCTCGAGGTCGCCGACGGCAAGCCCGTCTTCCCGCACGATCCGGAGCTTCAGCTGCGCCTTGCCATCCAGGCCGTCTTTGGCAGTTGGATGAACGAGCGCGCCTGCATCTACCGCAAGCAGCATGGCATTTCCGACGACCTCGGCACCGCCGTCAACGTCCAGGCCATGGCCTTTGGCAATAAGGGCGAGACCTCTGCGACCGGCGTCGCCTTTACGCGCAACCCGGCAGACGGCACCAAGGAGTTCTATGGCGACTTTCTGGTCAACGCCCAGGGCGAGGACGTCGTCGCCGGCATCCGCAACACCGAGCCCATCGCCGACCTCAAGGCCACCCCGGGCCTCGAGTTCGCAGGTGAGGAGCTCGAGCGTGTCTTCCTGACGCTCGAGGATCACTATCGCGATATGTGCGATATCGAGTTCACCATCGAGCAGGGCAAGCTCTGGATGCTCCAGACCCGCGTGGGTAAGCGCACTGCTACCGCCGCCCTGCGCATCGCCATCGAAATGGTCGAGGAGGGCCTGATCGCTCGCGAGGAGGCCGTGAGCCGCATCGATCCCGCGCAGCTCGACCAGCTTCTGCACCCGCAGTTCGATGCCTCCAAGAAGTACGAGGCGCTGGCCAGTGGTCTGAACGCCAGCCCCGGTGCCGCCGTGGGTGAGGTCGTGTTCTCGAGCGACGCCGCCGTCGCGCGCGCCAACGAGGGTCACAAGGTTATCCTTGTTCGCTGGGAGACCAACCCCGACGACCTGAAGGGCATGGTCGCCGCCGAGGGCATCCTGACCAGCCATGGTGGCAAGACGAGCCATGCCGCCGTTATCGCCCGCGGCATGGGTACGCCCTGCGTCTGCGGCGTTGAGCGCTTCCACATCGACGCCGCCGAGAAGGTCGTGCGCATCGAGGGCAGCGATCGCGTGCTGCACGAGGGCGACATCATCTCCATCGACGGCACCCAGGGCATCGTCGTCGACGGTCCCGTCGACCTGGTCTCCGCTGAGCTCACCGGTGATCTGGACACCATCTTGTCCTGGGCCGACGAGATTCGTCTGGACGAGACCGGCGGCCACGCCAACCACGTGCGCGTCAACGCCGACAACCCCGAGGATGCCGCACTCGCGCTCGAGTTTGGCGCCGAGGCCATAGGCCTGTGCCGCACTGAGCACATGTTTCTGGGCGATCGCAAGAACATCATCCAGAGCTTTATCCTGTCCGACGATGAGGCCGTGAAGCAGCAGGCCCTGGCCGACCTGCTAAAGGTTCAGACCGAGGACTTCCTGGCGATGTTCAAGACCATGTCTGGTCGCGATGTGGTCGTCCGCCTGCTCGATCCGCCGCTTCATGAGTTCTTGGATAATCCTCGCGAGCTCGAGGTCGCCATCACCAAGAAGGAAGCCGCTGGTGCCAGCGAGGAGGAGCTTGCCGCCCTGCGTGCCCGACTGCGCCGTATCGACGGCATGGTCGAGTCGAACCCCATGCTCGGCCTACGCGGCGTGCGCCTGTCCGTTGTCTTTGGCGATCTGCCACTCATGCAAGTTCGCGCCGTCGCCACGGCTGCCGCTCGCCTTATCAAGGAGGGTGTTGACCCGCGCCCCGAGATCATGGTTCCGCTCGTTTCCATCACGGCCGAGCATGTCCAGACCCGCGAGGTTATCGAGCGCGTGATCGCCGAGGTTTCCGCCGAGGAGGGCGTCGAGCTCAACATTCCCGTGGGCACGATGCTCGAGCTGCCGCGCGCCTGCATGGTCGCTGACGAGATCGCCCTTCACGCAGATTTCTTCTGCTTTGGCACCAACGACCTTACCCAGACGACCTTCGGCTTCTCTCGTGACGATGCCGAGGCCAAGTTCATCCCGCTGTACATGCACAAGAAGATCTTGAAGGACAACCCCTTCGAGACCATCGACGCGGCGGTACTTGAGCTGGTGCGTATGGCCGTCGAGAAGGGTCGTGCCACCAATCCCGACATGCACTTTGGCGTGTGCGGCGAGCACGGCGGCGACCCCAAGTCCATCAAGGGCCTGTTTAACGTGGCTGACGTGGACTACGTGTCTTGCTCGCCCTACCGTGTTCCGCTCGCGCGTCTTGCTGCCGCCCAGGCCAAGCTCGAGGCGAAGCGCTCCGCCTAACGTTTTGGGTATAGGCGCCTAGCGTAGCCCCCTTCATGCCGCCCGTCTCATTCGTGAGGCGGGCGGTTATCATGTGCGGGATTTGTCTTTTTGTCTGCGTAAAAAATTGTTCTTGCAGCAGAAACCCGCGCGTGTATACTCGAATACGTTTGTTCAACTACGTGCCGGCCAAGGTGGTACGGCACCTCTAGAAGAGTAAGGAATTGCACATGGATTACATCCGCGCAATCGAGCGTCAGCAGATCCGCGAGGACATTCCTCAGGTTCGCGTCGCCGACAACGTCAAGGTTCACTACCGCATTAAGGAAGGCGACCGCGAGCGCATCCAGGTCTTCCAGGGCGACGTCATCCGCATGGCCGGCGCCGGTGCCCGCGAGACCTTCACCGTCCGCAAGATGTCCTTCGGTGTCGGTGTTGAGCGTACCTTCCCGCTTCACAGCCCCAAGATCGCCAAGCTCGAGGTCGTTCGTCATGGTCGCGTCCGTCGCGCCAAGCTGTACTACCTCCGCGACAAGGTGGGCAAGGCTGCTCGCATCCCCGAGAAGCGCTAAGAAGATCGCAGCGTCTGTCCACTCGTTTGGACACAAGGGTCACCTTCGGGTGGCCCTTCTTTTTATCTGATTTGCATGCAAGGAGGGCCTGGTATGGCCAATATGACGAGCTCGGTTTCGGCATCGCAGGTTGCCGGCGAGCTGGCGAGCGCCACGTTCGAGGAGATTCCCGCCCTCGTGGAGCATTATCGCGAGGACCCGCGCCAGCAGGTGATTAAGGCTTGCGAGCGTGCCCTTAAGCGTCATGCCAAGGAGCTTGCCGAGCGCGAGCGTGTCAACGGCATGTACGAGCTGATGCATGAGCTCGGCGGTGATGGCGTGGTCGTTGGTGTCGACGAGGTGGGTCGCGGATCGGTGGCCGGTCCTTTGACGGTATGCGCCGTCTGCCTTCCTATGGAGCCGCGCGTCTGGGGCATCAACGATTCCAAAAAGCTCACGCCGGCGCGCCGCGAGTTGCTCTCAGTGAAGATTGCCGAGGTGGCGTCTGCTATCGGCTTTTGCCATATCCCGCCTGCGGATATCGATGATATGGGCATGGCCCGCGCCATCCGCGCTGCCGTCGCGGGCGCCGTGGCCGATACGGGGCTTGAACCCGACTGTGTCCTCATGGACGGTAACCCTCTGGGTGCCGTTCCCAACGAGCGCGATGTGGTGAAGGGCGATGCCAAAATTGCCTGCATCGCCGCGGCGTCCATCATGGCCAAGGTCACGCGTGACGAGATGATGGTCGAGTACGACGCCGAGTATCCCGAGTACCATCTGGCCGAGTCGAAGGGCTATGCAAGCCCCGAGCATATCGAGGCCATTCGCAAACATGGACTTTGTCCGCTGCACCGTGTGAGCTTTTGCGGAAACTTTCTGCAGACCGAGCGCCTTTTCTAGGTCAATTGTGGAGACAGGGACCCCTGGGGTTTTATAAACCTGCTGGTAGCGGGCCGTATGCAACACCATTGCTGCGTACGGCCCGTTTTTTGTCGGCATTTGGTCAGCTTTTGGTTTGCTTCCGGTACTTACCCGCATGAAAGGTGCCCTCATCATCGGGGCAATGCAGTGTGCGGGAAAGGAGACCCCATGAGTGCCGCAAGTAAAAAGAGCAAGACGCAGCAGCTCAAGGAGCGTTGGGAAAACGGCGAGCTCGACTGCGGGGCGATGACGTCCGAGTTTATCAAGGGGCTCAGTCCCCGCGAGCTGGGCATGCTGGGCGAGCTTATCGCAATCGACTACTTTAACGAGCGCGGCTACACCTTGCTGGAGCAGGGTTATCGTTGCACCGAGGGCGAGGCTGATCTGGTGCTGCTCGATGAGCTCGACGATGTCGTGGTGATGGCCGAGGTCAAGACCAGACGTGTCGCACTGGATTGCAACACGCGGGTCTTTCCCGAGGAGGCCGTGGACGCCCAAAAGCAACGCCGCTACCGCCGCATCGCAAGTTGCTATCTCATGGAGCATTATCCTCTCAAGGCGATTCGCTTCGATGCCGTGGGTGTCACCATTCGCGGCGGGCATATCGCCGAGATCGAGCATCAGTACAACGCGTTCGATTGGCAGGTGTCGTGATGGCGTTCGAGACGTTTGCCGTTCACGCGGCCTGCATCCGCGGCGTCGAGGCGATTCACGTCACGGTCGAGGTCTCGCTTGCTGGCGGCGTTCCGGGCATTCAGATGCTCGGCATCCCGAGTATGGAGGTGATGGAGTCACGTGGTCGTATTCGCTGTGCGATGCGCTCCGCCGGGTTCGAGATCCCGCGCTCGGGCATTACGGTCAATCTGGCGCCCGGCGATATTCGCAAGACCGGTAGCGGCTTTGATCTGCCCATCGCCATCGCGGTATTGGCGGCCGATGGGCAGATTCCCCGCGACAACCTCGATCGTTGTCTTATCGCTGGTGAGCTTGGCTTGGACGGTACGGTGCTTCCTGTCAAGGGCGAGGTGGCGTTTCAGTTATTGGCGCGTGATTTGGGGCTGTCCTTTATCGCCGGCAGGTCAGACCAGCATGTGCCACTCGCGGGCGTGGATTGTGGATTCATCGATCATTTGTCTCAGCTTGCTCATGGTATGGGCGATGCCGCGCGGCACTACTTGGATTCTGAGGGCGTCGAGGCGACCTTTGAGCCTGAGCTCGACTATGCCGACGTGCTGGGGCAGGAAGTCGCTAAGCGCGGCATGGCGCTTGCGGCGGCAGGAGAACTCGGCTTGCTCATGATTGGGTCCCCGGGATCGGGCAAGACGATGCTCGCACGCCGTATGACCGGCATCCTGCCCGAGCTTTCCGTTGAGGATCAACAGGAGGCGCTGTGCATCCATTCGGTTTTGGGTGAGAACATTGATGGCTTGTTGGCGGGGCACCGGCCCTTCCGCAGTCCCCATCACAGTATTTCGACCGCAGGCCTTATCGGCGGTGGGCGCCCGGTGCACCCGGGTGAGATCAGCCTTGCTCATGGCGGCGTGCTATTTTTGGACGAGCTTGCCGAGTTTCCCACTGGTGTGCTGCAGACACTGCGTCAGCCCATCGAACGCGGCTATGTGAAGATCGTACGCGTCGACGGGGCCTTTACCTTCCCGTCGCGCTTTCAGCTGCTGGCTGCGAGTAATCCCTGCCCCTGCGGCTTTTTGGGCGATCGCGAGGTGCCGTGTCGCTGCTCGGCGGCGATGGTCGAGCGCTATCGGTCTAAACTGCGCGGTCCTTTGGCCGACCGTATCGACATGATGATCGATGTGACCCGTCCCGACCCCCAAGTGATTATCGAGGGTGCGGAGGGTATGTCGTCGGCCGAGTTACGTGACTACGTTGTGCGCGGTCGCGCTTTTCGCGCTTGGCGCGAATCCCGTATGGACGATGCGGATGCCGAGGCCGAGGTTGACGAGACGCGGTCCATTGACGGCGTCGTTTCGACCTTCGAGCTCGATGATGCGGCGGAGAAGTGCGTGCTCGGCCTGTCGAAGCGCACACATCTTACGGGCCGCGGTATCGTGCGCCTGGTTCGTATCGCGCGTACGATCGCAGATGTCGCCGAGAGCGAGCAGGTGACGCAGGACCACGTGCTCGAGGCGGCGATGTACCAGGGAAGGAGGGACCAATGATGGCCGAGGGGACCTTCGAGCTGCATCCAGGTGATGCGTTGTATCCCGAGACCGTTTTAGAGCTATCTGATGTACCCCAGACGCTCTATGTGCGCGGCAACCCCGAGGCGCTTTCGACGCCTGCGCTCTCCATCATCGGCGCGCGCAAGGCCTCGCCGTATGGTCTTGCCGTGGCAGAGCTTGCGGCAAAGGTGGCGGTTGATGCGGGAGTGACGGTTGTTTCGGGCGGCGCGGTCGGTTGTGACCAGGCCTCGGGTTGGGCTGCGGTCAACGCCGGCGGCAAACACGTCGTGGTGCTGGGGACGGGCGCCGACGTGGTCTACCCGCGTTCGAGCGCGGGGCTTATTACTCGCACGCTCGATACGGGTGGCGCGGTCGTGTCGATCTCTCCGTGGGGCATGGGTCCGCGCAAGTTTGCGTTTCCGCGCCGCAATCGCGTGATCGCGGCCCTGTCGCAAGCCCTCTTTGTATCCGAGGCGGGTATGCCTTCCGGGACGTTTTCTACAGCCGAGGCTGCTATGGATTTGGGGCGCGAACTTCTTGCCGTGCCGGGATCGATCCTATCGCCCGAGTCGCGTGGCACGAATTACCTCATTGCGAACGGTGCCTGCTGCATCATCGACGAGGAATCTATCGAGATGGCTATCTCACGCATCTACGGCACCCTGCGCTACTCGCGCCCCGATGCTCCCGGCATTGCCGACCTGGATCCAACACAGCAGACCGTGATGCATGCGCTCATCGCCTCTCCGCTCAAGGTCGACGACATCGCGGCGCTCGTCTCGCTCGATGCTGTCGGCGTACTCAAACTCTTGGGTTCGCTTGAACTCGAGGGCCTTATCGAGCGCATGATGGATGGAAGGTATGCGCCCTCCAAGTTTGCCCTTCACGCCCAGACGCCCTTCGGTCACAATGGAAAACGTGTCAATTAGAAAGGTGTTTGCAGATGCAGTTCGATCAGGTGACGGTTATCGGTGGCGGTCTGGCGGGTTCGGAATGCGCGATCCAGCTGGCAGACCGCGGGTTTGCCGTAAAGCTGTGCGAGATGCGCCCCCAGGTGAGCTCCCCGGCTCACCATACTGATCACCTGGCAGAGCTCGTCTGCTCCAATTCGTTTAAGTCGACCCGTCCAGATTCCGCTGCTGGCCTACTAAAAGCCGAGCTCCAGCGCATGGGTTCAGTCCTGCTCGATTGCGCCCATCGCGCCGCTGTTCCCGCCGGTGGTGCCTTGGCGGTCGACCGCGTCAAGTTTTCCGAGCTTGTCGAGGCCGAGGTCGCCGCCCGTCCCAATATCGAGATCATTCACGGCGAGGTCACGCAGATTCCCGAGGGTCACGTGGTCATTGCCGCCGGCCCCTTGTGCTCGCCGGCGCTGAGCGAAGAGGTCATGAAGCTCGTCGGTGGCGACGCCCTTGCGTTCTTCGATGCCGCGGCGCCGATCGTCGATGCCTCCACGCTCGATATGGACGTGCTGTTCTCGCAGTCGCGCTACGAGGAGCAGGGGAGTGGCGACTATCTCAACGCTCCGCTCAACAAGGAGGAGTACGAGGCCTTTATCGAGGCGCTTACCACGGCCGACCGCGTGGTGCTCAAGGATTTTGAGGGCGGCGATCTGTTCCAGGCCTGCCAGCCTGCCGAGGAGGTTGCACGCACCGGCAAGGACGCCATTCGCTTTGGCGCCATGAAGCCCGTCGGCCTCACCGACCCGCGTACCGGACGTCGCCCCTGGGCGGCGATTCAGCTGCGTGCCGAGAACAAGGAGAAGACCGCTTACAATTTGGTGGGCTTCCAGACCAACCTGACCTTTGGCGAGCAGAAGCGCGTCTTCCATATGGTGCCGGGCCTGGAGAACGCTGAGTTCTTCCGCTACGGTGTCATGCACCGCAATACCTTTGTCGACGCCCCACACGTGCTCGATGGCACCTTTGCCGTGCCCGGTACCGGCGTGCGCCTGGCCGGTCAGATCACCGGCACCGAGGGGTACATGGAAGCCGTGGCGACAGGTCTGCTCGCGGCGCTCAACACCTATGCCGAGGCTATCGGTGCCGCGGGCGTCGAGTTGCCGCGTGTGGGCGCCCTGGGTGCGCTCGTGGGCTATGCGACCGATCCTGCCACCGTGGGCTATCAGCCTATGCATGTCAACTTTGGTCTGGTGCCGCCACTCGAGGATGGTAAGCGCCGCAGCAAGCGCGACCGCTACCAGGCCTATGCGGACCGTGCGCTCGAGGCCCTTGATGCCTATCTGGCCACTCGCCCCGATCTGTTTGGAGGCGACCGGTCATAGCCTTTGACCTGTACGACACAGTCGACTCGTTTATCGCCTATATCGCACGTGTCGAGGGACTTTCTCCCAACACGGTGACGGCCTATGGCTCGAGGCTGGAGCGCTTTGCTTCCTGGTGCGAGCGCGAGGATATCGATGCTTTCGCTGCCGACGTGCGCATCATTCGTCGCTATCTTGCCGAGCTTTCGCGTGAGCAGGTGGCTCCCCGAACGCTTGCGGCGCATCTGTCTGCCATTCGCTCGCTCTATCGGTGGATGGCTGCCGAGGGAATTGTCGAGGGTGATGCGGTCTCGGCGATCGCATCGCCCAAGCTGCCGCGCGACCTGCCGGGCGTCCTTACGACTCAGCAGGTCGAGGCGCTCCTCAAAGCCCCCGATACCTCAACACCAGCGGGACTGCGCGATGCGGCTATGCTCGAGCTGCTTTATGCATCCGGCGCCCGTATCTCTGAGCTCGCAGCACTCAATGTGGAGTCTATCGCTTGGTCCGAACGCACGCTGCGGCTATGGGGCAAGGGGAGCAAAGAACGTATCGTCCCTCTGTATCGTCGTGCGCTCGAGGCGACGCGCCTCTATATTGAGGAGGGGAGGCCGGAGTTGCTCGCTCAGGCAAAGCGCCGCGACCTCGCTACCGGGCCGCATCCGCTGCTTATATCGGCGCGCGGCAATCGCATGAGCGCCGCCATGCTCCGGCGGCGGTTCCATACGCTGGCGACGCTCGCCGGCATTCCGGCCGACATCGCCCCGCATGCGATGCGCCATACCTTTGCGACCGACTTGCTCGAGGGCGGTGCGGACCTGCGCTCGGTTCAAGAGCTGCTGGGTCATGCGAGCCTGTCCACGACGCAGATCTACACGCATCTCACGCCCGATCGGCTTAAGCGGGCTGTGGCTCAAGCCCATCCCCGCGGCGAATAGTTGCTGGGACGTTCCGCGCCGCACTCAGGTGTGTGGTTTTGATTGCGGGTTGGCAGGAAGAAGCATTCCTGCTATCATTCATCGGGTTGCTTCACGGCAACATGTTTTTATCACGCACGCGCGGCTACTTCATACCGTGGTGCCCGGGCTTTGGTAGCACATGTCCGGGTTGGTTTTGGAGGATGACCCCGCGCGGAGGCAAACCACAGGAGGTTTAACATGGCTACCAAGATTAATATCCGCACCCTGCTCGAGGCCGGCTGCCACTTCGGTCACCAGACCCGTCGCTGGAACCCCAAGATGAAGCCGTTCATCTTCGGTGAGCGCAACGGCATCTACATCCTCGACCTCAAGCAGACCATCCTCGACGCCGACCAGGCCTACACCTTCGTCAAGAACGTCGCCAAGGGCGGCAACGTGCTGTTCGTCGGCACCAAGAAGCAGGCTCAGGAGGCCGTCAAGAACGCTGCTGAGCGCGCCAACATGCCTTACATCAACCAGCGTTGGCTCGGCGGTATGCTGACCAACTTCGTCACCATCCGCTCCCGCATCAACCGCATGGAGGAGCTCGAGGCCATGGTCGAGGACGGCCGCATGGCTGTTCTGCCCAAGAAGGAGCAGGCTGTTCTCGGCAAGGAGCTCACCAAGCTCCAGACCAACCTCGGTGGCGCCCGCGACATGAAGGGTCTGCCCCAGGCTCTCTTCGTCATCGACACCAAGCGCGAGGAGAACGCCATCAAGGAGGCTCAGCGCCTGAACATCCCCGTCGTCGCTCTGATCGACACCAACTCCGATCCCGACGAGGTCGAGTACGGCATCCCCTGCAACGATGACGCTATCTCCGCTGTCACTCTTATGTGCGAGCTCATGGCTGACGCCTGCCTCGCTGGCTCCGGCAAGGAGCAGGTCTCCGAGGCCGAGATGGCCGCTGAGCCCAAGGCCGAGTAAATCAGTCTTAGTTAATTCTTTTTCATCTCTTTGAAAGGAACCACAATGGCCCAGATTACCGCCGCTATGGTCAAGCAGCTCCGCGAGATGACCGACTCCCCGATGATGGAGTGCAAGAAGGCTCTCGTCGAGGCTGACGGCGACATGGACGCCGCTGTCGACGTTCTGCGTAAGAACGGCCTTGCCAAGGCTGCCAAGAAGGCTGGCCGTGAGACCAACGAGGGCGCTGTCGCCGCGTTCGTCTCCGAGGATGGCAAGACCGGCGCTCTGCTCGAGCTCTCCTGCGAGACCGACTTCGTTGGCTCTAACGCCAAGTTCACCGGCTTTGCTTCCAAGGTCGCTGAGGTTGTCGCTACCACCGAGCCTGCTGACGTCGACGCTCTGCTCGAGAAGCCGATGGGCGAGGAGACCGTTTCCTCCGAGCTCACCGAGATGATTCACATCATGGGCGAGAACATGAAGATCTCCGGCTTCGCTGCCCGCAAGGCTGAGAACGGCGCGCTCGCTTCTTACATCCACATGGGTGGTAAGATCGGCGTCCTCGTCGAGTTCGCCTTCGAGAAGGCTGAGACCGCTCAGGCTGAATCCTTCAAGACCTTCGCTCACGACGTTGCCCTTCAGGTTGCCGCCGTCGCTCCGATCTGCGCTACCCGCGATCAGGTTCCGGCCGAGACCGTCGAGCACGAGAAGCAGATCTACATGGCTCAGGCTGCCGAGTCCGGTAAGCCCGAGGCTATCCAGGAGAAGATGGCTGTCGGCCGTCTGGAGAAGTTCTACAAGCAGTCCGTGCTCACCGAGCAGGAGTTCATCAAGGACAGCTCCCTCACCATCAAGAAGTACGCTGAGCAGGTCTCCAAGGAGCTCGGCGACACCATTACCGTCGTTGCCTTTGACCGTCTGGTCCGTGGCGAGTAAATAAGCTCTTGTAGCTGGTAATGAGCAGGCTGTGGGTTTTACTCACAGCCTGCTTTTTCATGGCTCTTCTTAGAGCCTTTGATAGAATGTTGAGAGTTCAATCTAAAGGAGGATCGCTTTGTCCGACATCCGATATAAACGCGTGCTTCTTAAGCTTTCCGGCGAAGCACTGATGGGCGACGGCCAATATGGCATCGACCCCAAGGTTACCGACCATCTTGCCAAGCAGGTCAAGGAGCTACTCGCCGTTGGCCATGAGGTCGGCGTCGTTGTCGGCGGCGGCAATATTTTCCGCGGCATGGCCGGCGCTGCCGGTGGCATGGAGCGTGCTCAGGCCGACTACATGGGCATGCTGGCAACCGTTATGAACGCGCTCGCCCTGCAGGATGCCTTCGAACATAACGATGTTCCCTGCCGCGTGATGAGCGCTATCCAGATGAACGAGATCTGCGAGCCCTATATTCGCCGTCGCGCCATCAACCACCTTTCCAAGGGCAACGTCGTTATTTTTGCCGCCGGTTCGGGCAATCCGTACTTTACGACCGACACCGCCGCGGCTCTTCGTGCGTGCGAGATCGGCGCCGAGATTCTGATCAAGGCCACCAAGGTCGACGGCATCTATGACAAGGATCCCGTCAAGTGCGCCGATGCCGTCCGCTTTGACAAGATCACCTACCATGAGGTGCTCGTCCGCGGTCTGCAGGTTATGGATTCCACGGCTACGGCACTGTGCCAGGACAACCGTATGCCGATTTTGGTCCTCAACATCGATGGCGAGGACACCGTCAAGCGCGCGCTCGCGGGTGAGCCCGTCGGCACGCTCGTCTATCAGGAGGATTAAGCATGGCAGAGAACATCACCGCCCACATGGACAAGTCGCTCGAGTCCCTCAAGCATAACTTCTCCAAGGTCCGTACCGGCCGCGCCAATGCCAACATTCTGTCCGACATCACCGTCGATTATTACGGTGTTCCCACGCCGGTCACGCAGGTTGCCGCCGTCAAGACCCCGGAGGCCCACATGCTGCTCATCGAGCCGTGGGACAAGGCGCTTATCAACGCCATCGTCAAGGCCATCGGCGCTTCCGATTTGGGTATTACCCCCAACTCCGATGGCACCGTCGTTCGTCTGCCGTTCCCGGCTCCCACCGAGGAGCGCCGTCGCGAGCTCGTCAAGGAGTGCCGCGAGTACGCCGAGCAGGCCAAGGTGTCTATCCGTAACATCCGTCGCGACTTCAACAACAAGCTCGAGCGCGATGAGGAGCTCACCGAGGACGATGTCCGTCGCGAGCAGGCCAAGGTCCAGAAGCACACTGATGAGTATGTCGCCAAGGTCGAGGAGCTTCTGAAGGAAAAAGAAGCCGAGGTCATGGAGATCTAAGGTGCAATACGACGAGCATAAACTGGTCGAGTACTTTGCCGACGCCCCTGCGGGCGTCGGTTTTTCCGACCTTGACCTCAATAACATTCCGCACCATATCTCGTGCATCATGGACGGCAACGGTCGTTGGGCCACGTCGCGCGGTCTTGCGCGCACTGAGGGCCACAAGGCGGGTATCGTCTCCCTTCGCGAGATTATTACTGCCTGCGTGCGTCTGGGCGTCGACGTGCTTTCGGCCTATGCGTTTTCTACCGAAAACTGGAACCGTCCGCAGCATGAGGTCAACGTCTTGATGCATCTGTTTGCCAAGACGTTTATCGACGAGCTGCCGCTTCTGAAGCGCGAAAACGTGCGCGTTGTCTTTTTGGGTGACATTTCCGCGCTGCCCAAGAAGACCCGCGATGTTTTTGAACGCGGTCTTGCCGAGTGCGCCGATCACACCGGGATGACGCTGGCGCTTGCCGTCAACTACGGCGCGCGTGCCGAGATTACCCGCGCTGTCCGTCAGATCGCACTCGACGCTGCCGCCGGTAAGATCGATCCTGGCGCAATTGATGACGACATGGTGGCCTCCCACCTCTATACCGCCGGTCTTCCCGATCCTGAGCTTGTGATTCGCACCTCTGGTGAGCTGCGCCTTTCGAACTATCTGCTGTGGCAGGTGGCTTATTCCGAGTTCTATGTCACCGATACCTATTGGCCTGACTTTGATCGTTGGGGCCTTGTCGACGCCATTTTGGCCTATCAGGGCCGTGACCGTAGGTTTGGTGGTCTGAGCAAGACCGAGGAGGCTTAATCGTGTCCGATCGTCCCAAGGCAACTGCTCCCAAGACATCTGAGCGCAAGGCTGTCGCTGCTGGAGCGCCCGCAGCGAAGAATGGCACCGGTTCGTGGCTTGCGGGCTTTATCACCCGTGCCGCCGCCGGTATCGTCTATGCCGTTGTCTTTATCCTGTGCCTGGTTTTGGGTATCGTGCCCACTGCCATCTTTGTTTCTGTCATGAGCGGTCTGTGCTGCTATGAGTTTTTCCGTATGACAAGACTCGATGGCAAGATGGCTAACGAGCGCATGGGTATCGCTGCCGCCGTACTCTTTCCGCTGTCGGCGTTGGGCGATTCGATGTTGCTGAATGCCCTGCTTTTTGCCCTGATGCTCGCTGTGGGCATTTGGTATGTCTGGTCGCCGCGTACCCGCATCTCTGATGTGGCCGTGACGCTCATGGGTCCCATCTACACTGGCTTTATGCTGTCGGCTATCGTGCTGCTGCGCGATGCCGTGCCCGGTTTTGCCGGCGCCCTGCTTTCGGTGGGCGTTTGCGCGTCCCTTTGGGTCTCCGATTCGTTTGCCTACATCGTGGGTAGCCGTATCGGCCAGCACAAGATGGTTCCCAAGATCTCTCCCAAAAAGAGCTGGGAGGGGTTTGTCGGCGGCATCCTGGGCTCGGTTTTGATTTGGCTCATCCTGTGGGCGACGCACTTCTACAAGCTCAGCCTGCCCTATGCGCTGCTGTGCGGCGTGGTCGTGTCCGTTCTGGGCGTTATCGGCGACCTCATCGAGTCGCGCATCAAGCGCGGTGTGGGCGTCAAGGATTCCGGCAACCTTATCCCGGGCCACGGCGGCATGCTCGATCGTAGCGATTCGCTTATCTTTGGCTGCATTACCGCGCAGCTGCTTTTGATGATCGGAGGCGTGCTGTAATGTCCTTCCAGACGACGTATGGCCCCGATGGACGTCTCCGTGTTGCCATCCTGGGTTGTACGGGCTCTATCGGCACCCAGGCGCTCGATGTGTGCCGCCAGCATGCCGATCGCCTGCAGGTGACGGCGCTGTCCGTTAACTCCAGTACCTCCGAACTCGTTGCCGCTGCCCGCGAGTTCTCGGTTCCGGCGGTTGCCGTGGCCGATGTCGCTCATGGCGATGACGCCGTGCTGCAAGAGTTGCCCGATGGAACGAAGCTCGGCGTTGGCGCGCAGGCGGTTTGCGAGCTCGCGCGTCGCGACGATGTCGACTGCGTGCTCGTTGCTATTGTGGGCGCCGCCGGTCTCGAGGCGAGCCATGCGGCCTTGACCTCGAATAAGCGCCTTGCCCTTGCCAACAAGGAGTCCCTCGTCGTCGGCGGCGACTTGCTTATGCCGTTGGCGCAACCGGGCCAGCTTATTCCAGTCGACTCTGAGCACTCCGCCATCTACCAGTGCTATCTGGGGGAGAACCCACGCGAGGCTCATTGTATTTGGCTCACCTGCTCGGGCGGTCCGTTCTTTGGCCGCACCCGCGACGAGCTCGACCGCGTGACGCGTGCCGATGCCCTCGCACATCCCACGTGGGCCATGGGTGCCAAGATCACCATCGACTCCGCCACCCTCATGAACAAGGGCCTGGAGCGCATTGAGGCCATGCATCTGTTTAACTGCGACCTCGATTTCATTAACGTGGTCGTGCAGCGTCAGTCCAAGATTCACTCTATGGTCGAGTTTGCCGACGGCTCCGTGATGGCGCATCTCGGTGCTTCCGACATGCGTATTCCCATCCAGTTCGCGTTCTCGTATCCCGAGCGTTGGGATACCCCGGCGCCTCGTATCGATTTCCGCGAGCTGGGGCAGCTCACGTTTGATGCTGCCGACATGGATACCTTCCGCTGTCTGGCACTGGCCGAACGTGCCGGCAAGACGGGTGGCACCATGCCGTGCGTGCTCAATGCCGCCAACGAGGTCGCCGTCGATGCCTTCCTGCACGATGGCTGCAGCTTTACCGATATCGATCGCATTGTGGAATCCTGCATGGATGCCCATGATATGCAGGCGGTCGATTCGTTTGAGCAGCTTCGCGACATCGATGCATGGGCGCGTGAAATGGCTGCGCAGGTGCTCGCCGCAACCCGTTCCTAACCCATAAGGATTGCTTTTTCGTTTTATGGATACTGTTCTGAGCGTTCTCTCATCGGTCTTTTGGGGCCTGCTGATGCTTTCCGTCCTTGTGTTTTTGCACGAGGGCGGCCACTTTTTGGCGGCGCGTGCCTGCGGCGTCCGCGTGACCGAGTTCTTTTTGGGCCTGCCGTGTCGCTTTGACATCCATTACACGTCACGTCGCATTGGAACCAAGTTTGGCGTGACCCCGCTGCTGCTGGGTGGCTACGCTGCCATCTGCGGTATGGATCCGACCGACGTCTCGTGTGCCGATCGCGTGCTCGCGGCTATCTATCGTCATGGTTGCGTGACCGTGGCCGACCTTGCCGCCGAGCTCGAGCTATCCGAGGAGGTTGTGCTCGAGGCATGCGCCTTGCTCTTGGGTTGGGGCTCTATCGCGCCTTGGTATGAGGAAGGGGAGAAGCCCTCGCCGAGCTACTATCCCGCCAAGTATCAGCAGCAGCGGGGAGAGGCGGCGTGTTACACCACCTTTGACGGCCGCCGTTTCGATCGAGAGCATGCGACTACCGAGGGCGATGTGTGGGAGCTGCCGTGCGGCGAAGCCGAGTTCCTTGCGCAAGAGCGTTCGCATACCTATCTGGGCCAGGGTTTTCTCAAGCGCGCCTTTATGCTGCTCGCGGGCATTCTCGTCAATATCCTGACGGGCTTTTTGCTGCTTATGAGCATCTACTCTATTGCGGGTGTCACCGTGCCGATGGATACCAACGTGATCGGTCAGGTTGACGAGGGGTCTATTGCCGCCAAGGCGGGTATCGAGGGCGGCGACGCGATCCTTTCGGTTGACGGAGTATCGTGCTCTACCTGGATGGACGTTTACGATGCCATCGGCAAGGCCGCCGGTAAGGACGATATCGCCATTGAGTATGAGCGCGACGGCAAGCAGCATTCGACCTCGGTTGCGCTCAAAGAGGACGAGCGCCTAGGTGTGTATGCCTCTACGCAGGTGGTCCGTTTAGACCCCATCACGTCGGCTCGCCTTTCGTTCTCCTATGTCGTGCAGACAGCGGAGGGCGTGATGCGCCTGCTCCAGCCGCAGCATACGATGGAGATTCTCGATCAGTCTTCTTCGATCGTGGGCATTAGCGTTATGTCCTCACAGGCTGCTGCTGCCGGCCCTGCCACGTTCCTTTCGTTTGCCGCCCTCATTTCGTTCTCGCTTGGCTTTATGAACCTGCTGCCCATCCCACCACTCGATGGCGGCAAGCTGGTCATCGAGATCATTCAAAAGATTGCTGGCCGCGAGCTTCCGCTCAAGGTCCAGACGATTGTGAGCTATGTGGGCATCGCGCTCTTTGCGCTGCTGTTTGTCTATATGCTTCGTTCCGACGTCCTTCGATTTATCCTGTAGGGGAGTGTTTGGATTGTCTTTATCCCATCCTTTGCCTCGCGAGTTGACGCGCCCCGTGCATGTGGGCGGTGTGCAGATCGGTGGCGGCGCGCCGGTGGTGGTCCAATCCATGACCTGCACCGATACCGCTGACGCCCAGGCAACGCTTGCGCAAGTGTGCGCGTTGGCGCAGGCTGGCTGCGATATCGTGCGTGTGAGCGTGCCCACCGAGGCCGCGCTTGAGGGTTTCCGCACCATCTGTGCCGAGTCTCCGGTGCCGATCGTCGCCGATATTCACTTTAACCATAAGCTCGCCATCGGCGCCGTCGAGGCTGGTGCCGCCAAGCTTCGCATCAATCCCGGCAATATCGGCGATTGGGCTAAGGTCGATGCTGTGATCGATGCCGCGGGCGCCGCTGGGTGCGCGATTCGTATCGGCGTCAATGCCGGTTCGCTCGAGCAGGATATCGCCGAGCGCGACGACCTCACGCAGCCCGAAAAGCTCGTGATGTCGAGCGAGCGCTTCGTCAAGCACTTTGAGGACCGTGGTTTTACGAACATTGTGCTTTCGGCCAAGGCCCATAGCGTGCAAACGACGCTTGATACCTATCGAGCCCTGTCGCGTGAGATTCCCCACGTTCCGCTTCACCTGGGCGTGACGGAGGCGGGGACCAAGCTCCAGGGCACCATCAAGAGCTCTGTAGGCTTGGGTATCTTGCTTTCCGAAGGCATTGGCGACACCATGCGTGTGTCGCTCACAGCCGATCCGGTTGAGGAGCCGCCGGTTGCCTGGGGTATTCTGCAGTCGTTGGGCCTGCGTCGCCGTGGCCCCGAGATTGTCTCGTGCCCCACATGCGCCCGCTGCCAGGTTAACCTTATTTCCATTGCCGAGGAGGTTACCGAGCGGCTTAAGAACTACTCCGCGCCGCTTTCGATCGCTGTGATGGGATGTGCCGTTAATGGCCCCGGCGAGGCTTCTGATGCCGATCTGGGCGTTGCTTGCGGACGTGGTCAGGCCTTGCTCTTTTCGCATGGCCAGATCATTGGTAAAGTAGCTGAGGACCAAATTGTCGACGCGCTTATGGCCGAGGTCGACAAGCTTATTGAGGAGAAATAAATGACCCGAGCAATGTATATGTCTAAGCTTTATGCGCCGACGCTTAAAGAGGATCCGGCGGACGCTGAGCTCGCCAGCCACCGTCTGCTGCTCCGTGCCGGCATGATCCGCAAGGAGGCCGCCGGTCTATATTCCTACCTGCCGCTTGCTTGGCGCTCGATTCGCAAGATCGAGAACATCGTGCGCGACGAGATGGACGCCGCCGGCGCCCAGGAGCTTATGATGCCTATCATGGTCGATGCCGAGTTGTGGCGTGAGTCCGGCCGCATCGACGCCTATGGCAAGGAGCTTGTGCGCTTTGACGACCGTCACGGTCGCGAGTTCGTCCTGGGCCCCACGCACGAGGAGACCGTCACGGCCCTGGTGCGCAATGAGCTGCGCTCCTACAAGCAGCTACCCGTTAACCTCTACCACATCCAGGATAAGTTCCGCGACGAGTTCCGCCCCCGCTTTGGCCTGATGCGCGGTCGCGAGTTCATCATGAAGGACGCCTACAGCTTCTCCGCCACGCAGGAGAGCCTGCAGGAGGAGTATGACAAGATGAAGCAGGCCTACGCTAACATCTGCGAGCGCTGCTATATCAAGGCCCTGCCCGTTGTTGCCGACTCCGGTGAGATCGGTGGCGATACCTCCGTCGAGTACATGGCTTTGGCCGACGCCGGCGAGGCTTCGCTCGTCTACTGTGACGATTGCGGCTTTGCTGCCGATGACGAGGCGGCAAGCACCAAGGTCGTCGTGACCGAGGGTCCTGGTGACGGTACGCTCACCAAGGTTGAGACTCCGGGCATGGGCACCATTGAGGCAGTTGCTAAGTTCTTTGGGTTCCCCGAGAACGGCACGCGCAAGTCGCTGGCACTCATCGACGCCGAGGGCAAGCCGGTCGTGGCCATTGTTCCGGGCGATCACGAGCTCAACGATTGCAAGGCCGAGCACGTCTTTGGCAAGGGCTATCGCATGATGACCGACGAGGAGCTTCAGGCGAACGGTCTGCACAAGGGCTTTATCGGACCGGTTAACCTGCCCGATGGCATTCGTCTGGTGTGCGACGAGAGCCTGCGCGATTCCAAGCAGTGGGCCTGCGGTGCCAACGAGGTCGATTATCACTTTACCGGTGCCTGCCCCGAGCGCGACTTTACCGTCGATGAGTGGGCCGATCTGGTCACCGTTGTCGCCGGCGACCCCTGCCCGCACTGCGGCAAGCCGCTCTCCGCTGCCCGCGGCATCGAGGTCTCTCAGGTCTTCCAGCTGGGCACCAAGTATTCCGAGGCCATGGGTGCCACCTTTATGGACGAGGACGGCAAGGAGAAGCCGCTCATCATGGGCTGCTACGGCGTTGGTGTGTCCCGCTCGCTCGCTGCCGTCGTGGAGCAGCACAACGACGAGCACGGTATCGTCTGGCCGGTCTCCGTTGCCCCGTACGAGGTCGCGGTGATTCCGCTCGATCCCAAGAAGGAGGAGTGCGCTACCGTCTGCGAGCAGATCGTTGATGGCCTGTGCGCCGAGGGTATCGAGGTCGTCGTCGACGACCGCGACGAGCGTCCCGGATTTAAGTTTGCCGACAACGACCTTATGGGCTTCCCGTATCAGGTCGTTCTGGGTAAGCGTGGCCTTAAGAATGGCACCGTTGAGCTCAAGGACCGTGCCACGGGCGAGCGCGAGGATGTGGCGATCGACGAGGTCGTCGCCAAGGTCGCCGAGCTTGTGAAGGCAGCACGCCGTTAATCGACGATTTCGCTTGTAGTTCGATATACGGGACGGCCCCGCATTTCTCCAG
Source organism: uncultured Collinsella sp. (assembly GCA_900544995.1). Taxonomy (GTDB): domain Bacteria; phylum Actinomycetota; class Coriobacteriia; order Coriobacteriales; family Coriobacteriaceae; genus Collinsella. Next base: position 32,766 of record UQXC01000002.1, on the reverse strand, counting down.
ATCGGGGAGATGCGGGGCCGTCCTTTTATCTTGTGGCATCCTCGATATCTAAAAGGAAAACCCCACAGCCCATGCGAGCTGCGGGGTTTCCCTTGTGCCTCCGATGCGAAATAAATCGCTCAGATATTACTGATAATCGACGACGTCGATCCAGTTCTTCAGGAACTCATCGTTCACGTTGCGCTTACGAGCGAGCTCGGAAGCGGCGACGATGCTCGTCCACTGACGCACGACCTGCATGGGCATGTCGGCGCGGTCGCAGTAGAGCTCCAGGTAGGCCTCAGCCTGATCCTTGCTGTTGAGGGCAAAGAGCAGGTAGGTGGTGGCAACGTCGGCAGCAGGGGAGCCCTGGGTGGCGTGTGCCCAGTCGCACACATAGAGCTGGCCGTCGTCGCCGACGATGACGTTGGAGGGGTTGAAGTCGCCGTGGCAGACCTTGAACTCCTTGGTCATGCCGTCCAGACGCTCCTGAAGGTTGTAGCGCGTGGTGGCATTGAGCTGATCAAGGCTGTCGATCATGCGGGCGTACTTGTCGCGCTGACGGTTGAGCAGCGGGGAGGTGTAGCCGTGGATCTCGATCTGGAGGTCGACGAACATCTCGAGGTACTCACCAAAGCGCTGGGGCTCGGCAGTCATCTTCTCGGCAAGGGTGGTGCCCGGAACCTTCTCGGTCACGAGCGCCCAGCCGTTGGCGTTCTCGAGCTGGGAAACCTCGAGCGCCTTGGGGCTGCGGATGCCGCACTCATTGATGCGGGCAAGATTCAAAGCCTCGTTGAACACGTCGGAGACAGGCTTGGTCTCGTTAAAGACCTTGACAATCTTGTCGCCCAGGTCGTAAACGACCTTGTTGCCACGGCGGACGAGCTCGGTCTTGGAATCGGGTAGCAGCATGGTTGCATCCTTTCAACGATGCGATAGAAGCGACGGCGGGGGGGTGTGAAACACCCGTGCACCCCCGCCGTTAAAAACCGTGCTAAAACTAGCAGACGGCGTAATCCTGGGGCTCGCGGCCGTAGTAGGCGTCCAGGTAGAGCTCCTTGATCTCGCTCATGAGCGGGTAGCGCGGGTTGGCGCCGGTGCACTGGTCGTTGAATGCCTGCTCGGTCATTTCGTCGAGGGTGTCGAGGAAGTACTGCTCGTCAACACCGTAGTCGGCGATGGTCTTCTTGACGCCGATGAAGTCCTTGAGCTCTTCGAGCTTCGTGATGAAGTTCTCGAAGACCTCCTTGTCGTCCTTGCCCTCGATGCCGCAGTACTTGGCCATCTCGGCGTAGTTGTGCAGCGCGTTGGGGTAAGGATACTGGGAGAAGGTACCCATCTTGACGGGAGCCTCGGCGGCGTTGTAGCGCATGACGCGGGTCAGGATGACAGCGTTTGCGAGGCCGTGGGGCAGGTGATGGAAAGCGCCGAGCTTGTGGGCCATGGAGTGGTTGAGGCCCAGGAAGGCGTTGGCGAAGGCCATACCGGCCATGCAGGAGGCGTTGTGCATCTCCTCGCGGGCGTGCGGGTCCTTGGCGCCGTTCGTGAAGCTGGAGGGCAGGTTCTCGAAGACGAGCTTGGCAGCGCGCTCGGAGAGGCCCTTGGTGTAGTCGGAAGCCATGATGGAGACGTAGGACTCGATGGCGTGGGTCATGACGTCGATGCCGGAGGCAGCGGTCAGGCCGCGCGGGGCGGTCATGCAGTTGTCGGCGTCGACGATAGCCATGTTGGGGAGCAGCGCGTAGTCGGCGAGCGGCCACTTGATGCCGGTCTCCTTGTCGGTGATGATGGCGAACGGCGTGCACTCGGAGCCGGTACCCGAAGAGGTCGGGACGGCGACGAAGTAGGCCTTCTTGCCCATCTCGGGGAAGGTGAAGATACGCTTGCGGATGTCCATGAAGTCCATGGCCATGTCCTCAAACTTGCACTCGGGGTGCTCGTACATCATCCACATGATCTTGCCGGCGTCCATAGCGGAGCCACCGCCGACGGCGATGATGACGTCCGGCTCAAAGAGAGCCATCTGCTTGGCGCCGCGACGTGCGCACTGCAGCGACGGATCGGGCTCGACGTCGTAGAAGCAGTCGTGGGCGATGCCCATCTCGTCGAGCTTGGCCTCGATGGCGCGGGTGTTGCCATTCTTGAAGAGGAACTGGTCGGTGACGATGAAGGCGCGCTTCTTGCCCATGACGTTGCCCAGCTCGTCGAGGGCGACGGGCGTGGAACCCTTCTTGAAGTAGACCTTCTCGGGAGCGCGGAACCACAGCATGTTCTCACGGCGCTCGGCCACAGTCTTAACGTTGATCAAGTGCTTCACCCCAACGTTCTCGGAGACGGAGTTGCCGCCCCAGGAGCCGCAGCCCAGGGTCAGAGACGGCTTCATGCCAAAGTTGTACAGGTCACCGATGCCACCGTGCGAGGACGGGGTGTTGATGACGATACGGCAGGCCTTCATGACGTGCTCGAACAGGCTGATCTTCTCGGCCTGGGCGGGGTGCACGTACAGGGAGGCGGTGTGGCCCGGGCCACCGGCGAGCACCAGGTGCTCGGCCTTGTCGACGGCCTCCTGGAAGTCCTTGGCGTGGTACATGGCCAGGACCGGGGAGAGCTTCTCGTGGGAGAACTCCTCCTTGGCGGGGTCGGTGGAGGTGACCTCGGCGATCAGGATCTTGGTCTTGGCGGGAACCTCGATGCCGGCGAGCTCGGCGATCTTGGCGGCGGCCATGCCGGGGATGCGGTGATCGAGAGCGCCGTTCTTGAACATGGCGGCACGCAGGGCCTCCATCTCGGCACCCTGCTTGACGAAGTAGCAGCCGCGCTTCTGGAACTCGGCCTTGACCTGGTCATAGATGGAGTCGATGACGGTCACGGACTGCTCGGAAGCGCAGATCATGCCGTTGTCGAAGGTCTTGGAGTGGATGATGGAGTTGACGGCGAGCAGCACGTCGGCAGTGTCGTCGATGACGACCGGGGTGTTACCGGCGCCAACGCCCAGGGCGGGCTTGCCCGAGGAGTAAGCGGCCTTGACCATGCCCGGGCCACCGGTGGCGAGGATGATGTCGACGTCGCGCATGACCATGTTGGTCAGCTCGATGGAGGGGACATCGACCCAGCCGATGATGCCCTCGGGGGCGCCGGCCTTGACGGCGGCGTCAAGCACGAGCTTGGCGGCGGCGATGGTGCACTTGGCGGCTGCCGGGTGCGGGGAGATGATGATGGCGTTGCGGGTCTTCAGGCAGATCAGCGTCTTGAAGATCGCGGTGGAGGTGGGGTTGGTCGTCGGGATGACGGCGCCCACGATGCCGATGGGCTCGGCGATCTTGGTGATGCCGTAAGCCTCGTCGCGCTCCAGGACACCACAGGTCTTGGTGTTCTTGTAAGCGTTGTAGATGTACTCTGCGGCGTAGTGGTTCTTGATGACCTTGTCCTCAAGAACGCCGCGGCCGGTCTCCTCGATGGCCAACTTCGCCAACGGGATACGAGCCTTGTTGGCGGCCATGGCGGCCTCATAGAAGATCTTGTCGACCTGCTCCTGCGTGTACGTAGCAAAAAGCGCCTGGGCCTCTCGCATCTGAGCGAGCTTAGCCTCAAGCGCCTCTACGTTGTCCACAATTGCGGGAGTAGTGTTTTCCGGTGACTTTTTCACCATTTGTGTCTCCTTGCGATCGGAGATTTACCCTACGCCTTGCATGATAGCAAGAAATAATTCGGTGAACGGTCAGATTCCCGTAAAAGACAAACTAAAACGCTTCAATCAAATGAACCGTTTCAACTAAAACTATCTGCCTGCTGCATCGCCCCGCTCATTGGGGACAGACTTACATGAGTGCTTTCACTCATTTGGGACAGACATCGTTTTGCCATTTTGCCGTTCTGGGCCTGTTTTTGCCGTTCATTGGATATATATAGATCACAGGCTCAGCATTTCGCGTTCCTTCTCTCCTTTTAGGTGTTGCCTGTTCAGTTTTTGAAAGGAGAGATTATGCCTCGATGTGCCCGCGCCGTTTCGCTCACCGGTTATTACCACGTCTTTGACCGTGGTAACTCTAAACAGATTATTTTTGAAGATGACTCTGACCGATATCGTTTCTTATCGGACATCTCGGACAGGTTCACGCGCCATAAAGTGGCGGTGTTAGCTTGGTGCCTTATGGACAATCACTTCCATTTGATGGTTGATGACCCATTTGACAACCTTTCAAAGGCAATGCAGTGCGCGCTGACGGCATATGCTAAGTATTTCAATGGGAAAACGGGGAGAACGGGACATCTGTTTGACAATCGCTATTCGCGGGTCGCGGTTGAGTCGGACACGCAGGCGGTGCAGCTGCTCGACTATATTCATCTCAATCCCGTGAAATGTGCGCTTGACTCGCTCGAGGCGTACCGCTGGTCAAGCTACAAGGCATATCAGCTGGGCTATGATCCCTTTGACATCTGTGACGCGGCTCCTATGCTCGATATCGTCGGAGGCTCCCGTTGCTATTGCGAGCATCTCGAGGAAGTTGCCGGGCGCACTTGGTCAGTGGAGGTTCTTCCACGCCGGCGGATCCCTGATGAGGAGGCCCTTTCCATTGCGCACGAAGTCCTGCCGAGCATAGATCCTGCGCTGCTCAAGGTCCTGCCGCGCCCGGAACGCGATGCCTGTCTGCTGAGGCTCAGGCGGGCACATCTCACGGTCAAGCAAATTGCCCGTATCACCGGCATCGGCGCTACAAGCGTAACCAAGGCCACCGCGGGCTGGAACGAGGCGGCGTGAGGCACGTACTGGTGACGATCGAAGCGCCGTGAGTTCGTCGATGCACTGTGAGCTTTGGAAAGCACTCATCTAAGTCTGTCCCCAATGCGTGAAAGCACTCATGTAAGTCTGTCCCCAATGAGTGCAAAAAAGCGCCCTCCGTAGGGGAGGGCGCCTTTGGTAAGTTCTATATGAACGCGAGGTCTTTGACCCGGAGAGTCCGAGGTACTTGTTGGTAAGACCTTATTTAGGAGCGCGCAACCTTGCCGGACTTGAGGCAGGTGGAGCAAACGTTCATCTTGCGACGGTGACCATCGACGACGACGTAAACGCGCTGGATGTTGGGGCGGAACTTACGGTTGGTGACGCGGTGAGAGTGGCTGATGGAGCGACCGGCAACGGGGTGCTTACCGCAAACTTCGCAAACTTTGGACATAACTGACCCTCCTTGGGCGACAAACGAACATGTCGCGTTAACAAACAAGCCTGAACTATAGCACAGAAGTCGCTCCCTGTGCGCAATCTACACAGAGATATTCCTCTTTTGGCGATAGTGCCCACGCCACGGCCCTGGACGTAGATCCGATTTGCGTGCAGCAGAGGGGATTATGCCAGCTCGTGCGTGCGTTTTCAAGCTCGTCCCACAAATATATATAGGTTTATGGAGCATTGGGCTCCGTTTACGGATTGCTCTGTATTTATGCTCGCAATTAAGCTCGAGGTTGGCTACACTATCCCTTGACCATTAAAGGGGTACGAGATACCCACATGGAATTACATAGCTGCCATGCGAGCAGCCTTTCCTGTGGGTGTCTGGTCCGCTTTAAGCGGTCGGGCATCTATTTTTTTGACTGTGTCAGCAGTCAAGACATGTGAGGAAGGAGATCGATGGGCACGACTTCCCCCAAGGCGGTCATCATGGACGAGACCGCCGTCAATCGAGCGATGACCCGCATCGCGCACGAGATTCTCGAGCGCAACGAGGGCTGTGAAGACCTCGCTCTGGTCGGCATCGTCACGCGCGGCGACCTTCTGGCAAAGAAGCTCGCCGAGGAGATCAAGGAGATCGAGGGCGTCGAAGTTCCGCTCGGCAGCCTGGACATCAGCTTCTACCGCGATGACTATGCGACCAATTTCGCTCCCGCGATCCACGCCACCAACATTCCCTTTAGCGTCGACGGCAAGCGCGTCGTGCTGGTGGACGACATCCTGTACACGGGTCGTACCATCCGCGCTGCTCTGGACGCCGTCATGGACCTGGGCCGTCCGAGCCGTATTGAGCTGGCAGTTCTCGTTGACCGCGGTCACCGCGAGCTCCCCATCTCGCCGGACTTTGTCGGCAAGAACGTTCCCTCGTCGCATGAGGAGAACGTGCACCTATATATGAAGGAAGTCGACGGCCACACCGCCGTCGAGATTAACGACGTCGCGCCGGGTTCCCACGTGGGCTCCGCGCCGCTGGGAGGTGAGTAGTACCGTGGCGTTCAACCATAAGCACCTGATCGACATTACCGAGTACTCCGAAGAGGACATCAAGCTCATCCTCGAGACCGCCAAGGCGTTCTCCGAGGTCAACGAGCGTGCGATCAAGAAGGTCCCCACGCTCAAGGGTAAGACCATCGTCAACATGTTCAACGAGCCCTCGACGCGCACCCGCAGCTCCTTCGAGCTCGCCGAGAAGCGCCTTTCGGCCGACAGCCTCAACTTTGGCGGTTCCTCGACTTCTACGGTCAAGGGCGAGAGCCTCGTCGACACCGTCGAGACCCTCAACGCCTACAAGATCGACTGTATCGTCGTGCGCGACAAGCACGCCGGCGCGCCCTATATCGTCACGCAGAATTCGCCCGCGAGCGTTATCTGCGCCGGCGACGGCAAGCACAACCACCCCACGCAGGCCCTGCTGGACCTGTACACCATTTGGCAGCACAAGGGTGACTTCCACGGTCTGAAGGTCGCTGTCGTCGGCGACATCTCCCACTCCCGTGTCTGCGGCTCGCTGATCCCCGCCCTTAAGATCATGGGCTGCGAGACCTACGCCGTCGCCCCCGGCACGCTGCTGCCTCCGGCACCCGAGGTCCTGGGCTGCGACCACGTGACGAGCGATCTCGATTCCGTCCTGCCCGAGCTGGACGTCGTCTACATGCTACGCGTGCAGCAGGAGCGCCTCGAGGGTGCCCCGTTCCCGACCATTCGCGAGTACCACAAGCTCTTCGGCCTGACCAAGGACCGCGAGAAGCTCATGAAGCCCGACGCGATCATCTGCCACCCGGGCCCCATCAACCGCGGTGTCGAGTTCGACTCCTATATGGCCGACCACCCGCAACGCTCCGTCATCCTGGAGCAGGTCTACGCCGGTATCTGCGTGCGTATGGCTATCCTGTATCTGCTGCTTGGAGGTGCCGATAATGGCCTTGCTTCTTAAGAATGCCCACGTCGTCGACCCGTCCGTCGAGCTTGACGGTGTCGTTGACGTCCTGATTGACGGCGACAAGATCGCCGAGGTCGGTGAGAATCTCGCTGCCGAGGGAGCCGAGGTCCGCGACCTTTCCGGCAAGTACCTCGTCCCCGGCCTGGTGGATATGCACGTTCACCTTCGCGAGCCCGGCTACGAGGTCAAAGAGGACATCGAGAGCGGCACCCGCGCAGCTGCCAAGGGCGGCTTTACCGGCGTGTGCTCCATGCCCAATACCGATCCCGTCACCGATAACGGCACCGTCGTGGAGTTCGTCAAGTCCCGTGCTGCCGAGGTCGGTCACTGCCGCGTCTATCCGTCGGGTGCCATGACCCGCGGTCTTAAGGGCGAGGCCATGTCCGAGATGGGCGATATGGTCGCCCACGGCGCCGTCGCCTTCACCGACGACGGTCGCGGCGTGCAGGGTGCGGGCATGCTCCGTCGCTGCATGGACTACGGCAAGATGTTCGGCAAGGTCTTTATGAGCCACTGCCAGGACGAGGATCTGGTCGGCCACGGCCAGATCAACGAGGGCAAGGTCTCGACCCGTCTGGCTCTCGAGGGTTGGCCGGCTGCCGGCGAGGAGCTCCAGATCGCCCGCGACATCGAGATCGCCAAGCTGACTGGTGCCAAGCTGCACATTCAGCACATCTCCACCGCCCATGGCCTGGAGATCGTGCGTGCCGGTAAGGCCGCTGGCGTTCAGGTTACCTGTGAGGCCACCCCGCATCACATGTTCCTGACCGAGAACGACCTGGACGAGACCTACAACACCTCGCTCAAGGTCAATCCGCCGCTGCGTACCGAGGAGGATGCCGAGGCCATCCGTCAGGGCGTCATCGACGGCACCGTCGACGTTATCGTCACCGATCATGCTCCCCACACCCCGTGGGAGAAGGCCCGCGAGTTCGAGCTTGCGCCCTTTGGCATGATCGGTCTCGAGACCTCGCTGTCGCTCGTGCTCACCGAGCTGGTCAACACGGGCAAGATGAGCATGGGCCGTATGGTCGAGCTCATGGCCATCAAGCCGCGTGAGATCCTGGGCCTCGACCAGGTTCAGGTCAAGGTGGGCTCCGTTGCCGACCTGACCGTGTTCGACCCCTCTGCCACCTGGACGGTCGGCGAGGACGGTTACGAGTCGCGCGCCGAGAACTCCGGTTTTGCCGGCCGCACGCTTACCGGTCGTGCCACCGATGTGTTTGTCGGCGGTAAGCAGACGCTCGCCGACGGCTGCATCTGCTAGCATAGCCTTATCGCTTTTGTGCGCGGCGCCCTTGCGGTGCCGCGCTTTCTGTTCGTTTGGTCCATGCAACCGCATGGGGGATTGGAGCGTCTATGCCCACACCTTCCACTGCACGCATGCACGACTTCGAGGTCGTTTCGAACCAGGAGATCGCCGACGGCATCTTCTCGCTCGTCATCTCGGCCCCCAAGCTTGCAAGTGCGCTCAAGCCCGGTCAGTTTGTGAACATCGCCGTGCCCGGCGATGCGTCCTCGCTGCTTCGCGTGCCCTTGAGCTTCTATCGCGCTGACGCCGAGGCCGGTACCGTCGAGCTGTGGTACGCCGTCGTGGGCGACGATACCCGTCGTTTGTCCCAGATGGGCCCTGGCTCCACCTCTAACCTGCTGGGCCCTGGTGGCCGTGGTTGGATGGTACCCGAGGGCACCAAGAAGGCGCTGCTCGTGGCGGGCGGCATCGGCGTTCCGCCCGTGCTGTGTCTTGCCGGCATGCTTGCCGAGCGGGGCGTGAATGTCGATGTGTGCCTGGGCTTTGGCACCGCTTCCAAGGCCGTGGGTGTCGATGAGTTCCGCGCGCTGGGCGCCACGGTTAACGTGTGCACCGATGATGGCACGCTGGGCACGCACGGTTTTTGCACCGACCCGGCAGCCGAGCTGCTCGGCGAGGGTGGCTACGACTATGTGGCCAGCTGCGGCCCCGCTGTCATGATGAAGAAAGTCGCCGCCGCTGCCGCCGAGGCCGGTGCGTACTGCGAGGTGTCGCTTGAGCGCATGATGAGTTGTGGCTTTGGCGCCTGCAACACCTGCAATGTCGAGACGGTCGACGGTATGAAGGGTGCTTGCATGTGCGGCCCCGTGTTCGATGCTTCCAAGGTGGTGGTCTTCTAGTGGGTACCGTGAACATGGCCGTCGATTTCGGCGGCGTCAAGATGCAGAACCCCATCAACACCGCAGCCGGTACCTTTGGCTACGGCTGGCAGTTCCAGAACTTTTTTGATGTTTCCCAGCTGGGCGCCATCACCACCAAGGGCTGCGCTGCCGAGCCCTGGCCCGGCAACCCCGCGCCCCGCATGGCCGAGATTCCCGGCGGTATGATCAACTCCGTGGGCCTTCAGAACCCCGGCGTGGCCGCCTTTGCTCGCGAGTCCGGTCCGTGGCTCGAACAGCTGTCCAAGGACGGCTGCCAGGTCATCTGTCAGGTTGCCGGCCACTCCGTTGACGAGTTTGTCCGCGCACTCGAGATGTATGTCGAGCTGTGCCCCTGGGCTGCCGGCTACGAGATCAACGTGAGCTGCCCTAATATCGCCGCCGGCGGTGCCGCCATGGGCTCCACGCCCGAGGGCGCCTCTTCCGTTATGGCTGCCTGCCGCAAGGTGACCGATAAGCCGCTGTTCGTGAAGATGGCGCCGGTCAACGTCGCCGAGATCGCCAAAGCCCTCGAGGCTGCAGGCGCCGACGGCCTTTCGGTCATCAACTCCATCCAGGGCATGGCCATCGACGTCCATACCCGCAAGTCCCGCGTGGCAAAGCCCAAGGGCGGCCTTTCGGGCCCGCTGTGCCACCACATCGCCGTGCGCATGGTCTGGGAGGTTGCCCAGGCTGTCGATATCCCCATCAACGGTGTCGGCGGTGTCATGACCGGCGAGGATGCGGCCGAGTTTATCCTGGCCGGCGCCACCTGCGTGTCGGTCGGTATGGCCAACTTCGTCGATCCGTGCGCTTCGCTCAAGATCGCGCATGAGCTCGAGGCCTGGGCCGAGTCCCAAGGCGTGAAGGACATTAACGAACTGGTAGGTGCTTTCGAATGCTAGAGACCGATGCCCGCGACCGCGTAATCGTCGCTCTCGACTGCGACCGTGAGCGTGCGCTCGAGCTTGCCCACGAGCTTTCGGGTCATGCCGCCTGGCTCAAGGTTGGCATGACGCTCTATTACGCCGAGGGTCCCCAGATCGTCAAGACGTTCAAGGACTTGGGCTTTAAGGTCTTCCTCGACCTCAAGTTCCATGACATTCCGCATCAGGTTCGCGGTGCCGCCCGCTCGGCCTCGCTTGCCGGTGCCGACCTGCTTTCGGTCCACGGCTTGGGTTCGGGCGCCATGCTCACTGCCTGCCGCGAGGGTGCCGAGGAGGTGCGCGAGGACCGCGCCAAGCTCGTCGCCATCACCGTGCTCACGAGCATGAATCAGGATGCCTTGAGCGAGATCGGCGTCGAGTCGCCCGTGGCCGAGGAGGCCGCCCGCCTGGCAAAGCTCGCTCAGGCCAACGGCATCGATGGCATTGTGTGCTCGCCGATGGAGGCTCACGACATGCGTGAGCTGCTGGGTCCCGATGCCCTGATCGTGACTCCGGGTGTGCGTCCGGTGGGTGCCGCCTTAGGCGACCAGTCTCGCGTGGCGACGCCTTCCCAGGCTATCGAGCGAGGCGCAAGCCACATTGTGGTGGGCCGTCCCATCACTGGTGCCGACGATCCGGTTGCCGCCTTTGACGCCATCGTCGCCGAGCTGGTCGAAAACGTCGCGTAAAAGATTCCCCTAAGTCACCACTTTTGGGTCTCATTAGCACAAAATAGCCCCTGTGCCTGCGTAAACTTTCCCATCCTTTGTGTGGAATCGCAGGTCAGGGGCTTAACTTTGGGCGCAGTATATTGCACTTTTTGCGGGTATCGTCTAACCTATGGAGCCGCGATTGGGCATTTTGTACGTTTTACGTGCTAAAATGCCAATTATTGAATCAGATATAACCCAACTATTTGGAGGTACGAATGGCACTCCCTCAGCTTACCGATGAGCAGCGCAAGCAGGCTCTTGAGAAGGCTGCTGCCGCACGTCACGCCCGCGCTGAGCTTCGCGAGCAGATCAAGAAGGGCGAGAAGTCCCTCGAGTCCGTGCTCAACTCCGATGACCCCATCGCTTCCCGCATGAAGGTTTCCACCCTCATCGAGTCTCTCCCTGGTTATGGCAAGGCCAAGGCCGCCAAGATCATGGAGGAGCTCGGTATCTCCGCTACCCGTCGCGTCCAGGGCCTCGGCGTCCGTCAGCGCGAGCAGCTCCTCGAGCAGCTGACCAAATAAGTGAGCGCTCATGATTCCAAGCTCTTTGTGATTTCTGGACCGTCAGGCGCAGGCAAGGGTACGCTCGTCACTCGTGTGCGCGAGCGCCGCTCGAACCTGGGCCTGACGGTTTCGGCTACCACGCGAGCACCACGCAAAGGTGAGGTCGACGGCGTCAACTACTTTTTTCTGACGCGCGAGGAGTTCGACCGCCGCGTGGCAAACGGTGAGTTTGTTGAGTGGGCCGAGGTTCACGGTAACTGCTACGGCACGTTGGTGAGCGAGGTCACATCCAAGCTCGCCTCTGGCGCATCTCTGATTTTGGAGATCGATGTCCAGGGCGCCCTGCAGGTGAAGGAGCGTTTCCCCGAGGCCGTGCTGATCTTTATCAAGCCGCCTTCGCTTGAGGTGCTCCGCGAGCGTCTAGTCGGTCGCGGTACCGAGACGCCCGAGACGATTGAGCTGCGTATGGCAAACGCCGCCGATGAGCTTGCCCTTGCCGACCGCTACGACGACGTCGTGGTTAATGACGATCTCGACCGCGCGACCGATGAGCTCGTTCGCGTTCTCGATATGCATGAAAGGATCTGAGGTCCGTGTCCGTTGTAAAGCCTTGCATTGACGATCTTCTGGAGAAGACCGATCACAACCGCTTCCTGCTCGCTTCGCTTGCCTCCAAGCGCGCCTGCGACATCAATAGCATGCTGCGTGGCCAGCACAATCGCGTGCTTGCCGTCCAGGATGTCGATGACATCACCATCGGGCTTTCCGGTGCCGATACCATCTCGATGGCTATGGACGAGATTGTCGATGGCGACATCTCTTACGACGAGGCCCGTTACGAGAAGGCGCTCGGCCACAAGGTTGCTGAAGCCTAAATGGCGGCTCGCGTCTGCCTGGTCCACTATCACGAGGTTGGACTGAAGGGTAAGAACCGCGCATATTTTGAGCATATCCTCATGGATAACATCAAGGCGGCCTTGGCCGCCTTTTCCGTGAATGCCGTGTCTCGAATTTCCGGTTATATCCTCGTGACCTTTAACGAGCATCAGGCCGACGAGGCGGCGCGTGTCATTCGCACCGTTCCCGGCGTTGCTCGCGTGTCTTTGGCGTATCACACCAATCGCGACCCTCAGGAGTACTGTGCCGCCGCCGTGAAGGCGCTGCGCGAGTTTGGTTCCTTCGATTCGTTTAAGGTGCACGCCAAGCGCTCCAATACCGACTATGAGCTCACCTCGATTGACATCAATCGTCAGGTGGGCGAGGTGCTGTGTGAGGCCTTCCCCGATAAAAAGGTTCAAATGCACGACCCCGATGCGATGGTGCACGTACTGGTGGTCCAGGGTAGCGTTTATGTGTACGCGCGCTCCGAGCGCGGCGTGGGCGGTCTGCCGGTTGGTTCTGCCGGCAAGGTCGTGACGCTGCTGTCGTCGGGTATCGATTCTCCGGTGGCGACCTGGATGCTCGCGCGTCGCGGCGCGGTGTGCGTGCCGGTACATTTCTCCGGTCGTCCGCAGACGCCCGATACGAGCGAGTATTTGGTGCAGGACATCATCCGTGCGCTTGAGCCGGGTGTCCAGATCGGCCGCCTGTACGTGGTGCCGTTTGGTGACTGCCAGCGTGAGATTTCGGTCACCTGTCCCAGCAACCTGCGCGTGATCATGTATCGCCGCATTATGTATTCGGTTGCCGAGCGCATTGCGCACATCGAGGGCGCCAAGGCCATCGTGACGGGCGAATCGCTTGGGCAGGTTGCCTCCCAAACGCTTGAGAATATCATGGCCGTCAACGAGGCCGTGAAGATCCCCGTGTTCCGTCCTCTCATCGGTTCGGACAAGCAGGAGATCATCGCGCGCGCCGAGGAGATCGGTACGTTTGATATCTCGACTGAGGCCGCTCCCGACTGCTGCACGCTGTTTATGCCGCGCCGTCCCGAGACGCACGCCAAACTCGATGCCGTGCATGAGGCCTGGGAGTTGTTCGATCACGAGGAGATGATCGAGCGCCTGCTCAAGCAGACCGAGCATATCGACTTCGAGAGCAATACGTATAAGGCCCCTAAGACCTTAAAACGCAAACATTCGGAGCTTGCTCCGCGTGAGATTTACCAAGATCACGAGTAATTTTGTGCATAGACCGACGATGCGCCTGCATCGTCGGTCTTTTGCTATCTGGGCATTTTGCGGCTAAGTGTTCATTTGCTGACGTGTGCCTGAATAAATGGACAGATTTGTGCAAGGTTTTGGTCGGTTTTTGGTTTGACCGCTAAAACCGGTTTTGGAGCGTGGCTGTTGCAGGACTCCTTTCCTGACACGATGGTGTTGGGAGGTTTTGCTATGGCGCAGCGCGAACAACACGAACGGGTCAAACGGATGGACCGCTTGGCGGACAAGCTGCTCGGTCATAAGGCAGTGGTGATGGCGATACTGGTCGTCATTGCGATGGCGAGCGGCTTGGCGATGGCGAACCTTGGCGGCGGTGCCGGTGGTGTGTCGTTTGAGCGCACTGACGGTACGGGCTCGTTGGTGGAGCCGGGATCCGGTGATGCCTCGAGCGGAAAGACATCCGAAGGTTCTTCGACTAAGGCTTCTGCCGCGGCAGAGGTCTATGTCGATGTCGATGGCGCCGTTGTGTCGCCAGGTGTATATCGTCTCAAAGACGGCGCGCGGGTGGCTCAGGCGATTGATGCCGCCGGCGGGCTGGCGCCCGAGGCAGACGTTACGGGGCTCAATCGGGCATCTAAGGTCACTGATGGACAAAAAATCCACGTTCCAACGGTAGGGGAGCAGCAGGCGTCCATTGCGGAAGCCGATGTTGATGGTGGGGCTTCCGCATCGTCGGGCGTGAGTGGCGCTACAGGCCTAGTAAACATCAATACGGCAAGTGCGGCGGAGCTGCAGACGCTTTCGGGCATCGGGCCTTCTATGGCCCAGTCAATTATCGACGAACGGACGCAAAACGGGGCCTTTGCCTCGGTCGATGACCTTATGCGCGTATCGGGGATCGGTGAGAAGAAACTCGCCAAAATTAAAGATTGCATCTGTGTATGAGTGCGACCGAGCGCGAGCATGGGATGCCACCGCGCCCATTGATGCCGTGGACGATGGCCCTGTGTGCCGGCATGTGCGTGAGCTGTGCCTTGGTGCTCAACGTGGCCGCTGATGCGCTGCTGAGGGAGCAGGTGCCGGCGGTCGGGCCGCTATGGGCCATTCCCGTTGCGGCGGCGGTCTTCGTTGTGCTGGCTCAATCTTGTGCGCGGCTTGCCCCTTGGAAGCGGTGGCTGTATGCCGCGTCCGTCGGTCTCGTGGCGGGAGCGGTCGTCTCGGCGTGGTGGGCTGTGGGCGCGCTCAGCGCCTCGAAGGCGCTCGACGGTCGAGCGGCAAGCGGCCTCGAGTTTGTCGTGCAGGGTGATCCATCACTAAACGACGACGTGTATTCCTATACCTGCGAGGCACGCGCGGACGGTAAGAACTTGGCAGCGGTTCGCCTATCGTGTGACCGCGAGCTCAAGGTCGGGGCGCACGTGCGTGTTATCGGTCGCGTTTCACGTTTTGAGAACGATGCATATGGACGATCGCGCGTGCTCCGAGGCGAGGTGCGCAAGGTTCAAGCCGTTCGGATTGTGCCGGTCGATGAGGGCTCTCCGGGGCCGCTGCTTCGGCTGCGAAATGGGCTGCTTGCGTCCATCGCGCCTGCGACCGACCCGGCGCGTGCGCTCATAGCCGGTGTCGTCTGCGGTCGTTCGGCCGAGCTGCGCGCCCAGCCGGCGGGCGACTGGTTTTCGGTGACGGGAACGGCGCATCTTATTGCCGTCTCGGGCAGCCATTTGGCTATCGTGGGGTTTGTAATCGAGGGTGTATTGCAAAAGACTCGGTGCTCACGTGGTCTTCAGCGGGCGATATTGGCGATAACGCTTGTTGGCTACGCTGCCTTTACGGGCGCGTCTCCCTCGGCCGTGCGCGCGTGCTGCATGGTGTTCGCGACGCTTGTCGTAAACGGCGCGGGGCGTCGCCGGCACGGCGCATCGGCACTCTTCGTAACCATGTCCATCTTTGTGCTACTGCGGCCGACGGTGCTGTTCGAGATGGGCTTTCAGCTTTCATGTGCCAGCGTCTTAGCCATTCTGTGCTTTTGCCCCTATGCGACCTACGCTTTGGGTGAACTGGGTGTGCCATCGGGCGTTGCCAGCATGCTTTCCGTCACGCTGTGCTCGCAACTGGCGACACTTCCCATTACCATTCCTGCATTCGGTACGTTCTCGCTCATTGCTCCGTTGGCAAATGCGGTCATCGGTCCGGTGGTGAGCGTACTGCTTGCTTTGTCCATCGTGCTGGTTCCCTTTTCGCTCGTGGGACCGTTGCGGACTTGGGCGCTCGTTGTGCCCATGATTGCCGCCCGTTGCACGCTGTTTTTCGAGCAGCTGTTTGCCGCCGTGCCGGGTGCATCCGTGAGCGTGCCGCCCGATAGCATGTGGATTTACCTAGTGCCGTGTTTGCTGGCGGTTCTGCTTGTCCGGTGGCCGCGTCCCCGTGCACGTCCTATGGCGGTGGGGCTTGCATGCCTGGTGCTTTTGGCTGCGATTCCGTACGTCTACTGGGATCGATTCGCTCCGCCTTCGGTGACGGTGCTCGATGTGGGCCAGGCCGATGCGATTCTTATCCGCCAGGGCGGCGCAGTAGCACTCGTCGACTGCGGGCTCGACGAGCGCGTGGTGGCGGCGTTGGTCCGCAATAACGTGCACCATATCGATGCCGTCTTTGTGACGCATTGGGATGAGGACCACTGGGGTGGTCTGCCTGCCGTGCTCGAACAGTTTTCGGTCGGAACGATTGCCGTGGCGGCTGATGCGCTGGAGGATGCTCCTGCCGAGGTGTTGAACCGACCTGGCGTGGAGTATCGGCAGGTGCGCCGTGGGGATACAGTCGACATCGGCTCATTTTGCGCCCGCGTGATGTGGCCATTCGAGTCCGTGGATGGCGAGGGAAATGAGGACTCGCTTGTCCTGCTGCTCTCTTATATTCAGGAAGGCAAGGGCCTGCGTATGCTCCTCACCGGCGATGCCGAGCTCGACCAAGAACGGGAATTCGTGCAGGAGGTGGGGGATATCGATGTCCTTAAACTTGGGCATCACGGCTCTAAGGTTTCAGTCGATGGTGAGTTGCTGGACGTCCTGAAGCCCGAGCTTTCCCTCGCGAGCGCGGGCGAGGGGAATCGATACGGCCATCCGTCCGACGCCTGCATCGATGCCGTTAAGGAAGCGGGCGGCGTGTTCGCGTGCACGATCGAACACGGCGACATTACCGTCACGCCGACTGCGAATGGCTTTGCGATGCGATGCCAGCGACCGTGACGACGTCGTTGGCGTGTGGTGGGCCCCTGGGCTAGAATGGCACGGAGCGAATACGAAGGCCTGCGGGAGGGGAGCGCAATGTCCGAAACCGGTCTGCTGCCGGCATATCTGATCGTTGGTACCGACGGAGTCAAGCGCGATCACGCCGTCTCGCGTATGAAAGCGCGTCTGGAAAAGTCGGGTATGGTCGAGTTCAACCTCGACGAGCGCGACATGACCAAGGACCCCGATATCGAGTCGATTATCGGATCGCTTAACACCTTTCCGATGGGCAGCGAGTTTCGCCTGGTAATCCTTGATGGCTGCTCAAAGCTCGCCAAGGCGGTCTCGGAGCCGCTCGTCGAGTATCTGGCGAGTCCCAGCCCCACAACGGTTTGCCTCATAATCGCCGATTCGCTTGCCAAGAACACGCGCCTGTACAAGGCAATCGCCAAGATTGACAAGAAGGCCGTGATCGATTGCTCCGGCACCAAGCGCTGGGAGCTTCCGCGCCGCGTGCAGCAGATGGCGACGCAGCATGGCAAGTCGATCTCGACGGCGGCCGCCGAGGAACTTGTCTCGCGTTCGGGTGAAAACACTCGCATGCTCGATAACGACTTGGCTAAGCTTGCCCAAATGGTTGAGGCGCCTCAGATTGAGCTTGCCGATGTGGAACGCTGGATCGTGCGCACGGCCGAAGTCCAGCCCTGGGACTTTCTCAATGCGGTCTCGGCACGTGACATGCGCCGCTCACTCGAGCTTTTCAATCTACTGCCCGCCAAGAGCTACGTGTGGACGTACACATTGTTGTGCGGCCGCATTCGCGAGCTTATCGTTGCCAAGGCGCTCGATGCGCGCGGACAGGGTCGTGAGCTGGCCGCAACGCTCAAACTCCAGTCCTGGCAGGTCAAGAATCACCTGACCTGGGCACGTCGCTTTTCGATGGCAGAGCTCGTCGCAGCGCTCGAGGGTGCCGTTGATGTGGAGCTCGCGCTCAAGGGTTCGGCCGATTCTCAGACCGCGCTTTTGCTCTGGATTACGAACATCTTGAGAAAATCGTGTTGATACCTGCCTATTTGACAAATTCGTTCTATCCCTTTGAGGGGGAGCGTGCTATAGTAGGCGCTTGCATGACCTCACCGTGTCTCAGAGGTGTCATACATTTTTTGCAAGGAACTCGAAAGGAACTCCAGAAGTGGCAAACATCAAGTCTCAGAAGAAGCGTATCCGCACCAATGAGGCAGCTCGCATGCGTAACAAGGCTGTCAAGTCCGAGCTCAAGACGCTGACCAAGCACGTCCAGTCCGCCGTCGCCGAGGGCGACGCCGAGAAGGCCCAGGCTGCCCTCAAGACCGTCACCAAGCGTCTCGACATGGCTGCCGCCAAGCATGTTATCCACAAGAACCAGGCTTCCAACCGCAAGTCCGGTCTTGCCAAGCTCGTGAACAGCATCAACGCTTAAGTTGTAAATTTCACGCCACACAGATTACGCGCATAAATGGAGCCTGTTTTATGGAACAGGCTCCATTTTTTGTACCGCTCGGGTAAGATAGTCCGCATGAATACTTCAATTGACATTTCCCACATCCGCAACTTCTCGATTGTTGCGCACATCGACCATGGCAAGTCCACGATCAGTGACCGCATTCTCGAGCTCACCCATACCGTCGACGAGCGCGACATGGAGTCGCAGCTGCTCGACACCATGGATATCGAGCGCGAGCGCGGCATCACGATCAAGTCCAATGCCGTTCGCGTGTCCTATGACGCCGACGATGGCGAGACGTATCAGTTCAATCTGATCGATACGCCGGGCCACGTGGACTTTACCTATGAGGTCTCGCGCTCGCTGGCAGCCTGTGAGGGCGCGGTGCTCGTTGTCGACGCCACGCAGGGCGTCGAGGCACAGACCGTCTCCAACGCGACGCTTGCCATGAACGCCAATCTGGACATTGTGCCGGCCATCAACAAGATCGACCTGCCCTCGGCTCATCCCGACGAGGTTAAGACCGAGATAGAGGATGACTTGGCGATCCCTGCCGACGATGCCGTATGCGTATCGGGCAAGACCGGTGAGGGCATCCACGATTTGCTGGAGTCCATTGTCTTTTTGATCTCTCCGCCCAAGGGCGATGCGAATGCACCGCTTAAGGCACTCATTCTGGATTCATACTTCGACGAGTATCGTGGCGTCGTCGCCACGGTGCGCATCTTTGACGGCTCCATCAAAAAGGGCGATACCCTGCGCATGATGCAGGCAAAGGGCGACTTTTTGGTCGATGGCGTGGGCGTCAAGCGTCCCGCCGAGACTCCGGTTGACGCGCTGACGGTCGGCGAGGTCGGTTACGTGGTCACGGGCCTGAAGGACCCCGAGGCCGTTCGCGTGGGCGATACCCTCACGTGGGCGTCGAATCCCTGCCCCGATCCGCTTCCCGGCTACCGCGAGGCCAAGCCCATGGTCTATACGGGCCTGTTCCCGATCGATAACAAGGACTACGAGAACCTGCGTGACGCGCTCGATAAGCTGCACGTCAACGACCCGTCGTTGGTGTGGGAGCCCGAGACCTCGGTGGCGCTCGGCTTTGGTTTCCGCGTGGGCTTCTTGGGCCTGCTGCATATGGAGGTCGTTAAGGAGCGCCTGGAGCGTGAGTTCAATCTTGACCTCATTGCCACGAGCCCTTCGGTGGACTATCACGTCTACAAGACTGACGGCGAGATGATTGATGTCCGCAGCCCGCAGGATCTGCCCGAGGCCACGCGCATCGAGCGTATCGAGGAACCCTACCTCAAGGCAAAGATCATCTGCCCGCCTGAGTACACGGGTGCCGTCATGCAGCTCGCTATCGAGCACCGCGGCGTTACGACCGACATGATCCACCTGACGAGCAAATCGGTCGAGATGCGCTTCGATATGCCGCTCGCCGAGCTCATCTTGGACTTCTTTGACCAGCTTAAGAGCCGTACCAAGGGCTATGCCTCGCTCGACTACGAGTTCAACGAGTACCGTCCCTCCGAGCTTGTGAAGCTCGATATCTTGCTTTCGGGCGACGAGGTGGACGCGCTGTCGTTTATCGTCCATAAGGACAAGGCTTATGGCCTGGCCCGTGGTCTGTGCGACAAACTTAAGGAGATCATCCCGCGTCAGCTGTTCGAGGTGCCCATCCAGGGTGCTATCGGCAACAAGATCATTGCCCGTTCCACCGTCAAAGCGCGTCGCAAGGACGTGCTTGCCAAGTGCTACGGCGGCGATATCTCGCGTAAGCGCAAGCTGCTCGAGAAGCAGAAAGAGGGCAAGAAGCGCATGAAGGCCATCGGATCGGTCGAGGTCCCGCAGGAGGCCTTTATGGCGATCCTCAAGGTGGACGAGTAGGTCTATGGCGCTTTCTGAATACAGCAAGCGGCTGCTGGGCGCTTATGCCGAGCAGCCGTTCCTTATGGCTCCCATGGCGGGCGTGACCGACCCTGCCTACCGCATCATGTGCCGCCGCCGCGGTGCCAACCTTGCCTACAGCGAGATGGTGAGCGTGGCGGGCCTTGCCTATGCCAGCAACAAGACCTGGCGCCTGGTGCTACCGGCCGACGAGGAGCAGCAGATTTGCGTGCAGCTCTTTGGCTCCAAGCCCGATCAGTTTGCGAGCGCCGTCGCCGCCGTCGAGGAGCGCGTTGGCGATCGCCTGTCGCTCATCGACATCAACATGGCCTGTCCTGCCCGCAAGGTTGTCACCAAGGGCGAGGGCTCGGCCCTTATGCGCACGCCCGATTTGGCCGAGAAGATCGTCGAGGCCACGGTGGGCGCGGCTCACGTGCCCGTGACCGTAAAGATCCGCAAGGGCTTTTACGCCGAGGACCGTAATGCCGCAACGTTTGCCCAGATGCTCGAAGGGGCGGGCGCCTCCGCAGTTGCCGTGCACGGTCGTTGTGCCACGCAGCTCTATACGGGGCAGGCCGATTGGTCTGTCGTCGATGAGGTCGCAGATGCTGTCGAGATTCCCGTGATTGGTTCGGGCGATGTGTTCTGCGCCGAGGATGCCGCGGAGCATCTGCGCAGTTCTGGTGCCAGCGCGGTGTTTATCGCGCGCGGCATCTACGGTAATCCCTGGGTGTTCGGTGATGCTCGCGCCCTTGCGCTCGATGGCATACCGGTGCCGGCGCGCAGCTCCGTCGAGCGCCTGGACGCCCTGCGTGAACACCTAACGCTGACGCACGAGCTTCTGCCGCTCATGTCGCGTGCCCGCACGTACGCAAGCTGGTACTTAAAAGGCATGCCCCATGCCGCCGCTTGGCGTGCCCATGTGGTGCGCTGTTCCACATACGAGGAGTTTATGGTGCTGGTCGATGAGATCGAGCGCGATGTGGTGGCCTGCGAGGCCGCACTTGCCGCCGGCGAATCGGTGCCCCCTCATCCGCTGGAGGCTTAAGGGTGGCCGTTACCGCGCTGTACGTGCACGTGCCGTTTTGCGCTCAAAAGTGCCGGTACTGCGACTTTGACTCGCGCAGTTTTGCTCCGTGCGACCTGAGCGCTGCGCTCGATGCCTATTTTGAGCAGTTGTACGCGCGCCTCGATGCTTTTGGCAAGGCTGGGGCCCTCGACCAGATCCGCACCGTCTATGTTGGCGGCGGTACGCCGTCGCTGGCGGGGGAGCGCCTGGTGGAGCTGGCGCGGCGTATTCGTGCGTGGTGCGCCCCCGTTGAGTTTACCTGCGAAGCCAATCCTGAGTCGTTGACCGCCGAGCTTGCCGCTGCGCTCGCCAAGGTTGGTGTCACACGCGTCTCTCTGGGCGTGCAAACGCTCGATAACGCCGAACTTACCGCCATCGGCCGCATTCACGATGCCAATCGGGCGCTCGCTGCCATCATGATGGTCAGGGATGCCGGGCTCGATGTGTCCTGCGACCTGATGTGCGGACTTCCCGGGCAGACCGCCGTAAGCTGGCAGCGCACGCTCGAGGGCGTGTTGGCGGCGGCGCCGCATCATGTGTCGGTGTACCCGCTCACGCTCGAGGAGGGCACGCCGCTCTACCGCATGGCGTGTCACGACGAGTCGCTCGAGCCCGACGAAGATTTTCAGGCTGTGTGCATGGACATGGCGCGTGAGCGTCTGGGTGCGGCCGGTTATCACCCGTATGAGGTGGCAAGCTACGCGCTCGACGGACATGAGTGCGCCCACAACATTGCCTATTGGACCGGACGGGGCTATCTGGGTTTGGGTCGCTCTGCCGCCGGTATGCTCGACGCCGAGGATTTCGATCGCTTGGCCGGGCTGTTTCCCGACGTGCCCGCTCGCGGCGATGCTTATCGCGTGCGCTTGGTGCAACGCGACGATGCCGCGACGGCGTTCGAGGCCGAATATCTGTCGCAGCGCGAGGCTGCGGCCGAAGACCTGATGCTTGCTTGTCGCATGACGCGCGGTGTCGCGTCCGATCTTTTGGTTCGCGCGGCTCGTGTCATCCCGGCCGATGAGCTGGCAGCTGCCTGCGATCGCGCGCTCGAATTGGGTCTTGCCACTTGGGTGCCCGAGACGCTCGGGGTCCATGAGGGACCTTTCACTTCGGCAGATGTCGTCGCGGGCTATGTTCGAGCTCGTCTGGCGCCGACACACTTGGGCTGGCTCGATGGAAATGTTCTGTTCGAGCTGTTTTGGGATCTAGCTTAGGCCGCTCGGGTAGAATTACCGGAATATATACGCTGCTGTGAGCAGGAGGTTGCCGCGCATGGCGACGATGAACGAAAAAGATTATTACGAGATTCTGGGTGTCTCCAAGGACGCCACCTCGCGTGATATTCAAAAGGCCTTTCAGCAAAAGGCCCGCAAGCTCCATCCGGACGTCAACAAAGAGCCGGATGCCGAGGAAAAGTTTAAAGAGGTTTCCGAGGCCTACGCCGTGCTTTCGGATGAGCAAAAACGTGCGCGCTACGACGCCATGCGCTCGGGCAATCCCTTTGCCGGTGCTCCTACGGCTTCGCCCTATGGTGGCGGCTACGCCGGCAACACAGGCTATGGCAATCCCTTTGAGGGCGGCTTTCCCTTTGGTGGCGCCTGGGGCCAGCAGCGTCGCGGCCAGGCTGCCTACAATCCCGAGAACGGCGCCAATGTGGTCGTCGATATCAAACTTGACGCCAAGGAGGCCAAGGGCGGTGCCCGCAAGACCGTCCGCTACACGCGTTTCGATACATGCGGACATTGCGGCGGCTCGGGTTCTGTCTCCTCCGAGCATGCCCATACCTGCCCGAGCTGCGGCGGCCGCGGCCACATCGACGTCGACCTGTCCTTCCTGTTTGGTGCGGGCACGTTTCAGTCAGTCTGCCCCGAGTGCGGCGGTTCCGGTAAGGTCGTCGCCGACCCCTGCCCCGATTGCGGCGGCAGCGGGCGGACCCGTGTGACCTCCGAGCAGACAATTGAGTTTCCTGCCGGCACGCACGATGGCGACGAGGTCCGCATTAGCGGCATGGGGCATGCTGGCACCAACGGTGCCGCGGGCGGCGACCTGGTCGGCCGCGCCCATGTTGAAGCCGAGCGCTTGGAAGGCAAAGCTCGTACCGGTTTTTACCTGATGGGCATCGTGGCGCCGTTTTTGGTGCTATCGGCCATCTCGGGCGTGTTCTCGGCCTTTGCCGTGATGTGCTTTATTCCGTTTGCCATGGGCCTGTTCATGGTGCTCTCGGACGGCGTGCTGCACCGCAGCCTGCTGTGGTGGAAGCGCGGCGCAATGCAGTTTGCCAACGGTTTTGCCAACGGATTTATGTTTGCGCTCGTGTCGGTTTGGTTTGCGAGCTGCTCGCAACGTGCCATGCTTTCGCCCTACGCAATGCAATAACATCAAACCCTCTGTTTGCGGCCGGCCCAGCTTGGGTATAGGACGCACTGTGACAATAATGAAAGTCGGAAGGATTCGGTCGTGTCGGAAAATAGGGATTACTACGAGGTGCTTGGCGTCGACAAGGATGCCGACGCGCGGACGATTAAGCGCGCGTTTCTAAAGAAGGCCCGTACCGTACACCCGGACGTTTCGGACGACCCCGAGGCCGAGGCCAAGTTCAAAGAGCTCAACGAGGCATATTCCGTTCTTTCCGATGAGCAGAAGCGTGCTAACTACGACCGTTACGGCACTGCCGACGGCCCTGGTGGTTCGGGCTACGTCGACATTAACGATATCTTTGGCGGCATGGGCATGGACGACCTCTTCTCGTCGTTCTTTGGCGGCGGTGCCGGCGGTGGCGCCCGAAATCGCCGCGAGCGTCGTCGCGGTCGCGATATGGCCATCTCCCTTTCGGTGACCCTTGAGGAGGCGGCGCTCGGTTGCAAAAAGACGATCAGCTATGACCGCCTTGCCCCCTGCGAGGATTGCAACGGCACCGGTAGGGCCGAGGGTGCACAGGAAAAGCAGTGCAGCCGCTGCCACGGCACGGGCTATGTCACGACGGTCCAGCGTTCGTTCCTGGGCCAGGTTCAGTCCTCTTCGCCTTGCCCCGACTGCCACGGCGAGGGCACGGTCATCGACCATCCCTGCGAGACCTGCGACGGTCAGGGCCGCACGCCTTCGCACGAAAAGATCGACATCGATATTCCTGCCGGCGTTTCGACCGGTCGTCAGCTGCGCGTGAGCGGCTTTGGCGAGGCCGGCCTTCGCGGCGAGCCCTCGGGCGACCTGATCGTCAACGTGCGCGTTGCCGACCACGAGCGTTTTAAGCGCAACGGCGATGACCTGTACCTCGTGAGCGATATCTCGATTGCGCAGGCTGCGCTCGGCTGCGAGATCGAGGTCGAGGGCATTATGCCCGACGAGGTCGTCAAGCTGTGCGTCCCCGCTGGCACGCAGTATGGCGACACCGTCAGCGTCAACAACTTCGGCATGCCGCGCATCGGCGGTGGTGGCTCACGCGGTCGACTGATCGTGCAGCTGCGCGTGGTCGTTCCCACGAACCTTTCCAACAAGCAGCGCGAGCTGCTCCGCGCTTTTGCCGATGAGATGGGCGACGAAGTCGCTTCCGGTAAGAAATCGGTGACCGATCGTATTAAGAGCGCTCTCGACGACATTCTCGATTAAGGAGCCCGCGTGCTCGCACCTCATATCTCTGTCGTCAACCTCGGCTGCCGCGTCAACCGGGTTGAGTCCGACCGTATCACTGCCGATCTTATGCGCCAGGGCTTTGCGATGGTGGAGCCTCAGGATGCTGAGCTGATCGTCATTAACACCTGTGCCGTTACGGGCGAGGCCGAGGCCAAGACCCGTAAGGCTGTTCGCCATGCGCTGGCCTATCCAAACGAGCCCTATGTGGTCGTGACCGGATGCGTGGTCAATCTGCATCCCGAGGAGCTGCTGGAGCTTTCAGACCGCGTGATCGCCGAGCCGTCCAAGATCGATGTCGCCGAACGCGTCTGTGAGGTGCTGGGCGTTGAGTCCGATGACGTTCCCGCCTGCAGTGACGGCGAGGTTGTCGACGCGCTCGGTCGCTCGCGTCTGGGCGTGAAGATCCAGGACGGCTGCAACCATCGTTGCACCTATTGCATTGTGTGGAAGGCCCGCGGCCCCGAGCGCTCCGTGCCGGTCGAGTCCGTGCTCGAGCAAGTTCGCGAGGCACAGGAGGCCGGCGTGCCCGAGGTGGTGCTGACGGGTGTGAACCTGGGCGCCTACGATGGCAAGAGCGCGACTGACGAACACGTCGAGATTGATGAGCTGCTCGAGGCGATCATGGAGCGCACGTCCATTCCGCATGTGCGCATTTCCTCGGTCGAACCCATGGATATCTCCGAGTCCCTGCTTAAGGTCATGGCGCGCTATCCGCGGCGCATCGCCCCGTTTTTACACCTGCCCGTGCAGTCCGGCTGCACCAGGACACTGCGTCGCATGGGCCGTCCCTATAGCGCCGAGGCCTTCGAGGAAACGGTGCGCTTGATTCGCACCAACTTGCCTCAGGTGTCCCTTTCGTGCGATGTCATCGTCGGTTTTCCCGGTGAGACGGACGAGGAGTTTGAGGAGTCGCTGGCTCTGTGCCGCCGCGTGGGATTCTCGCGCATGCACGTGTTCCGCTACAGCAAGCGTCCCGGTACCCTTGCTGCCGATATGCCCGACCAGGTCCCGCCCGAGGTTATGGCTGAGCGTAGCCGTCGTATGCGAGCCGCGGCGCAGGAACTCGCCATTGCCGACGCTCGCCGACGCGTGGGCACCGTCGAGCGCGCCGTACTCGAGTATGGCGACAACCTGACGCTCGCTTCGTTCCGTCATGCCCGTCTAGACGATACCCGTGGACTCACAGCCCCGTGCCTGCTCGATGTTGCTATCATCGGAGTCGATGATTCCGGCTTGGTCCATGCACGCAGGGAGGTTCATGGAAACCTCGAAGATTAGACTTACCGTTCCTGGGGGAATTGACCCCTCGCGCGTTTTGGGCGCCGGCGACGGTGTCCTTCGTGCACTCGAGAGTTTGGTTCGTGCCCACGTGGTCGCCCGTGGCGACAGCATCGCCGTGAGCGGTGACCCGGACGAGGTCGAGCTCGTGGCGCGTTTTTTCGACCATACTTTTCGCGAGGCGGCCGCCGGACGCACGCTGTCTGCCGACGATGTTTCTCGCTGCCTGGCCGTCTTGCGCGACGGTGAGCACGAGGCTACGTCGCTTCGCGATGATGTGCTGCTTTCGTATCGCGGTCGTGCCATTCGCCCCAAGACGCTCGGCCAAAAGCGCTACGTGGATGCCATCCGCTCGCATACCATCACGTTTGGCCTTGGTCCCGCCGGTACTGGTAAGACCTATCTGGCCATGGCGCTCGCCGTTGCCGCGCTCAAGCGCCATGAGGTGGGCCGTCTGATCTTGACGCGTCCGGTTGTCGAGGCGGGGGAGAACCTGGGCTTTTTGCCCGGTACCCTCGAGGAAAAGATCGACCCCTACATGCGTCCGCTCTACGACGCCCTTTTTGACATGATGGATCGCGAGCGCACCGATGAGCTCATGGAGCGCGGCGTGATCGAGATCGCCCCGCTTGCCTACATGCGCGGCCGCACGCTGAGCGATGCCTTCGTGGTGCTCGACGAGGCGCAAAATACCACGCCCGAGCAGATGAAGATGTTCCTGACGCGCCTGGGCTTTAACTCCAAGTTTGTGATTACCGGCGACCTGAGTCAGCGCGACCTGGTGGGTCGTCGCGGCGGTCTTGCCGACGTCGAGCAGATTTTAGGCCGTGTCGACGATGTCGCATTTTCTCACCTCGAGCGTGCCGACGTGGTGCGCCATGCCTTGGTGGGGCGTATCGTCGAGGCGTACGATGCTTATGATGATGTGCGCGAGAAACGCGTGCACGACCGAAAGGAGTCCCGTTGAGTGTATTGATCAGCAACGATGCCGAGCTCGATACGCTGCTCGACGCGCAGGAGGTAGAGCACATCTGCGAGGTCGTGCTTGCCGCCGAGGGCGTTGAGCGTGAAGTCGAGATTTCCCTTTCGTATGTCGATGAGGACGAGATGCACGAGCTCAACCACGAGTGGCGCGGTATCGACCGCACCACCGATGTCCTCTCGTTTGAATGCGACTCGGCCTTTGATGAGGATATTCCCGCAGACGAGACGCTCGAGCTCGGCGATATTATCCTGGCCCCGCAGGTTATTGCCCGTCAGGCCCCCGGTTTTGGCAATAGCCCCGCTGACGAGTGCCGTCTGATGCTCGTACACGGAATGCTGCACCTGCTGGGCTATGACCACATCGAGGACGACGAGGCCGAGGTCATGGAGGCCCGCGAGGACGCCATCCTGCGCGATCTGGCGCTCGAGCGCGGCGAGGACCCTAAGCTAGTCCACGTCGGCCCCGTCACCAACCACGCCCACGACTAGGAGCCGTCTATGATTCCCGGATCGAACAAGGACCATCCGTCCTTCTTAAAGTCGTTTTCCTACGCCATGGAGGGCTTCGTCACCGCCGTCAAGACCGAGCGCAACATTAAGGTCATGCTCGTTGCGGGCGTGTGCACCGTCATTGCCGGCTGCGTCGTGGGGCTCGACATTGCCGAGTGGGCCACGATTATCATCTGTTGCGGCCTGGTGATTCACGGCGAGCTGTGCAACACCGCTATGGAGGCCATCGTCGACCTGGCGACCCAGGAGCTCCATCCGCTGGCCAAGCGTGCGAAGGACATCGCCGCCGCTTCCGTATACATACTTTCCATCACCGCCGCGATTGTGGGCGTGCTGGTATTTGCCCACGCGCTCGGCTTTATTTAGAAAGGGATTCCCATGTCCGACAATATGCAGCCTATCGATGAGATTTTGGATGACGAGGCCGAGGAGTTCGACCCGTTTGAGGGCATGAGCGACGAGGAACTCGACGCCCTGTGCGACGAGGACGATAGCCTCGTGGGCTTTGGCGACGTTGAGCCCGGTTTCCGCAGCGGCTTCGTGGCGCTTGTCGGCCGCCCCAACGCCGGCAAGTCCACGCTGCTCAACGCCTGCTATGGCAAAAAGGTCGCCATCACCTCGCCGGTGGCCCAGACGACCCGCCGCCGCATGCGCGCCGTCGTCAACCGTCCCGGCTACCAGCTGGTCTTTGTCGATACCCCGGGTATTCACAAGCCCAAGGACGGTCTGGGATCCGAGCTCAACAAGAGCGCGTTGTTCGAACTGAACGATGTCGACGTCGTCGCGTTTTTGATTGATGCCACCAAACCGATCGGTAGGGGAGACGCCTGGGTTGCCGAGCGCGTCAAGAATGCCCGTTCCAAGAAGGTCCTGGTGCTCACCAAGGCCGATGAGGCCGACCCCGCACAGGTCATGGAGCAGCTTAAGGCCGCCCACGAGCTCATGGAATATGACGACGAGATCGTGACGTCGTCCGTCAAGAACTTCAACGTCGATGCCTTCATCGAGACCGTTGCGCACTTTTTGCCCGAGGGTCCGCGTTGGTTCCCCGAGGGCATGGGTACCGACGCTTCCGATGAGACCCTCGTTGCCGAGTTTGTGCGCGAGAAGGTTTTGCGCCGCACGCGTGATGAGATTCCGCACTCCGTTGGCGTAATCTGCGATGCGCTCGAGCAGACCAAGAAGGTGCTGCGCGTGCACGCCACCATTTACGTCGAGCGCGAGGGCCAAAAGGGCATCATCATCGGCAAGGGCGGCGAGATGATCAAGCATATCGGCATCGATGCCCGTCGTGACCTTGAGCGTATCTTTGGCACTCAGGTCTTTTTGGAGCTCGACGTAAAGGTAAAGGCCGGCTGGCGCGATGACGAGGCGCAAATCCGCCGCTTTGGCTATAATGCCGAAGATTAAGCCTCGGCGTTCATGGCAGGCTCTCGCACATATCGCACAAAGGTGCTCGTCCTCGATAAGACGAAGCTCAAGGAAACCGACCTGATCTTGACGATGCTCGACGAACGGGGACGGCAGGTGCGTGCCGTGGCTAAGGGCGCACGTAAGCCCGGCGGTCGTCTTGCGGCCCGCTGCGAGCTCTTCTGCACCGTTGATATGCTGTTGGCGCATGGTCGCTCGCTCGACGTGGTTTCTCAGGCGGAGCTTATGGAGGCGCCGCTCGGTGCCGCTCCTGACTACGAGACGACCTGTGCCGCCAGCGCGATTGCCGAGGTTGCGCGCGTGTGCTCGTTCGAGGATGCCGAGGATCCATTTACCTTTGCCATCACGCAGCGGGCGCTCACGCTTATCGGCAGCGGGCTCGACTTGGCACATATGGACCTGCTCGTGGCGGCTTTTGTCTTTAAACTGCTGTCGCACGTTGGTTATCGACCCGATTTTTCGGCTTGCGTATCGTGCGGCGATCCTATGCTCTCGCATTTCTCGGCCCAAGCCGGCGGCCTTCTGTGCGGGTCGTGCGCCTCGAGCGTGCCTGGCGCCGAGTTGGTATCGGTTGGCGAGGTCGCATGGCTGCGCGCCCTGATGTCCATGACGTTCGATGCCCTTATGGCCGAGCAGATCGATCCGCATACGGCCGCGTTTTTGCTGGGGCTTTCGCATGTTTGGGCTGCGACGCACGCCGATCAGCGGCTCCGTGCGATGGAATTCATGTTGGGTCGGTGATGATGCGCAGGTGTGCGCCGCTTGTGGTAACATACCGACCTGTTGGTACCTCGACCTTGGTTGTTCGCTCCACCGGCGGCTTCCCAGTCCGAGGCGAATAGAGTCGCCCGCGGGCGACGCGAAACGAAAGGTGAAACAATGACTGTTTCCAAAGAGCGCAAGGCGGAGCTGACCGCCCAGTTCGGTAACTCCCCGGTCGATACCGGTAACCCCAAGGTTCAGGTCGCCATCCTGTCCGAGCGCATCAAGGAGCTGACCGAGCACATGAAGTCCCACCAGAAGGACTTCCACACCCGTCGTGGCCTGCTCATGCTCGTTGGCCGCCGCCGTCGTCTTCTCTCCTACATCAAGAAGAACGACATTGTCGAGTACCGTGAGCTCATCAAGGCTCTGGGCATCCGCGACAACATCCAGTAAGGATTTGTACATGCTAAGAGCGTCCTGCGCAGCGGGGCGCTCTTTTTGTGTAAGGGCGTGAACAATCACGCTCTACAGCGTGGCGGGGGCAGGGGGCCCGCGTCACATGAGAAGCCCGCAGGCAAGGGGCCTGTGGGGTAAAGGAGAACAATGACACTCGTATCCAAGACCTTTGAGCTGTACGGCAAGACCTACACTTTCGAGTCCGGCGAGCTTGCCAAGCAGGCCACCGGCGCTTGTCTGGTCAAGCAGGGCGACACCACGATGCTCGACACCGTAGTCGTCTCCAAGGAGCGCAAGAATTACGACTTCTTCCCGCTGACCGTCGACTTCAACGAGAAGATGTACGCTGCCGGCCGTATCCCGGGTGGCTACCTCAAGCGCGAGGGCCGTCCCAGCGAGAAGGCCACGCTCACGGCTCGTATGATCGACCGCCCGATCCGCCCGAGCTTCCCGGACGGCTTCCGCAACGAGGTGCACATCGTCGCCACCTCGCTCGTCGCCGACCAGGTCAACCCCTTCGACGTCATCAACGTCATGGGTGCCTCTTTGGCTATGACGCTCGGCGGCGTGCCCTTCGAGGGTCCGCTTGCCTGCGTGCGCATCGGCCGCAACGTGGAGACCGGCGAGTTTATCGTCAACCCCACCTATGAGGAGCGCGAGAACTCCGACCTGGACCTGGAGCTGGGCGGCTCTGCCGACTTTATCTCGATGGTCGAGGCCGGCGCCGAGGAGATCTCCGAGGACGACATGCTCGCCGCTATGAAGTTTGGCCAGGAGGCCCTCGCTGCCTTCTGCCAGGCCCAAGACGAGTTCGTCGCCGAGTGGGAGCAGGTCAACGGCGCTATCGTCAAGAAGGAGTACCCGCTCGACCAGCCCGTCGAGGAGGTCCAGGAGCGCATCTTCGCCCACTACGACGAGATGGCTGCCGCCCTTCGCGACGCCGACAAGCTCTCCCGTATCGGTAAGGTCGAGGCTCTGAAGGAGTCCATCCGCGCCGAGTTCACCGAGGAGGAGCAGGCCGCTTGGGAGCGCGAGATCCCCGTGGCGCTCAAGAAGCTCGAGAAGAAGGCCATGCGCACCATGGTCGTTGAGACTGGCGAGCGCGTCGACGGCCGTGCCGCCGACGAGATCCGTCCCATCATGGTGAAGGACAACTACCTGGCGCTCGTTCACGGCTCCGGTTTGTTCCAGCGTGGCCAGACCCAGGTGCTCTCGGTTCTTTCGCTCGGCATGCTCAACGAGGGCCAGCGTCTGGATACCATCGAGCCCACCGAGGGCAAGCGCTACATGCACCACTACAACTTCCCGCCTTTCTGCACCGGCGAGACCGGCCGCATGGGCAGCCCCAAGCGCCGCGAGATCGGCCATGGCAATCTGGCCGAGCGCGCTCTGCTTCCGGTGCTTCCCGACGAGAACGAGTTCCCCTACGCCATCCGCGTCGTCTCCGAGGTCATGGAGTCCAACGGCTCCTCTTCGATGGCTTCGACCTGCGGCTCCACGCTCGCCCTTATGGACGGCGGCGTGCCCATTAAGCGCCCGGTCTCCGGTATCGCCATGGGCCTGATCCAGGAGGAGGGCAAGACCGTGGTCCTGTCCGACATCCAGGGTCTCGAGGACTTCCTGGGTGACATGGACTTTAAGGTCACCGGCACCACCGAGGGCATCACCGCCCTGCAGATGGACAACAAGGCCACCGGCCTCACCTTCGACATCCTGGCCCGCGCTCTGCAGCAGGCCAAGGAGGGTCGCGCCTTCATCCTGCAGAAGATGCTCGATGTGATCCCCGAGCCGCGCCACACCACGCGCAGCACCGCTCCGCGCATCGTTTCCATCCAGGTTCCGACCGACAAGATCCGCGACGTCATCGGTTCCGGCGGTAAGGTCATCCGCGGTATCCAGGACGAGACCGGCGCCTCGGTCGACATCCAGGAGGACGGCACCGTCTTTGTCGGCGGCACCGGCGAGTCCGTCGACCAGGCTGTCGAGCGCATCAAGCTCATCATCAAGGTTCCCGAGCCGGGCGAGGAGTACACCGGTCGCGTGGTCTCCATCCAGCCCTTCGGCGCCTTCGTCAACCTGCTGCCCGGTAAGGACGGCCTGCTGCACATCTCCCGCGTTGCCAAGGGCCGCGTGGAGAAGGTCGAGGACGTCCTCAACGTGGGCGACGAGGTCAAGGTTGTCGTCATCGAGGTCGACGATCGCGGCAAGATTTCGCTCGATCGTCTGGACAAGCCCGAGGCCCCTGCTCGTGCCGAGGGTGCCTCCGAGGGCGACGGCGAGCACTTCCAGCGCCGTGAGCGTCCGCGTCGCGAGCGCTCCGAGCGCAGCGACCGTCCGCGCCGTCCCGGCGACAACGGAGGCCGAAAGCCTCGCCGTCACCACGACGCCGAGTAACAGCCGTACATAAGCAGCTCAACAAGGGCGACTCCGGACAGGGGTCGCCCTTTTGCTATTCCCGGCGGGGGCCGCAGGCAAAGTTTCCTGCTCTACAGTCCTGCTCGCACGGAGAGCACATTAAGTGCTCTCCGGCTCGTGCGGAACTCGCGAC
>UQXC01000001.1 GCA_900544995.1 uncultured Collinsella sp. | reverse complement strand
TGCGCTCCCTGGGTCCGGCGCGCAGCGGCCTTGTGCTCGCCCGCCTCGGGAAGCGCCGGTGCATCCAGGCCAGCCTCGTCAAGCAGCGCGACGATGCGCTCGCAAGCCTCTCGCACCACGCGTGCCGCCGCGGCGGCCGAATGCGGATCGAATACCTCGGCGCCCTCGGCGGCGCACACGCCACGGGAGCAGCCCTCGGCAATCAGGGCCGCGGCAACGCCTTCATCAGCGGCAGGCCACGCAGCATGGGCAACGGCACCAGGCGTAAAGCCCGTCTCCTTGGGAGCCGTCGCGTGCATGGCTGACAAGGTCGCCGCCAGTGCATCCATCGCGGCGTCGAGCACCACGGCGTCCGCCAGGAGGTCCGCATCGCCCGCGGCAAGCTTGCGAACGGAGCCCTGCGCCACCAACCCGCGCAGTGCGGCATCGACCTCGCCGATACCAAGATCCAAAGCCTCGGCAACATCAACCGCCGTAACCGGCAGCGCCTGCAACGCCAGCCAAGTGCCCACACCGCCCGCGATATCGCCGGCCTCAAGCGCCACATACAGCGCACGCTCTCCTTCGGCAAGCTCGCGCGAACGACGGCAACGCGAAAGCAGCACGCGCCCGCCGCCAATAAGCATCACGGGCGAATACGACAGCACCACGGCATGGTCTCCGGCACACAGCGGCAGCGGCTCCTCCAGGCGCACCTGCACGGTACGGGTCTCGCCCACCGCCATGGGGGCCTCACCCTCCAAAAGCATGATGCGGCCGACGACCTCGGCCGTGCCGGCCATCACATGCACACGCGCGCCCGACTCGAGCACGCGCGGCTTGGTGCCCTCGCGGCCCAGGTAGGTGAACGTCATCATAAAGCGCAACGTCTGGCCAAAGCGGTCCGCCACGCCCAGCATCTCGCCACGGTCAAGCGCCGCGACACCGTCACCAACTAGGTTGAGCGCCACACGCTGACCAGGCAGCGCGCGCGGCGTATCGCCATGCACCTGAATCCCGCGCACGCGACAGACCGTACGCGACGGCAAAGCCATCAGCTCGTCGCCCACCGCAACCGGCGCATCGTGCAGCGTTCCCGTTACGACAGTGCCGACGCCCTTAATCGTAAAGCAGCGGTCAATCGGCAGGCGCGGCGCGGCATCGGTGCGCTCGGCACGGTCGCGGCAGGCATCCCAGCAGGCGCTTACCTGCTCGTCGAGCACCGCAAGCAGCCCGTCGATCCCCTCGCCCGTCTTAGACGACACGGGCACAATCGGCGCGCCCGCAAACACGGTACCCGACAAAAAATCATCGACATCGAGCTCGGCAAGCTCGGTCATCTCGGCATCGGCCAGGTCACACATCGTCAGCGCCACCACCATATGCGTGACGCCCAGCAGCTCCAGCACATGCACGTGCTCGCGCGTCTGCGGCATTACACCCTCAACGGCAGAGACCACCAGCACGGCCACGTCGATGCCCGTGGCGCCCTGCACCATGGCGCGCAGGTAATGCGAGTGGCCCGGCACGTCGACCAGGCCGACGATCTTGCCACTCGGCAGCGCCAGCTCGCCAAAGCCCAGCTCCACGGTCATACCGCGACGGCGCTCAACCTCCAGACGATCGGGATTCTTGCCAGTCAGTGCCTCGATCAGTGCCGACTTACCATGGTCAACGTGACCCGCCGTGCCAACGATAACGGGGCACTCCACCAGCGCCTGAACCTCACTCATCGAGCAATCGCCTTCTCAACGCACGCGACGAGCGTCGACGCCGCCGTCTCGATATCGCGGTCGCCCACGAGCGTACGGACGTCAAACAAAATGCGATCGTGCGAGGTTCGCGTGACGACCGGCGTGTCGAAGTCCTGGACAAGCGAGCGCTTGAGCGCATCGACCGTCAAGCGCGCGTCAACAAGACGCACAGCAACGCACATCGTGGGCAGCTCCACGGTAGGCAGCGAGCCGCCACCGGGGGTCGACGACTCCTCGACGATCTCCACCTGAACGGCGCACGGGCAACCGGCCTTATCGAGCCCGGCGACCATCCGATCGCGCAGCTTGCGGGCACGACGCTCCAGATGAGCCTGCGGGAGCGTGAGCATGTTGAGCACCGGCACCTCGCGATGGGCCACATCCGCCCCATCCAAGTAGATGCGCAGTGTAGCCTCGAGCGCCGCCAGTGCGAGCTTACCCGGACGCAAGGCGCGCATAAGCGGATGTGACCCACAGGCCTGGACCAGATCGCGACGACCCATGATAATGCCCGCCTGCGCGGCACCCAGCAGCTTATCGCCCGAGCACGACACGATATCGAGCCCCGCCGAAACCGAAGCCGGCGTGGTTTCTTCGCCGCCGCGCACCAAGATGTCGTCGGGCAACAGCGCGCCCGAGCCCTGGTCCTCGTAGAACAGCAGGCCATGCTTGTGGGCCAGGGCGGCAAGCTCCCGAGAGCCCACCTCTTCGTGAAAACCCTCGATGCGATAGTTGGAAGGATGGACCTTAAGGATCATCGCCGTATCGGGCGTGATGGCTTGCTCATAATCAGCCAGGTGCGTGCGGTTGGTGGCGCCGACCTCGACGAGTTTGGCGCCCGAAGCCGCCATGACATCGGGGATGCGGAAGCTGCCGCCGATCTCGACAAGCTCGCCGCGGCTGACGATGACCTCTTTGCCTGCGGCATGGGTCGCCAGCACCAGCAGCACAGCGGCGGCATTGTTGTTGACCACGAGCGCGTCCTCGGCACCGGTGAGTGAGCGGATCAGCTGCGCGGCGTGCTCCTTGCGCGACCCGCGCGAACAAGTGTCGACGCTGTACTCGAGCGTGCTATACCCGCGCGCGACCTCGGCCACGGCTTTGGCAGCTGATTCCGCGAGCGGGGCGCGACCCAAGTTGGTATGGATAACCACACCCGTGGCGTTGACGGCGGGACGCAGGCTCGGCAGCGCAGAGCGGTGCGCACGCCACTCGATGGCCGAGGCCAGCTCGCGCTTGGAACGCGGGGCGGCACCGGCGCGAATGGCGGCGCGCTCCTCGTCGAGCTCGGCCGTAACGGCGGCATGGACTACCGCGTCGCACGTCTCCCCCGCCGCCTTCACGACCGGCCACTCGGCAAGCAGCTCGTTGACGGAGGGAATGGCACGCAGGCGGGCGCGCACCTCATCGGACATGTTCTGGCTATCGCTCATGTGCGACCTTTCAAAAAATACGTGGATCAATCAAATACATCAGCTGAGTCAATTACTCGTCATTATCCCCGTGCGCGGCAATCTTTTCCACGCGAACTGCGTTTTCCTGGGTAAGCGCGGCGCCCGTAATGGGGTCCCAGCGCAGCGGCGTGTGGTCGAGCGGACCGACGCCAAGTGCCTGGGCTCCATCCGCGCCGGCGCCAAACGAACGCCCGCCCGGAGCCGCCGACGTAAAGATGCACGCCGGATGTAGATAGGGTGTGGTCTCCACGCGTACGCGGTCGCGGCCCATGTCGCTTACCAGCTCGACGACCTCGCCATTGGCGATACCCATGCGCGCAGCGGCATCGGCATTCATCTGCACGGCATCCAGATCCGAGCCCGCCTCGGCGGCACCCGCCGCAGCAAGTCTGCGCGAAGTGTGCGACTCAAAGGGTCGGTTGCCGCTAATGAGGCGAAACATCCCCGGCCCTGGCTCCACCATCGGGGCAATCCAGCCGGGCACACGACCCAGGCCGGCGCGCTCCCATACATCGCTTACCAGCGCAATCTTGCCGCCGTCGAGCGGAATCACAGGCTCGCCCGTACGCGGCGGCAGTTGCACGCCCGTGTCAGCCCAACCGCGCTCCTTGAGCGCAGTGAGGTCGATCCCAAACGGAGCCACCTGGGCAGCCGCCAGATCGTCAGACGTAAACTGGAAGTACTCGCCCACGCCGCAGGCCGCAGCCAACCCGGCAAAGATCTCCCGACCGGGACGCGTGTCGCCATGCAACACGGGCAGCACGGCGTTGCGGTAGAACACGCGCGCGTCGTTGCGGCCCACGACCGTTCCCACACCGCGGTCGGCCTCCAGATACGTCACGTCGGGCAGCACGAAATCAGAAGCACGCGCCGTCTCGGACCAGCGAATATCAATCGTCACGAGCAAGTCGAGCTGCTGCAAAATACTCAACCAAGCCTGTGCATTGCCATAGCCCGCACCGGGGTTACTGGCATAGACGATGAGCCCACGCAAATCGCCGGCAAGAATCGACTGGCCGATGGTCGTGCACAGGCCGCGCACCGGATCGACCAGTGGATAGCGCTCGGACCCCAGCTTGGGTCCGCGAGGCACCGGCGGCGTCGCAAAGCGTGCGGGATCGAGGTCGCCCAACACAAGCGGCGTGGGCGGATTGAGGGCGCCGCCCGCGTGTCCGATGCAGCCCAGCAGCACATCGACCAAGCAGATAGCGCGCGCGGTCTGGGTGCTATTGGCATACGCAATACCGATGCCACCATGAAAACCCGCATCCACCACAGCGGCAGGCGCGGCGGCAGCGAGATCGCGCGCCGTGGCGACAATCTCTGCGGCCGGCACGTCGCACATCGACTCGGCCCACTCGGGCGTCCAAGCACTGGCCGCCTGCACCAGCTCGTCAAAACCCGTGGTATAGCGGGCAACGAACTCGTGGTCGTACAGGCCCTCGGCAATGAGCACGTGGACAATACCCAACAGCAGCGCCAAGTCGCAGCCCGGACGCACGCGGAGCCAGCGATCGGCAAGCGCGGCCGAACCGCTGCGCCGGGGGTCAACCACGATGATCTTCGCCCCGCGCCGGCGCGCATCGTTGAGCGCATCGACGGCCCCCATCGTCGATGAATCGACGATGGAACGCCCCAGGTACATGATGCAGTCGGTATGCGCCAGGTCGGAGGCGGGGCTGTAGCCCAGGCTGTGCTCCCATCCGGTGAGACGACTTACCTCGCAGGCACCATCGGCACCGTACACGTTGGGCGAACCCAGCGCATGCATAAAGCGATAGACCCAGTAGCGGTCGAACGAGGGAACGCCGAGCGTCATGCCCAGTGCACGAGGCCCGCACTCGTCAACAATCCCCAAAAGACGCTCGGCAATCTGCGCGAACGCCTCGTCCCAGGTAATCGCATCGAACCCCGAGCCATCCCGGCGGCGTCGCATGGGGTGCACAATGCGGTCACGCTCGTCAAACGGCATTGCCAGGCGATGCCGTCCGCGGGCGCACAGGGCACGCGCCGCGCACGGATGCCCCGGCACCGGCAACTCGGCCACCACACGTCCATCCTCAACATGGGCCGCAAAGGCGCAATCGGCATAGCATCCCCCGCATGTGGTCACCACGGCGCGACCGTCACGCTCCACAGCAGATGCCATCTCGATTACCCCTTTCATCAACCAAACACAACAGGCCAACAGCCCGGCAACGGGCCCCAGACCCAAAAAGCCTCCCGCACGGCAACGCCCCGCGGGAGGCCCAACGTCAAACAGACGGTACCTTACGCCTCGGACTTCTTGGCGTAGACAAACCAGTAGCCGAGCGCGACCAGAACCGCGCCGCCCACGATGTTGCCCAGCGTGGCGGCGGACAGGTTAAACGCAATGCCCGCAGCGTTGAGCGCATCGGCGCCGGCGACGTCGGCACCGTAACCGCATGTATGCATCACGGCGCCCATAGGCAAAAAGTACATGTTGGCGACGCAGTGCTCAAAACCGCAGGCCACAAAGGCAGCGATGGGCAGCAAAATGCCCACAACCTTATCGACCACGGTCTTGCCGGCGGTACCGATCCACACGGCCAGGCACACAAAGATGTTGCACAGGATGCCGCGGAAGAAGATCGTCACCCAGTCGATCGTCACCTTGCCGGCGGCGACGCTCACCATGGAGTTGGCGACCGCCTCGCCGTTGAGCTTATAGATGCCGGCCATGTACACCAAAAAGACGATGAACAGAGCACCGACAAAATTGCCGACCCACACGACGATCCATGCCTTAAGCATCTGGACCAAGGTGATCTTTTTGCTCTTGAGCGCGCAGACCATAAGCGAATTGCCGGTGAACAGCTCAGCGCCGCACACCAGCACCAGCACCAGGCCCAGGCAAAAGCACAGGCCGCCCACGACGCGCTGGGCACCCCAGCCCAGCGTGCTGTCGCTCAAAAACACCGTAAAGAACAGGCCGCCGAAGGCGATAAACGCGCCGGCGAACATTGCCAACAGAAAGGCCTTAGCGACCGGCAGGTTAGCCTTGGTCACGCCGGCGGCCTCGGTCTTGGCCTCGATCGCGGCGGGCGCCAGGCAATCGGGAGCGGGATATTCTGCCTTGGAATCTGCCATGTCAATCACTTCTTTCCTAATCAGCAGGGACAAGCGCTCCTATAGCTCCTGCCCCAAGCGGACAAAGTGGGAAAAGTCGTTGGCGGCCACGGCGTCATACACGGCGTCGACGGCCTCAAAGACCTCCGGGGACATGGGGTTATAGAACTCCGTATCGCCCGGCTGAATCCCTATGAAGACGATATCTTCGCACGATTGCTCGATTTCTTCGATCAGAATCGACAAGGGAAGCGAATGCGTGGTGAACATCGACTTGCGGGCCACGTCACGTTTGTCGAGCAAGCGGATGGCGCCGACGGGCAGCGCCATGTCGGCGGCATCGACCAACACCAGGCGCGGCGGACGCTCGCGCTTGACCTCGATGATGTCGTCCTCGGGCGTTTGCCCACCGTCGATGGTGTACCAACCGGCGATGGGCGTGTCCTCCATCTTTTTGGAGAGCACGGGGCCGGCGGCATCGTCGGCGCGCAGCACGCTTCCCGCCGTGAGCACAATGCCCGCAAACGGGGCGCCGTTCACACGGCCATCCACAACGCGACCCATTACTGTAGCCTCCCCGTCAGATACACGCCCGACACATCGCGCACGCGCTCAACCAGATCGCGAAACTTCATTAAGAACGCGACCTGCTGGGCATGCAGGCCAAAGTCGTCATCGAACACCGAGATGCCGGCCTTGGCCGAACCGCGAAAACCGCGATCGTCGAGCAGCGTGTCGCAGGCCTCGAGCAGCGACGGCACCGCCGCCTTGTCGAGCTGGCACTCGCCAAAGGAGCGGATGGCCTCGAACTTGGTCTTGGCCTCCCCCTCCGGCAGCGCGTCGACGAGCGAATAGAACACGTTCACCGGCACCGACAGGCGCGGCTCAAAGCAGTCGAGCACGCCGGTGTGGTGGCCCACGGCGAGCGTGTAGTACAGCACGTCGCAGGCCTCCTGGGGAACGTCTTCCTCGGTCTCCACAAACTTACGCGTGAGCTCATAGAAGACCACCTGGTCGGGCGTATGGCCCAGGCAGGGGTCGGCGACGCCCTCGGCGGCCTCGTCGCTTGCGCGCGAGGCATCGCCAAAAGAGCCGCCGAGCATGCCGGGACCCGCAAAGTAACCAGAGCGGTCCGTGAGCTCCATCTAGCGACCTCCGGCCAGCACCAGATCCTGCAGCGCCGAGTACACCTCGACGCGGCGCGGATCGTCCTGCTTATCGATGAGCAGCGCCATGGCGCCGCGGATATCGCCCTTGGGCGCGCCCTCGAGCGTATCCATAAACTCGTTGGCCAGGTCACGGCCGTAGCGTTAGCCGCTCATGGCGCGAGCCTCACGCTCGATGGCCACACGCAGCTTGTACGGCACGCCGGGGTGCAGGATATCGGCCTGCTCGCCGGCGGCCTCCACCGTGGTCTCGGCATGGAGCTTTTGGTCCAGCAGACCGAGCGCCATGGCAAAGCCGTAGATGGTCTGCGCGGGGCTGGGCGGGCAGCCGGGGATGTAGACATCGACCGGCAGAATCTTGTCCGTGCCGCCCCAGACGCAGTAGTTGTCGTAGAAGATGCCACCGGTGCAGCCGCACGCGCCATAGGACACCACGATCTTGGGATCGGGTGCGGCCTCAAAGGCGCGCAGGGCCGGCATGCGCATGGCACGCGTCACGGCGCCGGTGTACAGCAGCACATCGGCGTGACGGGGCGAGGGCACGACCTTGATGCCAAAGCGCTCGACGTCGAAGACGGGCGTGATGGAACCAAAGATCTCGATCTCGCAGCCGTTGCAGCCGCCGCAGTCGACACGGTAGACGTACACCGAGCGCTTGATCTTCTTAAGAAGGGTCGCCTTGGCCTTCTCGATGCTCTCGTCGAGCTCGATCTTGGTCGGGCGGTACTGAAGCCGCTCGGGCAAAAGCGTGGGTTCGGCCATGGTTACTCCTCCTTCGTTTCAAAATCCATGATGATGCCCTCGACCGGCGCCGGACCGGCGGGAATCTCGGGCGCATCGGGGTTGAGCTCGCGGTCGATATACTCCGGGTTCACGCCGTGGCCGCCCAGATACTCCATGCCGGGGCCCTGGGGCTCGCCGGACGCAAGCGTCTCGTTGGCAGCCATGCCGTGCGCGTTGCCGGTCTTTACGGCCGAGGCGGCGCGCAGGGCGTCGAGCTCGCGCTTGCACTCCTGGCACATACCGACGGTACGGGCGGCCTGCTCGGCCTCCATGCCGCCGGCCTTTTGCAGCAGGCGCTTGGCGTAGTCGATCTCCTTGTGCGGGGCAAACGGCTTGCCACAGCGCGAGCAGTGCTCGAGCGTATAGACGCTCTTGCTGGTGAGGTCGTCCTTGCTCATGACGGCCAGCTCAAACTCCTCGGTGAGCTTGATGGCCTCCATGGGGCAGGCTTCCTCGCAGCGGCCGCAGAAGATACAGCGGCCGTAGTCGATCGACCAGGTGATGGTATCGGCCGCAAGGTCGGTGTCCATGCGAATGGCATCGGCCGGGCACGCCACGCCGCAGGCACCGCAGGCGATGCAAAGCTCGGCATTGTGCTCGGGCTTGCCGCGCATGTCCTTGTTGGTGGGGAACGGCGCAAACGGGTACTTGACCGTCGCGTCGCCGGCCTTGGCGTTAACCTTCCAAAGCTTCAGCATATTAGAGCGCCTCCTCATCGAGCGGAGCGGCCATGGTGCCCTCGCCCGCAAGCGGCGACTTGTCGCGCCAGACGTTCTCGAACTGCTCCTTGTCGAGCACGTGGTCGCGCTTGGCGGCGACATCGGTCACCGTCACGCGGTCGGTGCAGGAGTAGCACGGGTCGAGCGAGCCGACGATCAGCGCCGCGTCGCTCACGGTGTTGCCGCGGAACATGTAGCGCAGGACCGGCCAGTTGCTGTACGTGGCCGCCTTGGCACGCCAGCGGTAGCACTTCTGGTTGTTGCCGAGCATGGCCCAGTGCACGTCCTCGCCGCGCGGAGCCTCGGTGGCGCCGATGGCGTACTTGTGCGGGGTGTACTCCCAATCCGTGGTAAGGATGGGACCCGACGGGCAGTTCTCGAGCATGGTCTCGATCATGTCGATCGAATCGTAGACCTCCTGGATGCGGACGGCGGTGCGGCCGAAGGCATCGCAGGTGTCTGCCGTGGCAGCATGCATCTTC
Source organism: uncultured Collinsella sp. (assembly GCA_900544995.1). Classification (GTDB taxonomy): domain Bacteria; phylum Actinomycetota; class Coriobacteriia; order Coriobacteriales; family Coriobacteriaceae; genus Collinsella. Next base: position 92,406 of record UQXC01000001.1, on the reverse strand, counting down.
TGAACATCCGGATCGGCGTAGCCGTCGAAGGGATGGTCAAAGCGCACGTCGCGGGCATAGCCCGAGCCACGCATGAGCGGGCCGACCGGCGAGAAGTCGCGTGCGATCTTGCGGTCCAGAATGCCGATACCGCTCGTACGCTCAATAAAGTTGGGCGTGGAGAGCAAGACGTCGACGAGCTCCTGAACCTCGGAGCGCAGCTGGTGGATGGTCGTGAGCGTGGAGAGCTTCTGCTCGGCCAAAATGTCGCGACGCACGCCGCCGATCACGTTGAGACCGTAGGTCTTGCGGTGACCGGAGAGCTTCTCGGCCAGGTCCATGGACTTCTCACGGACGCGGAAGAACTGCTGGAAGCCGGAGTCGAAGCCCGTGTAGTGCGATGCGAGGCCAATATTGAGCAGGTGCGAGTGCAGACGCTCGACCTCGAGCATGATGGCGCGGATGTACTGGGCGCGCGGCGGGACATGAATGCCCTGGGCGCGCTCGACGGCCTCGGCATAGGCCACCGAGTGGGCGCAGCCGCAGATGCCGCAGATACGGTCGGCGAGGAACGTCACGGCGTCATAGTTCAGGCGCGTCTCGGCGACCTTCTCCATGCCGCGGTGCACGTAGAACAGACGGTAGTCGGCGTCGACGATCGTCTCGCCCTCAACGAACAGGCGGAAGTGGCCAGGCTCGTCGGAGGTAATGTGCAGCGGGCCCATGGGGACGAGCGTGGTCTCCTTGCCCTTGGTGTCGGCCAAGAACTCGTAGTTTTCCATGTCGCTCGCGGGAGCGGGACGGAAGCGGTAGTCCATGGAGTCCTTGCGCAGCGGGTACAGGCCGCTGGGCCAATCGTCGGGCAGCACCAGGCGACGGCGATCGGGCAGGCCCTCGGGGATCAGGCCGAACATATCGCGCAGCTCGCGCTCGCCCCACACGCAGGCGGGGACGAACGGCGTCACGGACGGGAACGTCATCTTGGCGGGATCGACCTCGGTGCGCACGGTCACCCAGCCGGGGTCCTCCCCCTCCATGGAGATGACGTAGTACACGGCGTAACGGCCGCACAGGCTGCGCTCATCGTTGCCGATGATCACGGGAATCCAGCCGTAGCGCTCGTAGTACAGGTAGTGGACGGCCTCGGGCAGCTTGTCCTGCTTGACGGTAATCGTCAGCTGGTCCTCGCACTGCCACTCAACCTTCTCGATGCAGCCCGGAACGGCGCGGCGCAGGGCCTCGACATGGCTCTCGCAGCGACGGGCATACACCTTGTTCTCAGTTTCAATCATTCGTTACTCCACCTCGCTCTGAGCGGTCTCGGTACCGAACACAGCGCGGTACATCGGCGTCGCGTGAAGTTCCTCGGTGCTCTGCTCGAGCACGATGCCGGTCGCGGTCTCCACACCGTGCACGAGAGGCAGCGGGGTGGCGATGCCAAACCACAAGATCATGACAGCCAGGATGATTTCGGGGATAAGCATGAGCGCCGGGGCCTCATGCTTTCCCATGCCCTGGGGCGCATGGCCGAATACCGACTTGAGTGCGATGCGGGTGAGCGCGGAGATGGCCACGGTAAGACCGAGGGCGACCACGACAACCAGCCACATGGGACCGGCGGTAACGCCGGCGACAAACGTCAGGAACTCGGAGATAAACATGCCAAAGGGCGGGAAGGCACCAAGACCGAGCAGCGCCAGGACGGCGAGCGCGGCGGTTGCGGGAGCAACCTCGACGACGCCCTGAATCTTAGCCAGGCTACGCGTGCCAAAGGCGTGCTGGATGTTGCCGGACACGCAGAAGGCAAGCGTCTTGGTAAAGCCGTGGAACACGCAGTGCAGCAGGGCCGCGGCGATACCCAGCGGGCCACCGATACCCAAGCACAGGGCGATAACGCCCACGTTCTCCACAGACGAGTACGCAAAGCGGCGCTTGAGGTCGTCCTGACGAAACATCGAAAGCGCCGCCACCAAAATGGACAGCGTGCCGACGATCAGCAGCAAAAGCTGCGGATACTCGGCGCCCACGGCCTGGATAGTAAAGCCGTAGAAGCGCATGATCACGAGCATGGCGCACTTAAGCAGCACGCCCGAAAGCAGGGCCGAGACAGGGCTCGGGGCCTGGGAGTGGGCATCGGGCAGCCAAGTGTGCATGGGGAACAGGCCAGCCTTGGTGCCAAATCCGATCACGATAAACGCAAAGGCAAGGCGCATGAGCGTCGGGTCGAACTGATCGGCATACGGCAGCACGCACGACAGGAACGCGGCCTCGTGGGCGTTGGGAATCACGTCGGCGGCGTTGGCGTAGATCAGCAGTGTACCGAACAGGCCAAAGGCCACGCCGGCGGTGCAGACCATCGCATACTTCCAAGAAGCCTCGAGGGCCGTCTTGTTCTTGTAGATACCCACGAGGAACACGGTGGAAAGCGTGGTTGCCTCCACGGCGGCCCACGTGAGGATCATGTTGTTGGACAGGCACGCGAGCAGCATGGTGAACACAAAAAGGCTAAACAGCGCAAAATACTGCTTGGCGCGCTCGGCGGGCATGGAGCCCTCCTCGATATCGGCCTTTACATAGGGCAGCGAGAACAGCCCCGTAAGAAAACCGATAAAGCCGATGAGCAGCACAAAGATGGCGCCCAGCGAATCGAGGTGGAACCACAGGCCAAGAGCGCTCGCGGTTTCGCCGCTCGTAAGGACGTCACCGGCCGTCATAATCGACAGCACCAGTACGGCTGCGACGGAGACCAGGTTGAGACCGGCAAATACGTTATAGGACGTATTCTTGGGCAAAAACGCCATGACCAGCGAGAACACCAAAGGAGTCGCGAGCAGGGCGAGAATCAACGTTTCCATGGACTACCCCCTCAGCTCGGACAGGTCGCGCGCATCGAGCGAGTGGGAGTCGTCCCAAATGCGACGCACGACGATGGACATGATGATGACGGCAAAGATGGCGTCGGTGGCGATACCGATCTCGATGATCTCGGGAGCGGTGGGGGCCAAAAGCGCGAGCGTCACATGGCTGCCGTTTTCCATAAGGCAGTATCCAAAGATCTGCTTCATGATGTTGCGCTGCGAGATGATGCAGGTGAGGCCCACAAAGAAGTGAGCGAAGCTAATAGCGAGCGCAGGCGTTGCGACCTCGGCCGTGGGCAGGCTGATCTGCGTCACGACGGCAAAGCAGATCGCGACCTCCACGGCGATGATGCAAATGGCCCACGCAGGCTTAAGGCCGGCCTTGAGCGATGCGTCGCTCGGCTCACCCATCTTCTTGTATGCGCGGTTGAGGATATAAGGGACCAGGACGACCTTGGTGATAAAGGCAGATCCGGCCCACATAAGCAGCTCCTGCGCACCGGTAGTGGCACCGAGCGTGGCGAGCAGTCCCACGAGCACCAGCGACTGCACTGCATACCAGCTGATGGCATGCTTGATGTTCTTGGAGACGACCACCATGGTGGACGTGACGATCAGAAGGCCGCCAAGGATGTTGACGATCGAATAACCCATGTCGTTCTACCTCCTAACCGATCCAGCTGGCCGAAAGCGGGCCGCTGACGATAACCATGATGATGAGCACGATGAACACGAATGCCATCGCGCGGGGAAGCGGGGCTCCCGCAGCGACCTCGTCGCTCGGCTCGCCGGGCAGGCAATAGCCCATCCACTTGAGGAACCAGGCGAAGGTGGCGACGGTCTCGGCGACCATAATGCACACGAGAACCAGGATCGCAACGTTGCCGGCACCCACAGAAAAGCCGCCGGCGATGATCTGGAACTTCGAGAAGAACGTGTTCATGGGCGGCACGCCGGCAATGGCGAGCGCCGCGACACCAAAGCCCACGCCCGAGATCGGGTACTTCTTTACGATGCCGCGAAGCTTGGGCAGCATACGCGTGCCGAGGGTAAAGGAGAACGAACCGGCGATCAGGAAGAACAGCGTCTTGGCGAAGGCGTGGTTAAAGATGTGGCACACGGCGCCATCAAAGGCCAGCTGGCTGCCAAAGACCGAAAGACCCAGACCAAAGAACACATAGGAGAGCTGGGCGATCGTGGAGAAGGCCAGCAGGCGCTTCATGTCCTTTTGCGGCAGGTACATAAGGAAACCAAAGAGCATGGTGACCATGGCGTCGATAATGGCGACCCAGCCCACGATCTCGGGAATCTCGCCGGCAGAGACGAGTGCACGCGCGAACACGCACACGCCGACCTTGACCATCGAGGCGCCATGCAGGTAGGCCGAAACAGGCGTCGGCGCCTCCATGGCCGAAGGCAGCCACATGTACATGGGAACCTGTGCGGACTTGGCCCAGGCCGCAAACAGCACGAGTAAAAGGACGATAGCCTTGAGCTTGGCGTCGAGGCCGGCAATCGCGGTAATGGCGAAGGTGCCGGTGTGGGCAAACACGATGGCGGCGCCCAGATACAGGCCAAGCGCACCGATATGCGTAATGATCAGGGCCTTCATGCCGGCCTTTTTGGCCGTAGGCGACATGTAGTAGCTAATGAGGCCCCAAGAGCAAGCACCCGTGATCTCAAAGAACACAAGCTGGCCCAAAAGGGTCGAGCTGTACACGAGGCCGGCCATGGCGCCGATGAAGGTCGCGAGGTACGCGTAGAAGCGACGACGCGGTGCATCGGGATGCTCACGGTTATTCTCGCTCATATAGGGGATCGAATAGATCACGACAAGCAGGCCGATACCCACAAAGGCGGGCGCGAGCAGCGTGCTCATGCGATCGAAGGTGAATCCCATGACGAGGGTCCGCCCAAACGAGATCAGGGGGACCTGCGTGTCGGGCATGCCGGCGCCAGCGAAATTCGCGGCGAGGGCGATGGTGCAGACCGTCGAGACGGCGGCACCCAAAACGCTGAACCACTTGGCGTACGGACGGGGGAACAGGGCGACAAGCACCGAGGCCACCATCGGGGCCGCGATAGCGACCAAGCCGAGAAGGGACAGACTGACTGCAAATGACATTGTTTCTCCCTTCTCCTACACGCCAACGACCACGAAAACAAACGCCAGAACGGCGATGCCCACAACGGCCCAAGTCTGATTGCCAAGCACCTTAAAACGCGAGCGCGAGCAGGAGTTCTCGATTACGCCGCACACGACAAAGTCGATCAGGCACTTCACCAGGAAGATAACCGCGCCCAAAACGGCGGCGGCACCCACGGTCGCGGGCTCACCCCAGGGGACAAAGATCGCGCAGAACCAAGCAACGACCAGGACCTGCTTCATGGACATGGCGAGCTTGGCCATGGCAAGCGACGGGCCGGAAAGCTCGGCGAGCGGACCTTCCTGAAGCTCCTGCTCGGCCTCGGCCTGATCAAACGGCAGTTTGCCGAGTTCCATGTAGCAGGCAATCGCAAAGGCGATGCCGGCGAGGATCACGGCGACCGGCGCGTCGATGGCGCCCGTCATGATGTGCTGACCCATGGTGGCGATGTCGGTGGAGCCGCAAACCAGGGCAGCGGCAAACAGCGCCAGCAGCATAGACGGCTCGATGAGCACGCTCATGAGCAGCTCGCGGACGCCGCCGATACCGGCGTAGGCGTTGGACGAATCCACACCGCAGAGGGCGAAGAAGAAGCGGGCGAGCGCCAGGCTGTACATGATGGTGATGGCGTCACCAAAGACCGGGATGGGGCTTTGTGCCGTAAAGAGCGGCAGACCCATCGCGAGCATAAAGGCGACGGCGAAGAACAGCGGCGGCATAATGCGCAGCGCAAAGCTCGCGTCCTCGCTCTGGGACTCGGGGCGCGCAAAGAGCTTGGCCAGGTCGCGGTAGTCCTGCATGATGCTGGGGCCGCGACGGTTGTGCATCTTGGCGCGGATCACGCGACCGAGACCGGAGAAGAACGGCGCGACGGCCATAACGACCACGCCCTGCAGAACGGCAAGTACGATGTTGTTCATGCTCTCCCCTCCTTAACCCATTTGCACGGCGAGCACGAGGAACACCACGAGTGCCGCGACGATGTAGCAGATATAGATGCTGTAGTTGCCGCCCTCGAGCTTAGTCGCGAGGTCGGCGAGCTTCTCGACACCCTTATGCGAGGCATCGACGAGAACCTTGTCGGGTACGGGCTCCACAGCCTCGGCCACACCGGTGAGCTTCTGGAAGAAGTGCGCGATGGACCAGCAGACGGCCGTGCAGCGGTCGCGCAGCGTGTAGAGCGGCTGCATAAACCAGGACACCTCGGAGGCAAAGGTCGTGGCCACGACGGGCATATGCTCGTTGGGAGCATAGCCGCATGCCCACGGCTGGGACTTCTGCACCTTGCCGACGGTCTTGAGCTTGCGATAACCGCAGGCAAGGCCGACGAGCACCACGAGCGCAATAGCGATCGCGGGCGTGGAGGTGGCAGCGCCGGAGTACTGGTTCATGAGCTCCATGCCCTCGGCGGCAAACACGCCACCGTACGGATGCAGCACGGACGCAGCGACATCGACCAGCACGGGCGCGATCACGGGAGCGCCAATGCCCAGCACGACGCAGATGGCCGCGAGCAGGCCCTGCGCAAACACCATGGGGGCGGGAACCTCCTTGGCATTGGCCGCGGCCTCGGAGCGGGGCGCGGAGGCAAAGGAGACGCCATAGGCCTTGACGAAGCATGTGACAGCCAGCGCGCCGGTAATGGCAAGCGCGACGGCAGCGAACACGGCCACGATCATGACGGCCTTGTCGCCCTGCATGGCAGCGTTAAAGAGCGACTGGTAGGTAAACCACTCGGACACAAAGCCGTTGAAGGGCGGGATGGCCGAGATGGCAAGCGCGCCAATAAGGAAGCAGATGGCCGTAGCCGGCATACGACGGAACAGACCGCCCATCTTCTCCATATTGCGCGTACCCGTGGAGTACAGCAGCGCACCGGCGCCCAAGAACAGCTCGCCCTTAAACATCGCGTGGTTAAACGTGTGGTAGAGGGCGGCCATCAGAGCCAGGACGGCGATGCCGACCGAGTTGAGCGCCATAGCGGCCATGGAGGCGCCGACGCCGAGCAGAATGATGCCGATGTTCTCGACGGAGTGATAGGCCAGCAGGCGCTTGATGTCATGCTCCTGCAGGGCGAAGGCCACGCCGAGGACCGACGAGATCGCACCGAAGACCATGACCATAAGGCCCCACCAGACCTGAACGCCCGAGGCGGAGAGCAGGTCGAGGCCCACCTTGATGATGCCGAAGATACCGATCTTGATCATGCCGCCGGACATGAGGGCCGACACGTTGGACGGCGCCTCGGGATGCGCCTTGGGCAGCCAGCCGTGCAGCGGGATGATACCGGCCTTGGCGCCAAAGCCAAAGAAGGCGAGCACAAAGCACACGGATGCGACCGCGGGGCTAAACTGCGTAGCGCGGAAATCCGCAAAGGCAAACGAGCCACCGGCGAAGTTGGTCATGGTGAGGAAGCTCGCCATGATGAGCACAAAGCCCACGTGCGCGATCACAAAGTAGAGCCAACCGCCATGGATGGAGTTCTCGTTCTCCTCGATCACGACCAGGAAGTACGAGGTCAGCGACATGAGCTCAAAGGCGACCAGGAACCAAAACACGTTGTCGGCGGTGATGACGAGCATCATGGACGCCACAAAGGTGTTAAAGAAGAAGCCGGCGCGGCCCTTTTTGCCCGGGTACTCATCAAAGTAGTTGAGACCGTAGATCGAGCCGGCAAACGCGAGCACCGAGATGAGCGCCACGAACAGGCCGGACAGCTGGTTGAGCAGCAGCTGGAAATGGGCAAACGGGAAGAACACGATGGTGTCGACCGACGTGACATCGCCCAGCACGGCCTGGATACCGGCCACAAACGAAAGCACCGCGGCGACGGCGCCGATTAGGCAGCCGGCGGTCTTGGCGGCGTTATCGGCCTTGATCAGCAGAACCGAGGCGAGCGCACCGATGCACGAGACGGCAAGCGATGCGATAAACAGCGTCATGCTATCCATTGTTTACGCTCCCTTCTGCTTTCTCGGACAGGCCCTGGGCCACAGCGGTAACGTCGACGACCGGACCGTTTTCGATCGAGCGCAGGCGCTTGGCCTCGTCGAGCTCGCGATCGGCCGCGCCACCCATGACGGTCAGCGCCTTGGTAGGGCACGCCGCCACACAATGCGGGCCGTCCGGATCGAATGCGCACAGGTCGCACTTGACAGCGCAGGTGTACTGACCAGGAGCCCACGTAAGCAGGCTGCTCAGGGACTTAGGATACGAAGGCGTCGGGTCGCACATGCCTGCGACACCGGCGATAGACGTGCCATCGGGATGGATGGCTCCGAAGGGGCACGCGATGGCGCACAGCCTGCACCCGATGCACTCCTGCTCCTTGACGTGGATGCGATCGCCATCGTGCTCGATGGCATTCACCGGGCAAACCTCGGCGCAGGGGGCACCCTCGCAATGGTGGCAGGCAAGGGCGGCCGAAATACCGCCGGTCTTCACGAGCGCCAAGCGCGGCGTATCCTGAAGACCCTGCATCCGGTGGGCGTCGGCACAGGCGGACTGGCATGTTCCGCAGCCGATGCACCTCTCCGGGTTGATGTCGATGAAGCGGTTCATCCCCACTTCCTTTCAAAATAACGGGCCGGGCTCCCGAACGTACGGGACGCCCGGCCCAAAAAGCCAACGAGAACGGGACTACACGATTTGGTTCACGTGCGTCTCGTCATCGAACTTGGCGGCGCCGGGCTCAACGTCCTGGGGAGCGGCGGCGTCCACCAGAGCCTGCTTGAGCTCGGTGTACTGACGCTCCACCTCGCCCTCAGCCCAGACCTGGTCGGCGATAGCGTCGACCTGGCAGGCGGAGAACTTGTCCTCGGGCGTATGCGAGACCGGGTCGACCTTGTGAATGGTCAGCTCGTTGCACTTGCCGATCCACCACTGGTAGGTCATATAGACCGTGCCCTTGTTGATGCGGTCGCTCACGTCGGCGCGGCTGTATACCTGGCCACGGCGGCTGTGAATCGAGACGATGTCGCCGTTCTTGATGCCGCGCGCCTGGGCGTCCGCGGGATTCATGCGGACAAAGCCGGGCTCGTCGGCGAGCAGCGCCAGCGTCTTGCAGTTGCCAGTCATCGAGCGGCAGCTGTAGTGACCGACCTCGCGAACGGTGCACAGAATGAGCGGGTACTCATCGTCGGGAAGCTCGGAGGGCGCCTCCCAGTCGTGCGCCATCAGGTTGGCGCGGCCGTCCTTGGTGGTGAACTTGCCACCAGCGAACATGTCGGGCGTACCGTGGTCGTTCACATCGGTGCTCTTGACCGGCCACTGGGCGTAACCGCCCTCGGGAGCCATCTTCTCGTAGGTTGCGCCCACAAAGTTGGGGCACAGGCTGATGCACTCGTTCCAGATCTGCTCGGTGTTGTCGTAGTGCATGGGGTAACCCATACGCGTAGACAGGTCCGCGAAGATCTCCCAGTCGTGACGGCACTCGCCCTTGGGCGGAACGGCCGCGTCAAAGTGCTGGAAGCTACGGTCGGATGCGGTAAAGACACCCTCGTGCTCGCCCCAAGAGGTGGCAGGCAGGATGACGTCGGCGAGCATGGTCGTCTGCGTCATAAAGATGTCCTGGCAAATGAACAGATCCAGCTCGGAGAGCGTCTTGCGCATACCGGCCGAATCGGGCTCGGTCTGCACCGGGTCCTCGCCGTAGTTGTAGAAGCAGTGCACCTTGCCCTCGTCGACCAGGTGGCCCAGGTCGGTGAGCTTGTAGCCCTCCTCGAGCGGGAGCTTTTCCTCGGGCACGCCCCAAGCCTTGGCAAACTTGGCACGCACAGCCGGGTCGGTGACCTTCTGGTAGCCAGGGTACAGGTTGGGCAGCATGCCCATATCGCAGGAGCCCTGGACGTTGTTCTGACCACGCACGGGCGCGAGGCCGGAATTGGGTTTGCCGATCTGGCCGGCAACGCAGGCGATGGAGGCGATGGTGTGCACCGTCTTCAGGTTCTGCTTCTGCTGGCATACGCCCATGCCCCAGCCAATGATGGCAGAGGGCTTCGCCGTGGCGTACATCTCGGCAGCTTGGTAGATCAACGCGGGCTCGACACCCGTGATGTCCTGTACGGATTCGGGAGTGTAGTTCTTGATGGTCTCCCACCACTCGTCAAAGCCGTTCGTATGCTCGGCGACGAATTCCTTGTCGTAGAGGCCATCGTTGACCAAGCAGTTGGCAAAGGCGTTGAGGAACGCAACGTTGCAACCGTTCTTGATCGGAAGGTAGAGATCGGCGATACGCGCGGTTTCGATATGGCGCGGATCGGCGACGATGATCTTGCAACCCTTTTCTTTGGCTCGCACGATACGCCTTGCGACGATGGGGTGCGAATCGGCAGGGTTATAGCCGAAGAGGAAAATGCAGCCCGCATCCTCCATACCGGGGATGGAGCATGACATGCAACCTGAACCAACCGTGTCCATCAGACCGAGGACAGTAGGGCCGTGTCAAGTACGGGCACAGTTGTCCACGCTGTGGGTGCCGATGCACGCACGCGTAAACTTCTGCATGACGTAGTTCGCCTCATTGCCGCCGCCTCGCGAAGAGCCGGTGGTCATGACAGCGTTAGGACCATATTCGTCAATTATGGCCTGCATCTTAGATGCGGTGAAATCCAGTGCCTCGTCCCAGCTTACGCGCTCAAGATCCGCGCCCTTAGTGCGGCGGATCATCGGGTGCAGTACGCGAGGAGTCAAGATCTTGGTGTCGTTGATGAAGTCGTAGCCGCTCATGCCCTTAAGGCACAGCTCGCTCTGGTTGGTGATGCCGTTGAGCGGTTCGGTGCCCACGACCTGGCCGTTTTGGACCAGGAGGTTAAACTGGCAACCGGCGCCGCAGTACGGGCAGATCACTTTATGCTTCTCCATGACACCCTCCTTCCTTTCTCTGCTACCGATTAATCGGTACGTATTTGACAATCGTTGGGCCTGTATGGCCGCCCGGCTACGCCTCGTTTTCGATGGTGGCGCGGGCACGCTCGGCAGTCAGTTCTGCCAGGCGCTCCTCGTCTACCAAGGTGAGGCCCTTGGTCGGGCACGCCTCGGCACACGCCGGACCGCCGGGACGGTCCACGCACAGGTCGCACTTGAGCACGAAGCTCTTGGTCTGCGAACCCACGCGCACGTCGCCCATCAAGACGGGGACCTGCGTGGTCGCAACGCTCACGGCGCCAAAGGGGCAGGCCATGACGCAGCTCTTGCAGCCGATGCAGTTGTCCTCGTTGACGCCGATGCGATGGTTCTTTGGATCAAAGAACAAGGCGCCCGTAGGACAAGCCTTGGCGCACGGGGCATCCTCGCAGTGATGGCAAGCCACCGGTGCGGAGATCTCGTACGTACGCGTCACGCGCAGGCGCGGCGCGGCGATGTTGCCGGGAATATCGTGTGCCTCGATGCACGCCGCCATACAGGTTTGGCATCCAATGCAGCGTGAAGAATCAGCCACGACTCGTTTATTGCCCATGTTGTTCACTCCCTCCTGAATCCCATGCCGGAGAGATCCTGTCGACGTAGCCCCGGACCGCCCGTGGTCCGGCATCGGCATATCGAGTGCATGCGGCGAAACAGGCACTTCGATAGAATTCCTCCAACGATATACAGGCTAAATATACGCAGTTGCAGGTGGCAAACTTGAGCATAGGCCCTGCAATACGGGTGTATTGCAGGGGTTTTGGCAGGTTGGAATTATTCTCTAGAAGCTATAAAGGTGAGTGTATTACATGCGTACGCCTCAGAGATTTTTATGCGCTCTCATTTTGGATGTACTACGCTTGTATTCGTGTTTATGGTTATCAACTTGAGTGAAATAAAGTAATCGTTATAAGATGCTCAAGTATCGGCACATGCCGCATTTGACCGACTATATTGCACGCTCATTAAGGGGGCCAGTGATGTCATCGACTCAAAAAAGAGCCATCCTGCAGGTGCGCATTCGCGAGGAAGACAAGCAGCATGCCGAGCATCTCTACGATGCCATGGGCACATCGCTCGCCGAGGCTGTCCGCTTATTTGTCGCGCAAAGCATTTTGATGCGCAAGCTCCCCTTTCAGCCGGTCGCCGTGCGCTCAAAGAACGGCACTGCCGCCTATGGATCGCTCAAAGCATATGGTGACCCCAATCGCCGCTCCGAAGAGCGCAATGCCTGGATTGAGTACCTTGCCACAGAAAGCGACGACTCGATTTTGGGTCCCGAGGAAGTAGATATCCATGAGTAGCACCATCATCGACGAGACCGTCATCCTGCGTTACCTGCTTGACGACGACGAGGTTCTGTCACCGCGCGCCGCCAAGGTCATCGCCACGCGCACCGCTCGCGTCTACCCCGAAATCATCACGCGCGTCGTGGTCACACTGCGCGACGTCTATAAGGTTCCCCGCGTTGAGATTACTGCGGCCATGAAGAGGTTGCTCGATGACGTCATGGTCGACGAGCCCACCGTTGTCGCCCTTGCCGTCAAACTCTTTGACAAGACCCATATGGACTTTACCGACTGCCTCCTCGCAGCCCGAACCGCCATCTACAACGATGATGTCGTGAGCTTTGGCAAGCCCATCATCCAAGGCATGATCGACTACCGCCGCAAGCGCCAAACCGCCGTCGACGCTCGCGACCGCATCGCCGAAGCCCGCAGCCGCAGCACCGACTCCACTATCGACAAGCTCCGCCACCACCCCCGCAGCTAACCCCACCCCCTCCTAAGTTGCGGTGAAATACGGACTGTTTCATGCCTTTAAAGGCCTCAACAGTCCGTATTTCACCGCAACTTATTGAAGGTTGGCTGCGAACGATTTCGCTATCGGGAGTCAGCGTAGGGTTTTGTTGTCGGAATGCCGTAGCCGCGCATCATGGCACCGAACGATTCCACGTCGTAGGTGTCCGAGAGTTTGAAATGAATGACGTTGTGGCCCATGGCGCGAAGGTTCGCGTCGCGCATGAGGGCCGCTCGATACGTTTTTGCCGCCGCCCACTCTGGATCATTTTGAGCCTCGTCTTCAAACTTGCCTAGCCCATGCAGCTCTGCCAGCGTCCATGAGCCGTCTGGCATCTGCCAGCCATAATCTGCTAGATAATAGCCAGCGTTTCCCGGTCGCGTTATCTCAACTTGAAGCTCGGGCGCGGCAACCCCAGCGAGAATCATCGCTGCTCTCGCCTCAGACTCGCCGCCATTGTCTGACCTGCCATCCATATAATCAAAAACGTCACAAGCACGCGCGATGCCATGCAACCCTCGACAATTTGCCTGCGCATATGCTCGCAGCTCTTCGCGTTCGACATCGTACTCACGGGCCAAGCCATCGACATAGCCCAGCGCATAGCGAAAGGCGCTCGTTCGGGCGATATCAACAACCGTTCGACACGGATCCGTCAGTGTAAACAGACCTAGCCGCCACACTTCGCCCGCCCGCCAGCGCTTGTATTCAACGAACTCATACGTATCACGCCTTGTAGACCGTGGCAGCAGTACTTGCACTTTATCCAGAAGCGTATACGCCGAGCCGATGCCGTAGAGCAGCGCTGCTGTCGATCCGCAAAACACAGCATCCGGTTCAACGACCGCAATAGCGGATGCCAGCTGAAAGATGCGATCTTCAACCCCAAGATTATTCCAATAGACCGGATCAGCATACACGTGATTGTAAAGACGAAGCATGAGCTCTTCCTGCATAAGCTCACGCGCACGGCGTTCATCCCAAGGATCAATTGTTATAAGCAGCTGTCCATCTTGATGAATTCCAACGGCCGAGAATAGCATCCTTGCATATGACTGCGGAAAATGTTTGCCTTTATCGAGCATGGCCAACCCCATAACCATCACGGCGGAGAGAATATCATTACGCTATCGCATGCTTCCGTCCGCAGGCCTTGCCAAAAGCTGACCAAAAGCTTGACGCCGCAGGTCAGAGCTTCAAAAAATATTTCCACTCTCGGTAGACGGTCGCCACGACCCTCCCAACGGCATCAAAAAACAACCTTACAAATAGTTGCGGTGAAATACGGACTACATGGGCCATAAAAGCCGAAAAACAGTCCGTATTTCACCGCAACTTAGGAGGGGATGTGGGGTCCCGGCATGTATATGAAAATGGCTCTGGTTCCTAAAGGAATCAGAGCCATTCATCTATCTTATGGAGCGGGCGACGGGAATCGAACCCGCGTCATCAGCTTGGAAGGCTGGGGTTCTACCATTGAACTACGCCCGCAAGATATGGTCGGGACGACAGGATTTGAACCTGCGACATCCTGCTCCCAAAGCAGGCGCGCTACCAAACTGCGCCACGTCCCGAAGGTGTTGAGCAGCTAAGGTCTAAACCTTGCGTGTCCCAAAGCGAAGGAAATTATAGGGGAGACTCCCCGCCTGTGCAAGCATTGATGCCTTAGCTCCTCGAATGTGCGACAAAACGACTATGGAGCAGACCGATCACAAAGGCAACCACGGCAACCGGCGCCCACGCGGCACCGATGTCTGCCAGGGGTAGCGCATCAAACGGCAGCCACGCGCCCGCAACGAACGCATCGCGGACCGAGGTGATCACGCTCTGCACGGCGACCACGCCGCCGACCCAGACCCACACCTGCGGATGAGCGTCGCAAAAGCCATGCACCAGGCCCATCAGTACCAGCACGATAGCGACGGGATACAAGGCGTTAAGCATGGGCACCGAGAACATAAGGATCACGTCGAGGCCCACGTTAGAGAGCACGCACGAAAACGCTGCGAACACAAAGGCGAGAACCGCAAAGGGACGGCGCATGGCCTCCTCGGAGGCCTCCACTCCCCCTTCAACCACGTACGTCTCGCAGAAGTAACGCGAGCAGCAGCTAATAAGACCGATGCACACGTTCATGCAGGCAAGGAAAAAGATCGCAAAGACCACGACCGTGCCGGCAAGCCCAAAATGCATGGAGGCCGAGCGAGCAAGGATGGCAGCGCCGTTGGTGGCGTCGGGCATCACGGTGCCGAGCTGCATACCGGCAAGGGCTAAGCCGCAGTAGATGACGGCCATGAGCACGCCGGCGATCACACCGGAGCGCGAAATTTCAAAAGCGACGCGCTTGTCGTCGGTCACGCCCAGCTCGTGAATGGTCTCGGCGATGATGATGCCAAAGGCGAGCGACGCAAGCAGGTCCATGGTCTGGTAGCCGGTCAAGAAGCCTTGGACCGCAGCGCCGGCATCATAGGGAGCTTGCGGGGCAGCAGCCGGTCCCAGCGGCGAGATCACGGCGGCGCCGACAACGAGCACGATAAGCGCAATGAGCGCAGGGCCCGTAATGCGACCGAGCACGCGCGTGATGACGCCGGGGCGCAGCGTGAGCACAAACGCGACTACGAAGAACCCGATGGCAAACACCAGACGTGCCGTGCCGAGCGAAACGCCCTCGGGCAGCAACGGTACCAGCATCTCAAAGGCCGTGGAGCTCGTACGCGGAATGGCAAGGCACGGGCCGATGGCCAGATATACTGCCGCGACAAAGAACTCGCCAAACTTGGGATGCACGCGGCCGGCAAGCTCACGCGCCGTGCCGGCAAGCGCCACGGCGATAAAGCCCATGACGGGCAGGCCGATGGCGGCGATGAGAAAGCCAAGCATAGCGACCGGCGTGGCAGAACCTGCCTGCAGCGCCAGCAGTGGCGGAATAATGAGGTTGCCGGCGCCAAAGAGCATCGAGAACAGGGCGATGCCGACGGTGACGACATGGTCGGAGCGCAGACCGCGCGGGGCGGATGAAGCCATGGGTCCACCTTTCAGGTTGAAACAAAAAATGGGACGGGCAAAAACACCCGTCCCGCAAGTATATACGCTCTAGCAGCTTTAGCAGGCTAAATCGCACAGAGCATCGATAGCCGTGTCGACTTCTTCGGTCGTGTTGAAATACCCAAATGAGAAGCGGACGACGCCCTGGCGCTCGGTTCCCAGCGCACGGTGCATGAGCGGGGCGCAATGGGCGCCGGGGCGCGTCGCAATCCCCCACCCTTGCATGAGCGCATCCGAGATCTCGGCAGAATCGATATCGCCCACGTTGAGCGACACAATCGCAGAGCGCGTCGGCTGGTCAAAGGCACCGTAGAGCTTAATCCCCGGAATCTCGCGCACGCCGGCAAGGAGGCGATCGGCGAGCGCACGCTCGTGGGCAGCAATCGCCTCGACCCCACCCTGGGCCTCGATAAAGTCGAGGCCAGCAGAAAGGCCAGCGATACCGTGGCCGTTGAGCGTACCGGCCTCCAGGCGCGTGGGCCACTCCAGTGGCTGCAGCTCATCGAAGCTGTGTACACCGGTGCCGCCCATGGCCCAGGGCGCCACGTCGACGCCCTCCGCCACGGCCAGGCCGCCAGTGCCCTGCGGACCCATCAGCCCTTTGTGGCCGGTAAAGCACACGACGTCGAGCCCCATGGCCTGCATATCGATATGCGCCGTGCCGGCAGACTGCGAGGCGTCGACGATCACCAGCGCGCCGGCCGCATGCGCGATGGCAGCCACGCGCGCAATGTCGACCGCGTTGCCGGTCACATTGGAGGCGTGCGTCACCACCACGGCACGCGTGCCCGGCGTGACCAACCGCTCGAGCTCGTCGTAGTCGAGCACACCGTTCGCGTCGCAGCCCGCATGCTCAACGGTCACGCCCTGCTCTGCCGCCAAGCGGTTGAGCGGACGTAGCACCGAGTTGTGCTCAAGCACCGTCGTGACCACGCGGTCGCCGGGGCGCACCACGCCATTGATAACGGTGTTGAGCGCCGCGGTGGAGTTGGGCGTAAAACAAACATGGTCAGCACGCGGGCAGCCCAGCAAGCGCGCAAGCTTGGCGCGGCAGCCGTGGATGGTACGTGCCGCATCGAGCGCACCCGAGGTGGCACCGCGCCCAGCATTGCCGAGCGAGCACATCGCTTGCGTCACGGCGTCGATGACCGCCTGCGGCTTGTGCATGGTCGTCGCCGCGTTATCCAGGTAGATCATCGCACGACCTCCCACATGTCGATCACCGTAAAGCCCTCGGTGGGAACGCCCGCCGCGGCGAGTTCGCCGCGCAGCAGCTCCTCATCGGCAGGCAACGCCTTCCACGCCAAACCGCAGCCGGCAGCGACCTCCCCGGGCACGGGAATCGTCCGCCCGGGAAGACCGCGCTCGATGCACAGGGACTCGCAACCCATGGCGGCCGCCGTGGTGGGAAACGTGATGACAAGCGCCGGGCGCTTCTCCCTCATGGCAACTCCAACCAATACGCTACGGGCGCACGACGCGCGCGGCCTGCTCCATCTTCTCCACGATCACGTACATGTTGGTGACCTCGCCCACCGCAAGCTGGTCTTTAATGCCATAGTGGTCGAGGCAGGTACCGCAGGTGAGAATCTCGACACCCTGCTCCGCCAAGCCCTTCAGGTCATCGAGCACCGGCGAGCCCTCGACGGTGAGCTTGGCACCGCCGTTGTAGAAAAGCATAGTCGCGGGCAGCTCCTCCTGCTGCGTCACGGCAAAGACAAACGCCTTCATGAGCTTGTGGCCCAGCTCGTCGTCGCCACGGCCCATGCAATCGGTATAGACGGAAATGACAAGTTTGCCCTTGCCGGCGCTGGCGTCGCAGAAAGCAGCGCCGTCCTGCTCGGGGTCCGCAACGGCCACGGCACCGACGGTCGCGACGGTCACGTGCCACTCAGCGTCAGAAACCTTCTCGACTGAGGCCGTGCAGCCCTTCTCCTGCGCCATCTTGGAGATGTTCTTGACGGCGGTCTCGTTGTCGACCGAGGTCACGACTGTGCCCTCGCCATCGAGCTGCTTCAGGGCTTTGAGCGTCTTGACGACGGGCAGCGGGCAGGCATCGCCCATGGCATTGACTTCAATTTTGGTAGACATAGTTTTTCCTTTCAAAAGGGACCGCCCAGAACAGTAGGCGGTCGCATAAACGGTTTTCCTTAATGCGCAACGCGAACGGCAGGACCGCCCGGCACCGGCTCGCACACGCGGCCGATCGTAGCGGCAACGCGCCCCTCGGCATGTAAACGACGCGCAAGCTCATCCGCATCCGCCGCGGGCGCCGCAATAAGCAAACCGCCCGAAGTCTGCGGATCGTACAGCGCATCCAGCATGCCCGGCTCCAGGTCATCGTCGGCAGCTACACGCGGGCCAAAGAAGTCCTGGTTGCGGTAGGAGCCCGCGGGGATAATGCCCAGACGCGCCATGTCGAGCACCTGGTCAAAGAGCGGCACCGCCCCCGACGCGAGCTCGATTTGCACGCCCGAGCCCTCGGCCATCTCGCACGCATGCCCGATCAGACCAAAGCCCGTAATGTCGGTGCAGCCGTGAAGCTCAAGTCCCTCGGCCAGACGAATCGGAGCCTCGTTGAGGGTGCGCATCGAGTCAAACATGGCTGCGGCCTCGTCCTGCTCGATGAGCTCGCCCTTAATGGCCGTGGTGATAATGCCCGAGCCGATCGCCTTGGTCAGCAGCAGAACATCGCCCACGCGTGCGCCGCTGTTGGCGAGCATGCGGTCGAGCGCGACAAAACCACTCACGGACAGGCCGTACTTGGGCTCGTCGTCGTTGATGGTATGGCCGCCCGCGATGGAGCAACCCGCCTCGACGCACTTGTCGGCGCCGCCCGCCAGAATCTGGCCGGCGACCTCGATGCCCAGGCAGCTCGGGATGCACAGCAAGTTCATGGCATGGCTCGGCCGCCCGCCCATGGCGTAGATATCCGACAGCGAGTTGGCCGCGGCGATCTGGCCAAAGAGGAACGGGTCGTCGACCATCGGTGGGAAGAAGTCGATGGACTGCACGAGCCCCAGGTTCTCCCCTACGCGGAAGACGCTCGCATCGTCGGAGGTATCGAACCCTACGAGCAGGTTGTCGTTATGCACATTGGGTAAATCGCCCAGGACCTGGGCGAGGGCTCCGGGAGCCAACTTAGCGGCTCAACCGCTCGCGGCAGTCATAGACGTGAGCTTAATCTGATCGTCAGCCATACGAACCCCCTTCCAACAAATCAACGACTTTAAGTATACGCCCCAGGCACGCTTCCCAAGAGACCGCCGACGGCTCGAACGTCGAAGGCGGAGCCGCAAGCGCCAGCGCGATAGCATCTGCCAGTGCGCGCTCAAACAACGGAAGCTCGGCCGCCACAGGCGTGTCGACATCCGTCATACGCGGCGACGCCACCCACGTCACGGGAGCGCCGGGAAGCATCGCCTCCATCCAAGGACGAACGCCGGGCAAATCGGTCGCCACAACTTTGCAGCCGCACGCGAGGGCCTCGATCGTCACGAGCGGCAGACCCTCGTAAAACGAAGGCAGCACAAAGACGTCGGAACTGCGGTAGGCGCGCACGAGCCCATCGCTATCCAGGCGCCCCGCCAGCGTCACCGGCACATCCGAGGCCGCGGCCAAACGCTCGACACGCGCGTACTCGGCATCGTCCCCGCGGCCGCCCACAAGCACCAAGCCAGATGGGCGGACGCCATCGTCAATCGGCAATGACACGGCTCGAACCAGCGACTCGACGCCCTTTTTAAAGCAAATCTTGCCCACGTACACAAGCGATCCCGGCTGCCTCGCCACGCTTGCGTCGCGGCAGAAAACGCGATGGTCGTAGCCCGTCCCAATCACGTGGATGCGATCGGCATTGACGCCGCACACCAGGCCAATCTGCTCAGCCTGCTCAGCATGGAGCGCAAAGACGGCATCGAGCCGACGAACCGCACGTACGATGCGATCGCGCTCGAGCGCATGCGAACGCAGCTGGCGCAGGTCGGTCGAATGGCACACGGCAACAACCGGCACGCCCCGGACGCACTCGCGCGCCAATGCGGTCACCAGATACAGGTGATGGCAGAGCACCAGATCGGGCCGAAACTCAGCCACCGCCCGATCGATTGCAGCAGCAAATGCCCGCTCAAATGCCTTGAGCATCGAAGGCGTCAGGTCACGATAGCGTGTGGAGGGATAGGGCATGATATCGGACATACCGCAGATGGGAAACGGCAGCTCGGGCGACTCGAACGGTACGGCAAACACGGCAGCACGCCGGTCCAGCTCGCCCTGGGTATCACCCGGTGCCGCGCCGCAAAGCACGGCGGCGCGATGCCCCGTCTCGATCTGCTCACGCACGAGCGCGGCAAGGTAGGTGCCGCTGCCCGTGCTATCTGGTTTTTGTGCCGAGATATTGAGGATGCGCATGTCGCGGTACACCCCTAGGCCAAGGCGGCGGCGCGGACAGCCGCGCCGATCGCTCCGGCAAAGCGAGCCTGGGGCGAGGTGGTCACTGGCGACCCCAGTAGCTCGCCCAACCGCTCCACAACGTAGGCGTTCTCGCACAGGCCACCGGTCAGGTAGTACGGGGCGCCCGCAGCCTGCCCGGCCATGGTCGCCACGCGCGAGACCACGCTGTCGATCACGCCACGGGCTATGTTCTCGCGCGGCTCACCGCGACCGATCAGGCTGATAACCTCGCTTTCGGCAAACACCGTACACATGCTGCTGATCTTGGTGGGCTCGCCGGAACGCGCCAGGTCGGCCATCTGCTGCTGGGAAATGCCTAGACGGTCGGCCATGATCTCCAAAAAGCGCCCCGTGCCGGCGGCGCACTTGTCGTTCATGGCAAACTTGGCCACGCGGCCGCCCTTGAGTTGGATGACCTTGGTATCCTGACCGCCCACATCGATCACGGTGCCATGGTCACCAAACAGGCGCACGGCACCGGTGCCGTGGCAGGTGATCTCGGTCACGACCTTGTGCGCATAGGGCACGGCGACACGACCGTAGCCGGTCGCGATCGCGCGCACGTCGTCGGCAGCCACGTCATAGCCAGCCGCTGCCAGTGCCTCGCGCAGACGCTCGGCCGCATCGACCGAGGAGAACCCGGTTGGCTGCACGCACGTCCACGCCACCGAACCCTCCTCATCGACCACAGCGGCCTTAACCGCCGTAGACCCGATATCGATCCCGATCCCTATCATGGCTCTCTCCCAATCTAAACATCAAAGGTAGCGGCGCGTTCAGGCGCCTTGGCATCCTCCCTCACATGCAACAAAGGGACAGTCCCTTTGTTGCATACCGTCACCTACAGGGTTTCGATGAAGGCGGCGATGCGGGTCTCGATCTGGCCCATGTCACCGTTGCTGTAGTCGGTCTCGATCTTCATGTACGGAATACCCGCACCCTCGACAGCCTCCTGCATGCGTGCACTCTCCACGTTAAAGGTGTGGCAGGCCTGTAGCACGCTCTCCACTACGCCATCGACGTGATACTTCTCGCACATGGCCAGCGTGTTTTCCATACGGCCGTCGTTGGGCGTCATGACCGAGCAGTTGATATCCAGGTAGCGGTCGGCGATAGCGCGCAGGATGTCGGGGGCCTCCGGATCGATCATCATGGCCGCCGTGCGCTCGCCCGAGCAGTCGTCCATGCACACAACCACGCCGCCGTTGGACTCGATGGTGCGACCGATTTTGTTGATCACGCCGCCCACCGGGCAACCGGTGATCAGAATGCGCTTGGCGTCCGCCGCAACCGGGCGCTCGCCCGCTTCGTAGGCCTCACGCAGCTTGGCAACCTTTTGCTCCAGCTGCTGCGTATAGGCCTCGATATCAAAGCTAAACGTACCGGCAAACATGGTGCTCATCAGGTCGACGCCGCTCATGGCCGCCGGCTGGTTGGCCTGCAGCGCAAACATGTCGAGCTGGGCCGCACGCAAGCGGTTGCGACGACGGACGGCAGCGCGCAGGTCATCGTCGGTAATCGTGATGCCGTAGAAACCCTCGAGCTCCTCCTTGAGCAGGCGGCACTCCTCGTACCAGCCCTCACGCTCGTAGGCGCGATCGCGACCCTGCGGAAGATGCAGAATGTGCGTGCGCTTGAGCTCGTTGAGCAACTCGTACATCTTCTTCTTGCCGTCGCAGGTGGTCTCACCGATGATCATGTCGCTAAAGTACGTAAACGGGCACTTTTGCGAGTAGGCAAAGCCGTACGTCGACTTGATGAGCGGGCAGAGGTTTGCCGGCAGCACCTTCTCGGCCTCGGGAATCACCTCGTCGGACGTGCCGCACAGTGCCACGCTCGCAGCCCCCGCGGCATCGATAATCTCGAGCGGCGTGTAGCTGCACAGAAAACCGATCAGGCGATTACCGGCCTGCTTGTAATCCTTGACGCGAATAAACGCCGCCTTGCGCTGCTCGTTGAACTCCTCAAACGTGCGCGGCAACGGCTGTTCCTCGATATCGGCCATAGTAGTTCCCCTCTCTTGCACCGATATACCGACAATTCAACAACAAACCCACGCCATACCCAAAAGGAAGCATCCTCTAGGGAATGGCGTCGATAAGCTCCTGCGTATACGGATCGCTCGGGTGCGCGATCACGTCCTCGGCCGCGCCTTCCTCGACAAGACGACCGTGGTAGAGCACGCCAATCCGGTCGGACATATGCCGAACCACACGCATATCATGCGTGATAAACAGCAGCGCCACGCCCGTCGTGCGCTGCAGGTCGCGAAGCAAGTTGAGCACTTGGGCCTGAACGGACACGTCAAGCGCCGAGACCGGCTCGTCGCATACCACAAGGCGCGGCTCGCAAATAAGCGCCCGTGCCAGATTGAGTCGCTGACGCTGTCCCCCCGAAAGGTCGTGCGGATAGCGGTCATAATGCTCTGCCAGAAGACCGACCGAGGCCAAGGCCGAGAGCGCGCGCTCATGGCGCTCATCCGCATCGCGCACGCCGGCGATAATCAGCGGCTCCTCCAAAATGCGGCCGACACGGTTACGTGGGTCAAAAGCCGTAGAGCTATCCTGGAATACCAGCTGGATCTCGCGGCGAAACGGCTTGCGTTCGCGCTCCGACATCGTGGCGAGGTCGTGCCCGCGATAGACAATCGAGCCGGAATCCGCACGCTCGAGACCACAGATCAGGCGTCCAGTCGTCGACTTGCCCGATCCGGATTCGCCAACCAGGCCATAGACCTCGCCCGGTGCGATCTCAAACGACAGATCGTCCACGGCGGTAAAGGCCTGACGCTTAAAACCTGAGCCCGGCATGGGATACGTTTTAGTCAGATGTGAGACCCTAAGCAGGGCTTCGCTATCAACAGCCATGGCACTCCCCTTTCTCGACAAGCCAGCATTTAGACCGGTCGCACGCATTCACGGCAAACAGCGGAGGCTCCTGCGCGCGGCAACGCTCGTCCGCCCGGGCGCAACGAGGCGCAAAGCGGCATCCACAGGGTATTGCCGTAAGCGGCGGCACCGTGCCCGGAATATCCGCCAGCGTGTCAACTCGCTCGCCTTCGAGCGGCGGAATGCTCGCGATGAGCCCCTGGGCATACGGGTGGCTCGGGCGCTCCATAAGGCCGCAGGCGTCGATCTCTTCTACGATTTGGCCCAGATACATGACGTGCACGCGCGAGCAGATGCTCGTAACGACACCCAAATCATGGCTGATAAAAAGCACCGCCATGTTCTCGGTGCGGTTGAGGTCGCGCAGTAGGTCGAGGATCTGCTTTTGGGTGGTAGTGTCGAGTGCCGTGGTAGGCTCGTCGGCGATCAAAAGGCGCGGGTGCCCGGCGAGCGCCATGGCGATCATCACGCGCTGGCGCATGCCGCCGCTAAAATCGCCCGGATACATGTCGAAGCGAGCCGCGGCATCTCGAATTCCCACACGCTCCAACAGCGATAGAGCCTCGTTGCGAGCTTCGCGTCGGCTCACCTTACGGTGGGCCCGCACCGCCTCGATAACCTGCGCACCCACCGTCATGACGGGGTTGAGTGAGGACAACGGGTCCTGGAAGATCATGGCGATATCGCAGCCGCGCACCTCGCGCATGCGCTTGAGCGGGCGCGCGAGCAGGTCCTCCCCGTCAAAGAGAATCTGACCGGTATAGGCCATCTTCTGTTCATGTTCCAATAGGCGCATGACACTCTGGGCAAACACCGACTTACCGCAGCCGGACTCGCCGACAACACCAACGATCTCGCCGGCATCGATATGTAGGTTGAGTTTGTTGACGGCTTCCAGCGCGTTGCCATCGCGGCCCACAAACGAGATGCAGAGGTCGCGCACGTCCAAAAGATGCTGAGCCATGGGCTAGTCCTCCTTAGTCTTGGGGTCGAGGGCGTCGCGCAGGCCGTCGCCGGCGAGGTTCAGCGAAAGCACGCTCGCGATGATGGCGATAGCCGGGAAGAAGATCATCCACCAGGCTTTGCGCATCACGTTCTTACCCGCCTGCAGGATGTTTCCCCAGCTGGCGTCGGGCGCCTTGATACCCAGGCCCAGAAACGAGAGGGCGGCCTCCGAGAGCACGGCCTCGGCAAAGACGAAGGTCGCCTGCACCAGGAAGGGCGCCATAACGTTGGGCACGATATGCAGCCACACGATGCGTGCGGTCGAGGCGCCCTGCACGCGCAGGGCCTCCACAAAGGGCTCCTCCTTGACCACCATCGCACGCGAGCGCACGATGCGCGCCATGCTGGGCGTATAGACGATGGAGAGCGCGATGATGACGTTCCAGACCGAGGCGCCCATCATGGCCATGAGTGCGATAGCCAAAAGCACGCCCGGAATGGACATAAGGCCGTCGCAGATGCGCATGAGAATATGATCGAGCCTCTCGTTGTAGCACGCATAGGCGCCGATCACCAGGCCGAGCGCACTCGTCGCGAGCGTGACGGCAATGCCAACGCCAAGCGACACGCGCGCGCCCGCGATGACGCGGGCAAGCAGGTCGCGGCCAAAGTCATCGCAGCCAAAGGGATGCGCAGGCGAAGGCGCCGAAAGTCGCAACGCCATTTCCTGCGCATTGGGATCAACCGTCCACACCAGCGGACCGACGAGCGCGATCAGCGCAATCGCCAGGAAAATGCAGCCGCCGACCACAAACCCCTTGTTGGCAAGAGCCTTCTTAACGTTTGTCATCATGCATCGCCCCATTTGCGAGCGCGCGGGTCAAAAGCGCCGTAGGCAAGGTCGACGACCAGATTGATCACCGAATTCAACAAGGCGATGACCAGCAGCACGCCCTGAATCACCGGATAGTCGCGACGCTCGATAGAGCTCGTGACCAGCTGGCCCAAACCAGGGATGTTAAAAATGGCCTCAGTCACCACGGCGCCCGTAATCAGGGCGCCAAAAGAATAGCCGACCGAGGTGAGAATCGGCAGTGCTGCGTTGCGCAGGGCATGGGCCAGCACCACGCGAACCTCGGAGACGCCCTTTGCACGCGCCGTCTTGACGCAGTCAAGCTGCATGGCCTCGATAACGCTCGAACGGGTCATGCGCATGAGCAGGGCCGCCTGCACGCATCCAAGCGATATGGCCGGCAACGCAAGATAGCGCAAATGGCTGAACCAACCCTTCGATAGCGGCGCATAGCCGGCCACCGGGAACACACGCAACGTGACGGCAAACAGCCACATAAGCATGAGCGCCATCAAAAAGCCGGGTATCGCCACGCCCAAAAGAGCAACGACACGCAAGACCGCGTCGGTGCGCGACCCATGTTTGAGGGCAGCGACGACGCCACAGGGCAGTGCAATCAACAGCGCGATGAGCTGTGCCAGAAGCGCGAGCGATAGCGTGGGGCCAAAGTGCTCTGCAATCGCCTGCGTGACGGGCTGGCGCATAAAATACGAATCGCCCAGGTCGCCGGTAAGCACGCCGCCCATCCAATCAACGTAGCGCTGCGGCAGCGGCTCGTTGAGTCCCAGGCTATCGTTGACGCGCTCGATCTGGTCGGCCGAAGCCTCCATGCCGAGCATCGAAGAGGCCGGGTCACCCGGTGTGAGATAGATAATCAAAAACACGACGACCGAGATGATGAGCATCACCGGAACCATCGCGCCTATACGTTTGAGCGTGTACTTCAACATGCGAGGCGTCTATTTCCCCTCTGAACGTGGACAGGGCGTGGCGGCCACAGGGGACCAGACCCCTCCAGCCGCCACGCCATCTATTGCATTACTCCGGACGCTTGGCGTTCCAGATGATGGCGCCGTCGAGCACCTCGACGTCCTCGACGTCTGCCTGGGTGCCCGTGATGGAAGCGTAGTGGCAAAGCGGCTCGATGACGGCGATCTCATAGAGACGCTCCTGAGCCTCGGCCCACTTCTTGGCCGCGGCGTCGGTGTCCTTGGCGGTGCGGGTCTCGGCAACGAGCTTGAGCGCCTTCTCGTCGGACAGGCCATAGAAGGCCTTGGAGACCGAGAGGGACTGGGCCGGGATGGGCTTGTAGTTGGTGGAGGCCACGAAGAGGTCCCACTGCTCGGGCTTGCTGGAGCGGATGTCCATAAAGGTCGCGAACTCGTAGCTGTCGACCTCGGCGGTGAAGCCGGCCTTCTCGAGCTGCTCCTGCAGCGCGACGGTGGCGTTGTACATATCCTTGTAGTCGGGGGTGGTCAGCAGCTTGACCGTCTCACCGGCATAGGAGGTCTCGGCCAGGGCCTTCTTGGCGGCCTTGGCGTCGGCCTGGTTAAAGTACTTCTTGCCCGCGTCGGTCGCCCACTGAGTGTTCTCGGGGTTGCCAAGGTTGGGATCGATGTTGAAGAGCTCCTTCTCGCCATAGGCGGCAAGAGCGGCCGCCTCGCAGTCGATAGCCATGAGTGCGCACTTGCGGATCTCCTCGTCGGCGAAGACGCCCTCGTTCATGTTGAGGAAGGCGGTCAGAACGCCGGCGTTATGGGTGTAGAGCTTAACGTCGTCGTTGCCGTCGAAGTCGTGGTAGTTCTCGGTGGGGATCTCGCCAGCGACATCGTACTCGCCGGTCTCAAACCCGCTCACGCGCGTGGAGGCCTCGGTCACAAACTGATAGTAGATGTCCTTGGTGGGCGCGGAGACCTTGCCGGTGTAGCCCGAAGCCTTGCCGTGGGCGGCGACATAGTCCTCGTAGCGGGTAAGATGGACGTACTGGTCCTGCTTCCACTCCACAAACTTGTAGGCACCGGTACCCACGTACTCGGTCACGCCGGTATCGCCCGCGGCCTCGATGACCTCGGAGGGGAAGATACCCGGATACTGGGAGTGGTTGCCCAGGATGATCAGAAAGTCGATGGCGGGCTCGGTCAGCGTGCAGGTGACCTCGTGGTCGCCCGAGGCGGCGAAGGTGGCGCCGGGCAGCAGGCTCGTGGCGCGGTCGTTGACGGCGAGCCAGTGGTTCATCGAGGCCACGACGTCCTCGGAGCCAAACTCCTTGCCGTTGTGGAAGGTGACGCCCTCGCGCAGCTTGATGGTGTAGGTCAGGCCGTCGTCGGAGACCTCATAGCCCTTAGCCAGCACGGGCTGGGGCTCGTAGTCGCTATCGAGGCCAAAAAGCGGCTCGACGACGTTGCAGATGATGTCCATGGTCACAAGCGACGACGTGGTGTGCGGATCGAGACCGTCCGGGCTCGCCGGTAACGCAATCTGCAGCTCGTCGCGATACTCCACATCCTGGCCGGAGGCAGCGGCGCTACCGCTCTCGGCGCCCGAACCGCCGCAGCCGGCGAGGCCGAGGCCCGCCATGGCGCACAGGGCAGCGAAGCCGGTCAGAAAACCGCGACGGGAAACGCCCGCCTTGAAAAGGTCGTTGTTCATTGAGTTCCTTTCGTGTCTGAACAAACGGATAGAATCTGCCGGGACGGCGGAAATCCCCGCCCCGGCAACTATGCGAAGCCGATCGGCGCCCTGCGGTGCATCCGGACACCGGCCGGCGTGGCAACAGAGAAATCCCTATCGCGTAGATAGGAACACCCGGCGGCACAGCTTGGCGCAGGTGCGGCTAAATCGTCTCGAGGAAGGCCTCGATGCGGGTCTGGAGCTGACCGGCGTCCTCGCCGGCGTAGTCGGTCGTGATGTGCATAAACGGAATGCCTGCCTCCTCGGCGGCCTTCTCCACGGCAAACGACTCCATCTCATAGAGCGTGCAGAACTGCAGGGCCACGTCGACGATGCCGTCAGCATGCAGGTCCTTGGTCATCTGGACGATGTCCTTCATGCGCTGGTCGTTGGGCGTAAAGACGGCGCAGTTGATCTTAAAGTAGCGCTCGGCGATGGCGTCAAGCATCTCGTCGACCGTCTCGCCGGACTCATCGACCAGGTCCTTGTAGTAGCGCGAGCCCGTGCAGGACTCCTCGCCCACCACGACGCCGCCGGCCTTCTCGATGAGGTTGAACAGCTTCCAGTTGGGCACGGCCATGGGCGTGCCGGTGTACAGGATGCGCTTGGTCCCCTTGGGCGCCACGCCCTCGCCGGCCTCGACACGCTGCTCGCACTCAGCCGCCATATCGTTGATGGCTCCGGTCAGACGCGGCGTGTCGTCCATAAAGGCGGCCTGAACGGTCAGCAGGCTGTCGAGACCGCTAATAGGTGCAGGGTCGGCAGCGCGCGTGGCAGCGAGGCGCTGCAGGGCGCGACGCTTCTCATTGACGGCGTGGATGGCGGCCTTCAGACGCTCAGACGTAATCGTGACGCCGCACTCTTCCTCGATCTTGGCGGCGAGTTTCTTGACCTCGGCCTTCCAAGTCACGAGCGTCGACTCGTCGTGCACGTTGGGAATATCCATGACGTACATGTTCTTTTGCGTGGCAAAAAACTCATAAGCCTTCTTCTTGCCATCGCAGGTGTTCTCGCCCACCACCAGGTCACTCGACTCAATGTAGGGGCAGACCTCGCCCAGCTTAAAGCCGGCAAAGCTCTTGATAAGCGGACAGGTGTTGCGCGGCAGGTGCTCCTCGACCTTATCGGTTGCCCAATCGGCACCCGAGCACAGGCCCACGGGGATGCCGTCACAGGCAAGTACGATCTCCTCGGGCACGTAGACGCAGAACGAGCCCACGATCTTGGTGGCCTCGCCGGCCTCCTTCTTGTCGAGCATCTCCTTAATGCGGCCGCTATGGATGTTGGTGGCCACAAAGTCCAGGTAGGACGTGGACTTGGGACGGTTATTCTGCGACAGGAACATGTCCCCATACATCTGGCCCACGGCGCCCAGCAGCATATCGTGGTCGGCAAGATTCATGCCGAGGCTCTCCCACATCGGATGGAAATCAAATTCATCAGCCATAACGGTTCCCCTCTCGAACCAAAATCGGATAACAACGGTATCGATGCACGACGGACGGCGATTGCCCGACCGTGCTCAAACCCGGAATTTTAGGGAACCTGCTTTGCGGTCGATTATTTAGTTGTGCGTCGTCTCTCCCGGAGCCGTGAACATACCTGCTCATATGCGGCTCCGAGCAATATATAGGGCACGCGCGGCAACGCGGCAAATGTATGTCGTCTGCGGCATGTGCGCACCCTCCTTTACAAGTTGATGTCAACTATATCAACGGTCTTCGACTATGCGAACACCGTTGACATTCGTACGACAGCGTCGTGTGCCGTCGTTTAATAAATTATTATCTTGATTAATAAGAGTTTGTCATCTCTCATTCAGCGAACGGCAAACAAAACCGCCGAGGCTTATACCCCGACGGCATTACCCAGCGCTATCGACAAACCAAATGGATCCTGCTGGCATCAAAATGCATGCGCAGCGTCTCGCCTGCTTGCGGCAGCTCGTCGACAGGCATGCTCACCTTGTTGACCTTCCACTGAAGACGGGTGGGCGCATCGGCCCGCGGCGCATCCAACAGCACCAGGCGCTCAAAACGCGAGTCGCTCACGCGCGCCACGTGCAGGTCGTAGCTGTTGCGACCCCGCTCAGCGCGATTGTCAACATGGAAGTAGCTTGCGCGAATGCCCAGGTACTCCACATTATCGGGAACCTCGCGACCCACGTTAAAGGTCATGCCCCAGTCGAGGGCTTCAACTTCTTCGTCGCCGATCTTGCGCGCCCGGCTCGTGTTCTTGCAGCCCGTCAAGCGCAGCGCGGCCAAGGTTTGCGGCCGGCGGACCACGTCCTCGACGGAGCCGATCTCCTCCACATGCCCGTTGTGCATCACGCAGATGCGCTCGCACAGACGGCACGCCTCGTCGATATCGTGACTCACGTAGAGCACGGTGCGGTTGCATACATCGAACAGGTCGAGCATGTTCTGTTCGAGCGCGCTCTTAAGATAGGAATCGAGTGCGCTCATGGGCTCGTCGAACATAAAGATGCCCGGGTGCGCCGCCACCATGCGCGCGAGCGCCACGCGCTGCTGCTGGCCGCCCGAGAGGCGCGCGGGATAGCGGTCGGCGAAATCAGCCAGACCGAAAATGCCCAGATAGCGCTCGGCCAGCCTTTTGCGCGCCGCGGCGTCGCCCGCGCCCTTTACACCGGCACATACGTTATCGGCCACCGTCATGTTGGGAAACAACTGATAGTTTTGGAACAACAGGGCGCATTTTCGCTCCTGAGGCGACAGGTTAATGCCCGCCGCCGAGTCAAAAAAGGTCACGCCGTTGACGACGATCTTGCCCTCGTCGGGCGCCTCCACACCGGCAATGCAGCGCAGCGTACAGCTCTTGCCGCAACCCGAGGCGCCCAGCAGCGCCACACGCTCCTCGCCGGCCTCAAGCTGCATGTCGAGCATAAACCCGGGATAGCGCTTTTTGATATCCAGAACGAGCGACATGGCCTATCGACCTCCCTGCAAAGCGGCATCATCGCGCATGAGCTCGGCCAGCGCCTCGCGATCGATACGCAGGGCATCGCCGCCCGCCGGGTCGAGCGAATCGGCCTGTCCGGCGAGATCTTTGGCCTGTTTACGCTCCGCACGGGAAAGGCCCCGCTCGCGATACTTTTGCGAATGAGCGGTGTACATGTTGATAAACAGGATGACCAAGAAGCTAAAGGCGATTACGACGACGACCCAAAAGAGGGCCACGGACGTGTTGCTGCCCATCCACTCAAAGTAGATGGCGATGGGAATGGTCTGCGTAATACCAGCGTAGTTGCCCGCAAAGAACAGGGTGCAGCCAAACTCGCCCATCGCGCGGGCAAAGGCAAGCACCGTGCCGGCGGCAATCGAGGGCCAGCCGAGCGGCATCATAAGCTTGGCAAAGATGCGACGTTCGGACCATCCCAGGGTTCGCGCCGCATCGAGCATCTGCGTGTCGAGGCTCTCGAAGGCTCCGAGCGCCGTGCGGTAGACCAGCGGAAACGACACAACGACGGCCGAAATGACCGCCGCGGGCCAGGTAAAGACGATCGAGATGCCGTGCGCGATGAGCCACCGGCCCACCCCAGTCGAGCGGCCAAACAGCATGAGGAGCAAAAAGCCGCAGACCGTGGGCGGCAGCACCATAGGAATCGTAAAGACCGAATCGAGCAGGCCCTTGATGCGACTCGAGGTACCCATAGTCTTCCACGCGGCGAACAGGCCCAGCGCAAAGGAGATCAGCAGGGCAAGGCCGCACGTTTTAATGGACACCCAAAACGGGCGATAGTCGATGTCGCCCAAAAAGGAAGCCAGAGAGGTCAAGGGCCCCTGCTCATCCCGCATCACGACAGACGATGCTTCTACCATTTGAGCGCTATCAAGCCAACGCGCTCCGCCCTTGGCATCACCCGAGGCTGACGCAATCACCACATAGCGGTCCCCATCCGCACCGCGCTCATCAAAGCCATAGGTATACCCGCCGGCATCAAACGTTGTTTCCGCCGTGACATACCAAGGAAGATCCACGTCCCCCAGCCGCGCACCTCCCATGCAGTTTGCGCTGTCGAGGTCACAGACGAGGGCCTTGAGACCCGATACGCACTCGTTGTCCTGCGGATCCAATCCATACTTCTCGACCGCCTTGGGCGATATCCACGCCACAACGCGATCGGCAGCAGGCGCCACTACAAGGTCCACGTCCTCGTCAACGGGAAACCGGTAGCCCTCAGGCTGGCCCTCCATGGCACGAGCGGTCCCCTTCGCCAACCGCTCAAAACCCTCGATTCCATAGGAAAGCCCATGAGCGGTCGCAGCAACCTGGGCCCCGTCCTCGGCGTCCCCAGCAAACGCAAATCCCGGCACCCAGCAAAGCGCGAAGGTCAAAGCACAGGCGACAAGCATGCGGAATCTATTAAGCACGAAAAGCTCCAAGCGAACACAGGACGGAGTGAAACACAAAACGATGGAATTATCGCGCCAAGCCGCACTACTCGGAAAGCTCGAAGCCGTACTTAGCCCAAATCTTCTGAGCCTTCTTGTTAGTCAGACAGAAGTCGATGAACGCCTTGGCCTCGTCGGCGTGCTCGGAGCTCTCGGCAACGGCACCCGGGTACACGATGGGTTTGTGCGAATCCTCGGGGCACACGAAGGCTTCCTCGATGCCGTCGTAGCGGAAGATATCGGAGCTGTAGACAAAACCGGCCACGCAGTCGCCTGTAGAGACGTAAGACGCAGCGGTGCCGACCTTATCGGCCAGGGCCACCTTGTCGGCGATCTCGGGAGCATACTCGCCGTCGTCACCCTCGGTGCCGGTGTAGAGGCCCACGGAGGCCAGGGCCTGGTTGGCATACTTGCCAGCGGGAACGGTCTTGGCGTCGCCAACGGCGATCTTGCCGTCCAGATTCGCGACGTCGGCGATAGCCTCGACCTTGGTGTCGGAGTCCTCGGCGCGAATGACCACAAGGTCGTTGACAAACATGTCCTCACGCGTATCGGCGTCGATGAGCTCGGCGGTCTCGGCGTCGTCCATGGTGCCCTTGGAGGCCGTGATGAGCACGTCGACGGCAGCACCGGCGCGCATCTGCTCGACGAGGTCGCCAGACGCCTTAAACTGCGTGTCGGCAAACGTGGTGCCGGTCTGCTCGGTGTAGAACTCCTGAACCTCGGGCAGGGCCTTCTCGAGCGAGTTGGCGGCAAAGACTTGCAGCTCGACAGCTTTCTTGGAAGATGCCTTGGCAGAACCGGCATCGGATCCGGCCAGCTCGGACGTCTTGTTGCCCGAGCAACCGGCAAGACCAAGGCCGGCAGCGGCGACAGCAGAAAGCGAGACGAATCCGCGGCGAGAAACCATATCGAACATGTTCAACCCTTTCGAACGCTATGCCCGGGCACCTCACCGCAGGCTTTATTCTGTAATAGGATTATACTTCGGCGCGAATAATGTTTATGATAAATATCTCTCGCCTGATAATTTTCTTTTACCGACAACCACGAGACGTCCCACACTGCCGCTGCATAAAAAGGGCGGAGCGACTCGCAAGATCGCTCCGCCGCAGGTAGCGCGCTTATTTGGCGTGCCCGCCGCCCGCCGTCATTTGGGCCGCATGCTCCAGCTGGTCGCTCACAGCCTCCCAGCTTTCGCGGGCCGCTTTCGTAGATCCCGGAAAGTTGATGACAAGCGTATGCCCACGCTGCATACACACGGCGCGCGAGAGCATGGCGCGGCGCGTCTTGGTCATGGAGTACGCACGGATTGTCTCTGCAATACCCGGCACATCGCGGTCGCAGACGGCACGCGTCGCCTCGGGTGTCACGTCGCGCATCGAAAGCCCCGTGCCGCCACAGGTGAGCACGACATTGGCGTGGCACGCATCGGCGGCTTCCACAATGGCATCACCGATTTCGCTAACGTCGTCGCGCACGACCACATGCGAGGCGACCGTCCAGCCCTGCGCCACGATAAGTTCCTCGAGTGCGGCTCCAGCCTCGTCCTGGGCAAGGTCGCGCGTATCCGAGCACGTCACAATCGAAATCTTCAACTCCATGGCATTCCTCCTATAGCACCGTGCCCTCAGGCAGGTCGACGCGCACGACGTCCACGACATCTCCCGCCTTGAGCTCGCACGGCCCTTCGTCAATACGCAGCAGGCAGTTGGCCCGCTGCATCGTGCCGAGCAGCGCCGAATTCTGCGTCTTGGCCTCGGTCACCAACAGCTCACCGGTCTCGGGGTCGCGCAAAACCGTGGCGCGATCGAAGAAGCGTCGGTCCTGGCGCTTCTTCACGCCGTGCGTCAATATCGCCTGCTGCACGGGACGCGTACCCTCGGCAAAGCCGCGCATCTTGCGAATCGCCGGGCGGGCGAGCATCTCAAAGCCCACATACGCCGCCGCGGGATTGCCCGAAAGCCCCAAATACGGCTTACCCCCGAGCAAGCCAAACGTGATGGCCTTGCCCGGACGCATCGAGATGCGGTCAAACAGCACCTCGCCCTCGCGCCGAACGAGCGCCGTCACGTAGTCGTAATCGCCCGCCGAGGCGCCACCGCTCGTAATGACAAAGTCGCACTCCTGCACGGCACGATGCACCAGCTCGGCAATCGCCTGCTCATCGTCGGGCGCGATGCTGTAGAACACGGGCTCGGCGCCGGCATCGAGTGCCTCGGCCATCAACGCCGATGAGTTGGAGTCGCGAATCTGCCCGCGCGCCGGCAGCTCACTCGGCGCGACCAGTTCCGTGCCCAGCGAGATAATGCCCACACGCGGCGCGGCATGCACCTTCACACTCGCATACCCGGCGCTCGCCAGCAGGCCGGCGCCCGCCGGAGCCACGACCTCGCCGGCGCGCATCACGATATCGCCGGCATGGGCCTCCTCGGCGGCAGAGCGAACGTTCTCCCCCACCTTGGCAGGCGTCGAGAAGCTCACGTGTGAGCCCTCGTTGCCATCGCCGTCAAGCACCTCGACGATCTCGTATTTCACCACAGCATCGGCACCTTCTGGTACCGGCGCGCCCGTCATGATGCGAACCGTCTCGCCCGCGCCGATTACGCCCTCAAACACATGGCCCGCGGCCTCGTGTCCGATAACGTCGAGCGTCACCGGCGCCTCACCAGACGCCTGCACCAAGTCCGCCGAGCGCACGGCATATCCGTCCATAGCGCTGTTGGCAAACGGCGAGATGTCGATATCGGCCACCGCGTCCTCGGCCAAGGGAAGGCCGGCGGCCTGCCACACGGGAATCTCGACGAGATCGGTCGGAGCAACATGCGACAAAACAATCGACTGCGCGTCCTCCAGCGGAATGAGCTTCTCTGCCATATGTACCTCTTAATGCCACGGCGCACAACAGAAGCGCCGATTCTTTATGCTTGTCTCAGTATAATCCCCCGACGCGTGACCGTGACTTGGCCTGTACCCGCAAATACACCTGTCGGCTGCAGGCTGCGAAACAGAATGGAAACCAACCCACCGGCTCGTCGCGTTTACCGCGTTTTATAATGCTTGCGTTGCAACCTAAAAGAGGAACGTATGGCTCATAACGACAAACCCGAAAGCGCACACGAGGCGCAAGATTATTCCCAGCCGCTCGACGACGGCGGCTTTTTCTCCCTGAACGACGTCATCATGGCCGGCAGGCATCAGATCACCCGCTCCGAGCATCTCTTAGCTGCCGACACGCGCCGCAACGTCCGCAACCTACTCGCGAGCGCCAAGTTGCTCGCACTCGTCGTCATCGTCTCGCTCGCCATGGGCGTTGCCGCTTGGGCGTTTTTGGCCTCGCTGAATATCGCGACCGATTATCGCGAGCACCATGCGTGGATCTACGCGCTGCTTCCCGTTGTGGGCATGGCCACCGCGTGGGTCTACAAGAACCACGGCCTTGCCGCCAAACGAGGTAACAACCTGGTCATCGACTCCGCTCTGGGCACACGTCTCATCCATATGCGCATGGCCGTCCTCACCTTCGTCTGCTCCACGCTCACGCACCTCACGGGCGGATCGGCCGGTCGCGAGGGAGCTGCGGTGCAGATTGGCGGCACCATCGCCAGCAACATCTCGAGCCTCGCCCACCTCAAAAAGCATGACCACCACGACCTCATGCTCGCCGGTATCTCGTCGGCCTTTGGCGCCGTATTCGGTTCGCCCCTTGCCGGCGCGTTCTTTGGCATGGAAATGTGCTTTATCGGCAAGATCGACTACACCGCGGGCATCTACTGTCTGGTTGCCTCGTTTACCGGCTACTTTACGTCGCTTGCCTTGGGAACCGAGTACGAGGCGAATGTTATCGCCAGCGTTCCCGCCATGACACCACGGACGGTTGTCATCGTTGTTATCAGCGCCATCATCTTCGGTCTGACGGCACGTCTCTTTGCCTGGTCGGTTCGAACCGTCAAGAGCCTGTACGGTCGCTTTATCACCAATTACCTTGTTCGCGCACTCGTGGGCGCGCTCGTGGTGCTCGCGGCATACGCGATGCTCGACGCCTGGAAGTATGCCGGCCTTGCCACCTGGCTCTCGGGCGCCGGGTTCGCCGGTAACACGACCCTTGCCGACGCAGCCATCAAGTTGGTCGTCACAGCGCTCACCCTGGGCGCCGGCTTCCAAGGCGGCGAGGTCACGCCTCTGTTTGGCATCGGTGCGGCGCTCGGCGGCTGGATCGGCTGCCTCGTCGGAATCGACCCCAGCTTTCTGGCGGCTCTCGGCATGCTCGGCGTGTTCTGCGCCGGCCTTAACGTGCCCATCACCACCTGTATGATGGCCATCGACCTGTTCCACGGCACGGCCGCCGGCTTCTTCGTGATCGTGGCGTTTATCAGCTATCTCGCCGGCGGCCACCGCGGCGTGTACCCCGCCCAGCGCATCATCTCACCCAAGCGCCGCTCGCTTATTGTGGACGAGGGCGGCACGGTGGCAGAGGCTATCGAGCGCCACAACGACCTGATAGAGTAGACGTTAGTATTCGCCGTGCAGCCACAATCGGGGGCAATTCGACCCGAGCGAGACCGCACCGTCACGTCATACGCCGGGAGTCACCCCATGCACGGAACTGATTTTGGTCGCACGCTCATCATCGCCAACCCAGCCGCCCAGTCGGGTGCGGCACGCGAGGTCGCTGAGCGCCTGCAGCGCTTTTTGGACATGACCGCGCGCGCATCCCAGTTTGATCTGGTGCTAACCGAGCACACGGGACACGCCAAGGAGCTTGCCGCACAGGCTCAGGGCTATCGTACCGTTATCGCACTCGGCGGCGACGGCGTGATCCACGAGGTCGTCAACGGCTTGATGGCGCAAGAAGAGGCGGTCCGGCCCGCCCTTGCCGTCCTGCCCGTGGGCTCCGGCAACGATTTTGCCCAGACGCTCGGTATCGATGATTTCTCCGGTAAGGATTTTGGCGCGCTGCTCACCTGCGAGCTGCAGCGTCAGGACATCGGGCGCATTCGCTCGTGGAGCCCTGCGAGCGGCAGCGGCGAGGCTACCGTTGAGTATTACGACCAGACGCTCTCCGTCGGTATTGACGCCGCCATCGGCCTGGGCACCACCGAGCTGCGCAAAAAGACGGGCCTCGCTGGCGCTCCGCTCTACACCCTATCGGGACTTGAGCAGTTTGGCCTGCGCTACCGCAACTACCCCATGACCATCAGCTTTGATGGCGCGCCAGCCGAGCGCGTGCGCGCGATTATCATGGCCATCCAGCTGGGGCCCACCTATGGTTCGGGCTATCGCATCTGTCCCGACGCCGACCCGTGCGACGGCATCCTCGACGTTTGCTACGCCTGCGGCCCCGTTCCGCGCGCGGTTGCCCTGCCTATGTTCCTTTCGGCCAAGGACGGCCACCATACCAAGTTGCCGCCGGTTCGCATGCGCCGCTGTCGCCATGCCGAGCTCACCTTTGAGGAGCCCGACTACCCCATTCAG
This sequence comes from uncultured Collinsella sp., assembly GCA_900544995.1. Classification (GTDB taxonomy): domain Bacteria; phylum Actinomycetota; class Coriobacteriia; order Coriobacteriales; family Coriobacteriaceae; genus Collinsella. The sequence goes on along the minus strand of UQXC01000001.1, from coordinate 54,978 downwards.
GCCGACGGCGAGCCCGTTGTCGCCTCGCGCATCGAGGTCGACATCCTCGCCGGCGCCCTCCACGTCTGGCACCCCACCCGCTAGCCCCACCTAAGTTGCGGTGAAATAGGGACTGTTTATGCAGTTAAAACCGCAAAACAGTCCCTATTTCACCGCAACTTATTGAGAAGATCATTCCTCCCCGCCCAGCTTGCGACGGTTGGCCTTTTTAATCGCATTGAAGTGCTTGTCGTTGAGCCTGCGCTGGCGAGAGCGCTGAGGCACCTTGGTCTTTACGCGTCGGCGCGGTGGACGCCCGCGACGCTCAAGCTCAGCGCGCAACTTACGCAGACAGCTCGCGCGATTCTGAAACTGGCTGCGGCTCTCACGCGCCGTCACGACAATCCCCGAAGGGATATGTTTCATGCGCACCGCCGAGTCCGTCGTGTTCACGCCCTGTCCGCCCGGACCTGTCGCGCGAAACACCTGCACCTCGCAATCGCGCGCCAACTCCTCGACCGACATCTCGGCATAGCGCGCATACTCGCGCCATCCCATCTTGTTCTCATCCATATCAACACCTCCCCTCATAAAAAATGTGACAAAGGGACAGTCCCTTTGTCACATCGCATACCAATCGCTTGTGTTGCGCGCTTAGGCGAAGGTGATCTCGCCAGTATCGCAGTCCATATCGGCGATACGGGCGAGGCTCTCAACGCGGAAGCCGCGCTCGCGGAGCTTATCGCCACCGCCCTGGAAGCCCTTCTCAACGGCGATGCCAATGCCGGCAACTTCGGCGCCCGCAGCCTCGCAGATCTTGATAAGACCCTCGAGCGCGCAGCCGTTGGCCAAGAAGTCGTCGATGATCAGGACCTTGTCACCCTCGGACAGGAAGCGCTTACCTACAATGACCGGGTACTCCTTCTGCTTGGTGAAGGAGTAGATGGTCGTGGCATACTGCTCGCCATCGAGGTTGATGGACTGCGCCTTCTTGGCAAAGACCACCGGCACGCCGCCAAAATGCTGAGCTGCGATGCAGGCCATGCCAATGCCCGAAGCCTCAATCGTCAGGATCTTGTTGATCTCGACACCCTCGAACAGACGGGCCCACTCGGCACCCATGTGGTCGAACAGCTCAACGTCGCACTGGTGGTTGAGGAAGGCATCAACCTTAAGGACGTTACCGGCCTTTACGATGCCGTCATGGCGAATACGATCCTCAAGCTCCTGCATGGCGCAACCCCTTCTCGCGGCAACGATACCGCGCGATTAATAAACGTTGTACGATAGTCTACCACGGACCGACCCCCGCCCGCCCCACAAGCCGCATCGCACCACAAACCAGTCTTTTTGGGACAACGCAAATCGTGGCAGACAGCCTCCCAACGCACTAATGGCGGGCGCGCATCCTCACCAAACGCACCATGGCGAGCGCAAAGCCCACAGCGGCCACAGCCATGAGCACGTAGAACACCGAGCGAAAGCCGAATAGGAATACATCCGGACGGCCTGCAACAAAACTAGTCACGGCCTCGCCCATCGCCACGCTCATCTGCCCATACAGGATATTCGACGCCACCGTAATGCCGAGTGCCATACCCGCATAGCGCGCCAGGCTACCCAGGCTGCCCGCGAAGCCGAGTGCTTCGCGCGGAGCCGAGCCCATATACAACGAATTGTTAGGGCTCTGGAAAATCGACGTACCGCACGACATAAATGCGACGCAGCACACGATCACAGGGATAGAAGAGTGCTCGTCGAGCGTGCTTACCGCAAAGAGACCGCACACGTACACGCCCAGGCCAACCGCCGTAGGACCCTCGCAGCCAACACGGTCCGAAACCGTTCCCGAAAGCGGGCCGATAAAGGCATTCACCATCGGCAGCGCCAAAAACAGCAATCCGGAAATGTCGGAACCAAAGCCGTGGGCGTCCTGAAAATAGAACGGCAGGATAAACTCGGATGCGCCAATACCAACGAACACGATGAGCATGCAGGCAAGGTTGATGGTAAAGGCCGAATTTGCAAAGCAGCGACGAGCGGCCTCGGCAAGGGACATGGGACGGTCGCCGGCCTCCGGCTTAACATGCGGCAACGTGTAGAGCCCCACGATAAACGAGATGACGCCAATGGGCAGGTTGATGAGGAAGATGCTCTCCCAGGGAAAGCTTGCCACCAGCATGCCACCGAGCACGGGGCCACACATCATGCCGAGGGCCACGAAGGTCGCGAGAATACCCATGGCACGGCCTCGTTCGCGCGCCGGAAACGACTCGGTGATGATACCCATGTTGTTGGCCATGGCCGCCGCGCAACCGACACCCTGAACAATGCGTGCCAGGATAAGAACCTCGAGCGAGGACGAAAGGCCGCACAGCAGCGAACCGACCGAAAAGACGAAGACGCCCAGCTGGAACACATTCACCTTGCCGCGCACGTCGCCCAGACGGCCAAACGGCAACATAGCCACGCATGTCGCAAGCAGGTACACCGAGCTCACCAGCTGAATGCGATCGAGGCCCACGCCCAGCTCCTTTTGCATCACGGGCAGCGCCACGGTCACGACGGTCGAATCCAAACACACCATAAACGTCATGATGAGCACGGTAAATAGAATCGCCCATTTGTTCTTGCCATGGGTGTCGCCCTCTAGGGCAATATGCTCGCGGCGCAGCTGCTCTGCAGTTTTCTCCATATCCATCCTTTCGAGTGGCGCAACGCAAAAACGGGGCCCCAATCGCCTGTAAACAGTCGCAATTGGGGTCCCGCCTACGGAATCGGAACGAAAGGCCACCGAAGCTTTCTGCCAGCATCGGCGCCTTGTGCGAACGCTAGCCTAGCACTGCTCGAGCGCCTGCTCAAGGTCGGCAATCAGATCGGCCGTATCCTCGAGGCCGCACGACAGGCGCACCATGTCGGCGGAGATGCCACAGGCGATGAGCTCCTCATCGTTCATCTGACGATGCGTGGCATTAGCGGGATGCAGGCAGCAGGTGCGGGCGTCGGCCACATGCGTGGCGATCTGGGCGAGCTTGAGGCTCTTCATAAAGGTCTCGGCCGCCGCGCGACCAGCATTAAAGCCAAAGCTCACAACGCCGCAGGTACCGTTTGGCATGTACTTCTGAGCGAGGTCATAGTACTTGTCGCCCTCCAGGCCCGGATAGCTCACGAAGCGCACCTTGGGATGGCTCTGCAGGAACTTGGCAACGGCCAGGCCGTTCTCGCAATGACGCGGCATGCGCACATGCAGGCTCTCGAGCGAGCTGTTCAAGAAGAACGCCGCCTGCGGGTTCTGCATGGGGCCGAGGTCGCGCATGAGCTGAGCGGTTGCCTTGGTAATGAAGGCACCCTCGCGACCGAACTTCTCGGCATACGTCACGCCGTGGTAGCTCTCGTCGGGCGTGGTGAGACCCGGGAACTTGTCTGCATGGGCCATCCAGTCAAACTGGCCGTGGTCGACAATCACGCCACCCAGGTAGGCAGCATGTCCATCCATGTACTTGGTGGTGGAGTGCGTAACGATGTCGGCGCCCCACTCAAAGGGACGGCACATCACGGGCGTCGGGAAGGTGTTGTCGACCATCAGCGGCACGCCGTGGTCATGTGCGGCCTTGGCAAAGCGCTCAATATCGAGCACAGCAAGGGCGGGGTTGGCGATCGTCTCGCCAAAGACGAGCTTGGTATTGGGCTCAAATGCCGCCTCGAGCTCCTCGTCGGTGCAGTCGGGGGCAACGAACGTGCAGGTCACGCCCATGCGGCCCATGGTGTGGGCGAGCAGGTTATACGTACCGCCGTAAATGGCAGAGCTCGCGACCACATGATCGCCGGCACCGACCACGTTAAAGATCGCGAGGAAATTCGCAGCCATGCCCGAGCTCGTGAGCATCGCAGCGGTGCCGCCCTCCATCTCGCAGATCTTGGCGGCAACGAGATCGCACGTGGGGTTCTGCAAACGGCTGTAGAAGTAGCCCGACTCCTCTAGGTCAAACAGCTTACCCATGTGCTCGGACGTGTCGTACTTCCACGTGGTGGACTGGTAGATGGGCACCTGGCGCGGCTCCGCATCTCCCGGGTGATAGCCGCCCTGAACACATGTAGTTCCGATGGTCTGCTCGCTCATATCTAGCTCCCTTGCCTGGGTTACATTTTATTCGGTTCACGATACCGCTACCCTGCACCCCTCTCAACCCATCCCCAAGGTAGGTTAAGGGACAAATTGATCAGAGGTATTTATCTCAAGCCTTGGGCATTTGCTCGATAGATAAAAACGAGGCATACATGAAGCTCTCGATGATTACATGCCCCGTCACGGGTACCATAGGCGGGTACACCGTAACCAAGGAGACAACGATGAAGCAAATCGATACGGCCCAGCTCGACATCACCGCCTGTCAGGCTCAGGCTGCCGAATACCACGCCCGTGGCTTTAACTGCGCCCAGGCCGTCGCCTGCACGCTCGCGCCCGCTGTCGGGCTCGACCCCCAGGTCGCCTTTACCCTCACCGAGGGCTTTGGCGCCGGCATGGGCGGTATGACCGAGACCTGCGGCGCCATCTCGGGCGCCGTGGCCATCATGGGCTTTGTAATGAGCGATGGCATGGAAAACCCGAAGACCAAGGGCCAGACCTACAAGCTGTCGCGCGAGATTGCCAAGCGCTTTGGCGAGAAGAACACGACGACCGTCTGCGGCACGCTCAAGGGCATCGGATCGGACAAGGGTCCGCTCCGCAGCTGTCCCGGTTGCATCGACGATGCCGTCGAAATCGCCTGTGATGTACTAAAGCAGCTCGCCGAGTAAACGGCAGCGACATAAAACGACGGTCGGTGTGCTTGGGATCCGTCCAAAAGCACGCCGGCCGTCGCCGTTAGAACTCGGCAAATTCGGGAGTGCTGACCTCAATCTCTTCGCGCCCCGCCATAAGCTCGCGCATCTTAGCGCAAAACGACTCCTGCTCCCCCGCCTTAAACACCAAATGAAGTGTCACGGCATCCGCGTACTCGGTATCCGAAACCTTGGCACCGGAATCCTGGGCCAAGCGAAGCACCTGCTCATACTGCGGATAGGCCACATGCACGTCAACAGGCACGACACTCGTCATCTCGACGATCCGCCCGGCCTCCTGAGCCGCGGCCACCGCCGCTTGCGTCGCCGCAGTATAGGCGCGAACCAGGCCGCCCGGCCCCAACAGCGTGCCGCCAAAATAGCGCGTCACTACGCAGCAAACATTTTTGAGCTCCGCACCGCGCAACACCTCGAGCGTCGGCATACCGCTCGTGCGGCTCGGCTCACCATCATCGCTCTGGCGCTCGCGTCCATCGACCAAAATCCACGCGGGAACATTGTGTCGAGCGTCGTAATGACGCTTGCGAACCATCTCGATAAAGGCATTCGCCTCATCCTCGGACTCAATATGGACCAGCTGGGCAATAAACCGGCTCTTGCGGTCCACAAACTCGCCCGTAGCCTCATTATTCGATTGCAGAGTAAAATAGCTGTCCAACAAAGCCCCTTAACAAAACTAAGCGCGGCAACAAACAGCCTCAATAATACGGCAAAGGCCGTACCGATAACCCCGATAAATAGAACGGCGACGCCGATGATCAGGCAAAGACAGCGAGACGGCGTCAGCTGAGTCGATTTGGCCCGAAAGAGGAGGGAGCACGCCTTATGGCGGCGACCGACGAATGAGCGCCAAATCGGCCAGCTGACGCCGTCGCAGCGTCAACAAAGTGCCGAGTGGGCCGATAAGCCGGGTTCTGTCGTGAACGGTCATTTATCTTGTCTGCACGTTACCATGCAGCTCCACGCACGCTACCCGAACGCGGACCGGGCCGGCCCATAGCGTTCCTATTCGCGCTTGCTCCGGATGGGGCTTGCCAAGCCGCCGTGTTGCCACGACGCTGGTGGTCTCTTACACCACCGTTTCAGCTTTTCCCTTTACGCCTTGCGGCGCAGGTGGGAGTCTTCTTTTCTGCGGCGCTTTCCGTCGGATCACTCCGCCCGGCCGTTAGCCGGCATCCCGCCCTCTGGAGCCCGGACTTTCCTCACGCGTGCTGCAAGCAGCACATCGCGCGACCGTCTGGCCCACTCAGCAGTGCAAGAGTGTAACACACCGTTGCCGCAGGCAATGGCACAACGCAAACGCTCGACACGATAAACCAAGAACCGCCATGCGTTACAATGGTCCTGTCGATGGGCAACGTCGTCAGTCGAGACGCGACCGCGCTCCGCACCCCTCCGTCTACTCGGTGCGTTCCCGCCTCCTCCCCGAGGCGGGATGTCGGCATTTTTTCATGCACCGACAATCCAATAGCCTGTGGACAGCCCGGCAGCATCGCGCATCTCGGCGTCAAATGCAAAAAGGGATCCGTCCATTGCGGACGGATCCCTTAAAACAAGTGATCGTCAAACCGATTTACTCGGCATCGGTCTCCTCGTCCTTCTTCTCGGAAGGCAGCGGGGTGACCTCGATCTCGACGCCCAGAGTCTCAGCAGCGGACTTCATGGACAGGGAGATACGACGACGGTCGAGGTCGATCTCCATGACCTTGACCTGAACCTTGTCGCCCACGTGGGTGACCTGAGAAGGCTGATCGACGTGCTTGTTGGCCATCTCGGAGATGTGCACCAGGCCCTCGATGCCCTCGCCCAGATCGACGAAAGCGCCGAACGGGACAAGCTTGGTCACAGTGCCCTCGACAATAGCGCCGACGGGGTACTTCTTGACCAGTGCGCGCCACGGATCCTCGGTGGTCTGCTTGAGACCCAGGGAGATGCGCTCGCGGTTGAGATCGACGTCGAGAACCTCGACCTCGACCTCCTGGCCGACCTTGACAACCTCGGAAGGATGGTTGACGTGGTTCCAAGAGAGCTCGGAGATGTGGATGAGGCCGTCGATACCGCCGAGGTCGACGAAGGCGCCGAAGTCGACGATGGAGGAAACGGTGCCCTGGAGACGCATGCCAGACTTGAGCTTGGACAGGATCTCGGAGCGCTCGGCCTTACGGGACTCCTCGAGCACGACGCGACGGGAGAGGACAACGTTGTTGCGGTTGCGGTCCATCTCGATGACGCGGGCCTCGATGCGGGTGCCCATGTAAGAGGTGAGGTCCTTGACGCGACGGAGGTCGACGAGGGAAGCAGGCAGGAAGCCACGCAGGCCGATGTCGAGGATCAGGCCGCCCTTGACAACCTCGATAACCTCGCCCTCGACGTTCTCGCCGGAGTTGAACTTCTCCTCGATGCGGTTCCAAGCACGCTCGTACTCGGCACGCTTCTTGGACAGGACCAGACGACCGTCCTTGTCCTCCTTCTGGAGAACCAGAGCCTCGATGGGATCACCGAGTGCAACGATGTCTGCAGGGTTAGCGTCCTTGCGGATGGACAGCTCGCGGACCGGGATAACGCCCTCGGACTTGAATCCGATGTCAACGAGCACCTCGTCATGCTCGATCTTAACGACAGTGCCGTTAACGAGATCGCCCTCATCAAAGTCGGTAATCGTACCGTCGATGAGGTTGTTCATCTCCTCCTCATTGACATCGTCAAGAGAGAAAATGGACGAGTTCTGAATCTCACTCAAAGGTGGACCCCTTTCGAACTACGGGGCCCCGATTGCTAGGACCTACAGAAGGGTGCGACAAGCACACAACGTTTAGGAACACTCGGGAGCCGACAGATACTAATGTGACGCTTATGCAATCACGTTCGTATAGGTTACGGGGAAATGAGTTCGATTTCAAGCGTGAACTGCGATTTTTTACTCGTGTGGAGACTTTTTCGTAATCTTATGAACACACGTCTCCGCAACTTGACGATAACCGGCTAGGCATTCGGCTTTGGGGTAAAGTATCCGGAGCCAACGATTCTAGATCGATTTTTCGAGAAAGGTGCCCGCGTGCTCAAAGCAGTCGTTTTCGATATGGACGAGACGCTTCTCAGCATCAACCTCAACGCGTTCATCCTTCGCTATTTTAAGGATGTCTCTTCGATGCTCGCGGATATCGGGCGCCGCAGCCGCGGTGGCACGATGGCACGCCTCGGCACCATCCTGGTCGACCTCAACGCCAATCGCCGCAGCGGCACGGACAACCGAACCAATCTTGAGTTTTACCAAGAAGAGGTCGAGCGCCGATGCGGGATCCGCCTCTCCGATCCCCTCATCTACGAGGCGTTTACCTACTATGACCGCGAAGTTCTTCCGTACAAGAACGACGATGTCATTAACGCCCACGCCATGCCGGGCGCACACGCCGCGCTCCAGGCCGTACAGGACGCAGGGCTGCGTTGCGCGCTCTTTACCAACCCCAGCTTTCCCCAGGGGGCCATCGAGTGCCGCATGGGTTGGGGCGACCTGGCCGACGCTCCCTTTGAGCTCGTCACGCACATGGGAAACACCACCCGCTGCAAGCCCGATGCCACCTACTATCTAGAGCAGCTTCAGGTGATGGGGCTCGAACCGCACGAGGTCCTTATGGTGGGCAACGATCCCAAACGCGACTTCCCGTCCCCCGATTGCGGCATCCAAACCGCCTTTGTGGGCCAAGGCAAGCCCAGCCGAGCCACCTGGCGCGGAACCATGGAAGACTTCGCCCGCGACTTTAACGCCGTAATCGAGGCCTTCTACGAGCACCAAATAGCCGACGAACTATCGTAGGCGCCAGAACATCTAGCGCAGTTGCGGTGAGATAGTTCCTGTTTGCCCCTCACCCGGGTAATTTTAGGAACTATCTCACCGCAACTTAATATCTAGCAGACCTGGGTTTTACCGATCATGATGTTGAGGATCTCGATGTCGGTGTCCTTCATGCCTACGCGGCCCACGTAGCCCATGCTGGCGATTGTCTGCTCAACGGTATCCTGGATCAGGCCCTCGCCGGCGCGGAAGCCGCGGCCCTGCATGGCCATATCATGGCCCAGGATCGCCGCATCGACGGCAGCCGAGATCTTGGCGGCACAGCTCGCCTTGGCACCGTCGCACACGATGCCGCCCACGTTACCGAGCGTATTCGAGACCGTCGCGCCAATCTGCTCGCGCGTGCCACCGCACAGCCAGGTAATCGCGGCGCCGGCGCCGCACGCGGCGCAAATAGCACCGCAAAACGCCGAGAGCGCACCAATATAGCTCTTGATATGCACGGCGATAAGATCGGACAGCATCACGGCGCGCACCAGGTGCTCGTGGTCGCAGCGCAGGAACTCAGCATACTCCATGACGGGCAATGCGCAGGTAATTCCCTGATTGCCCGAGCCACACACAATGGCGACCGGCAGCGCGCAGCCGTTCATGCGAGCGTCGGATCCGGCGGCCGCACGGGCACGGGCACGGCAGGCGACGTCATCGGCACGAGCACCCAGCAGCGTACGACCCACCTCGGCGCCCCAAGCGTGCGCAAGGCCCTCGGCACTGATTGCGGCATTCAGCTCAATCTGACGCTCAACGGCAGCGCGGGCGTCCTCAATGTCACCGTCCTCGATAAAGTCGATGATGGTCTCAATCGACATGTGCGTATCGGCGTTATCTGCCGCCCGCTCGGCCACGACGCGCTCGGCGCAGGCGGCACACTCCCCCGCCGACTTGCCGCACACCGGAATACCGTCGAGGGTATGGCACGTGACATTGGTGTGGTGATCGGTAATCTCGACGACCGCGGTATGGCCCCCGGCCGTCGCAGTCACCTTGATGTAGAGGTTGGGCACACCCTCGACAAGCGACACATCGCAGTAGTCGGCGTCGGCGAGGAGCTCGGCCACGCGAGCACGGTCTTCATCGTCAACGCTCTCGAGCACCTCGAGCGCGCTCTTAGCGTCGCCGCCCACGGCACCCAGCACGGCCGCGGCCTCAATACCGTGCATACCGCCCGAGTTGGGCACGGTCACGCTCTTGACGTTCTTGATGATGTTGCCCGAGCAGGCAACATCCATATGATCGGGCTCGCAACCGAGCGTCTGGCTCGCCAGCGCTGCTGCATAGGCAACGGCAATGGGCTCGGTACAGCCGAGCGCGCAGACAAGCTCGCGGTTCAAAACATCGCAAAACGCGGCATTACGGATGGAATCGGTAGGCATAGGTATCTCCTGCTTGCATAACGGGCTGGGCTCTCAAAAAAGTTAGCTCCTTTATTTGATAACAATGCATCAAAAACCGCAACCATGGTTCCGGCGGACGGCGCTCAAGCGCAAACTGACGACATTCATTCACGAGAAGCCAGTCTTGTTGCCTGCTAAAGCGTTTGACCAAAAAACGCTCGAGCGTTTACGCAAAAGTCGCGCTATCATGCAGTCGAACGCGGTAAACACCTTTAGCATTTGCGCCGCACAGACCAGAGAGGAACCATCCATGAAGATCGGTATCGGTAACGACCACGCCGCCGTCGAGCTCAAGAACATCATTTCCGAGCACCTGAAGGAGCGCGGCTGCGAGGTCGTGAACTTTGGCACCGACACCTCCGAGAGCTTTGACTACCCCATCGCCGGCTACAAGGTGGGTAAGGCCGTTGCCAACGGCGACGTCGACCTAGGCATCCTGATCTGCGGCACCGGCGTCGGGATTAGCCTGGCTGCTAACAAGGTCGAGGGCGTACGCGCCGTCGTGTGCTCCGAGCCCTTCAGCGCCAAGCTCTCCCGCATGCACAACAACACCAACGTGCTCGCCTTTGGCGCCCGCGTCGTGGGCTCCGAGCTCGCCAAGATGATTGTCGACGAGTGGCTCGACGCCGAGTTTGAGGGTGGTCGTCACGAGCGTCGCGTTAACCTCCTCAACGAGATCGACCACACGCGCGGCCTCAAGGTCGTCGACGAGGCCTAAACATCTCAGTGCCACGAGCTAACAGCAGGGGCCCGCTCGGAACTCATGACCGAACGGGCCCCTTCATAGATTTTGGAATAATAGGGCGCCGCGGATGGAGTTCCGCGGCGCCCAAGCCACACGCTAACAGCTTTAAGGAGTCAAAGCTGGTTTAGCCAAAGAAGCGCTTGATCTCGATCTCGGCGTTCTCCAGGCAGTCGGAGCCGTGGATCACGTTGGCGTTGACATCGACGGCAAAGTCGCCGCGGATGGTACCAGGAGCAGCGTCAAGCGGATTAGTAGCGCCCATGAGGGTGCGCATCTTAGCAACAGCGGAAAGACCGGAAACGACCATCTTGACGACCGGACCGCTCGTCATAAAGTCGCAGAGACCGCCAAAGAAGGGCTTGTCGGCCAGATGGGCGTAGTGCTCCTCGACGGTAGCGCGCTCGAGCGTGGTCATCTCCATGCGCTCGATGACAAGGCCGCTGCGCTCAATGCGAGCAACAATCTCGCCGATTTTGCGATCGCGCACCGCGTCGGGCTTAATCATGATGAAGGTCTTCTCGATAGCCATAAGGTAGCCTTTCAAGTAGGTTCGCGCGTGCCCAAGTCCCATTCCGGCACCCGCCTGGACTGCATCGTAACAGAGTTTTAGCTGCAGTTAAACAAAAAGCTGTTTATTGAAACGTTGCAATTTATTGAAGCGTTCCATATGTGTCACTTCTGTTTCGAAGCTCGATTAGAGTACCATCCGACTGCCCATCAACCGCATCGAGCAGAGCAGACGGTCGGTTGCCGCCCGCGAACGTACCCCCTTCACAACCTGCCCAAAGGTCCTACAGAACTTCTCGACAAGCCCCTCCCCCATAGCAACAAAATACGGACGCCCACATCAGCAGACGCCCGTAAAGCAAAAACGATTTATCGATAAATGGCCAAAGCCGCTTCAGTCAAATCCCTACTTTGCCCCGTGGCCCATCTCGACGACCTTGGTCAGCGATCCAAACACGCCTTCGTCGGCCACGAGCTGTGCCTCGGCACGCTGCAGCTGCACGGCAACGGCGGCAGGGGCGGTACCGCCCTCGGTCGTGCGCGCAGCGACAATCGACGGGATGTCGAGCGCCTCGGTAATGTCGCGCTCAAAGAGCGAGCTTGCCTCCTGAAACACCTCAAACGGCAGGTCCTCAAGATTGCAGCCGCGCTTCTCGCACATCAGGACCAGATGGCCCACCACGGCATGTGCCTCGCGGAACGGCAGACCACGCTTAGCCAGGTAATCGGCAACATCGGTGGCGGCAAGGTGTCCCACGCCGCACTCGCGCGCCATGGCATCCTCGTTGACGGTCCAAGTCGAAATCATACCGGCCATAACCGACAGGCACTGCATGAGCGTATGGGCGGTATCGAGCGCACCCTCCTTGTCCTCCTGCAAGTCCTTGTTATAAGCAAGCGGCAGGCCCTTCATGGTCACGAGCAGCTGCACCAGGTTGCCATACACACGGCCGCTCTTGCCGCGGATAAGCTCGGCAAAGTCGGGATTCTTCTTCTGCGGCATGATGGACGAGCCAGTGGAGTAAGAGTCGGAAAGCGTGATAAAGCCAAATTCGGAGCTCGACCACAGCACGATCTCCTCGGAAAGACGCGACAGGTGCATCGCCATGACGGAGCCGGCGTAATGCAGGTCGAGGAGGAAATCACGGTCGGAAACCGCATCGAGCGAGTTGGGAATCACGCCCGCAAAGCCAAGTTCGGCAGCCGTCATCTGACGATCGAGCGGATAGCTCGTGCCGGCAAGCGCGGCAGCGCCCAGCGGACAGTTGTCGGCGGCATCAAAGGCTGCCTTCAGGCGTGTAAAGTCGCGCGCGAACATCCAGGAATACGCCAGCAGATGATGCGAGAGCAGCACGGGCTGAGCGTGCTGCATGTGCGTGTAGCCCGGCAGAATCACCTTGTCGTACTTCTTAGCCGCATCCACCAGCACATGGCGCAGCTCAAGATTGGCCTCCATGAGCTCCTTGGCCAGCGCCTTGACGCCCAGGCGCGTGTCGGTCGCCACCTGGTCGTTGCGCGAACGTCCGGTATGCAAGCGCTTACCGGCCTCGCCGATGCGACGCGTCAGCTCGCTCTCGATGGACATATGAATGTCTTCGTCGTTGATGTCGAATGTGAAGTTGCCGGCATCGATATCCTGCTCGATTCCGGTCAGGCCCTTGGCAATCGCCTGCTCGTCCTCGGCACTGATGATGCCCTGGGCCGCCAGCATTTTGGCATGCGCCTTAGAGCCGGCGATATCCTGCTTATAGAGATGTTTGTCGACCGGCAGCGACGCGCCAAACTCCTGCGTGACCTCGGCCACGCCTGCCTCAAAACGACCGCCCCAAAGAGCCATGGAACCGTCCCCTTTCTCCAAATACCAAAACAAGCGCCCAAAGCAATGCGCCATATCGCTAAAGCGATTTTTCAACCGCTAGTTTTACACATTCCCCACCGTGTGCGGAGCCATGTAGCTAATTTGCAAAGAAGTGACGCGCCATGCACTTGGCGCCCAACGTCTCCCTCCGGATGTTGCCCTGCGAACCATCGATCCAGGCCTTCAGGCTCATAGGGACGTCCTCGACCCTTGCAGCATCGAACTCGGGCGCGAGGGCAAGTAAAGCATGCGCGATAGCATTGAACATAATGGATACTCCTCATATATATAGGCGCAGAGCCGCCAAATTGATAGAAGAAGCCCCGCCGGACAACCCCGGCGGGGCTCGGACTCAGCCGCAGACGCGGCATCATATATGCGGGCGGAACGTAGGGGCCACCGATGTTAAGAAGTGTCAGCAAGCATAACGAAAGGTAGGGACCCCGTGCGCCCGTTATGTATCACGCGGATGGGCCGCGCGGATACCAAGGGGAGGAGGCGCTAGGCCTGGGCGGCAGCAGAGCTGGGGCCCTGGACCTTTGCCCACGTCTTGAGCGACAGCGTATCGATCTCGATAAAACCGGCGCTGGCCTTCTCGTCAAACGTGGTGTCGCGGTCGTAGGTAGCCAGACCGTAGTCGTAGAGGCTGAAGGGGCTCTTGCGGCCGACGACATGGCAGTTGCCCTTAAAGAACTTCAGACGGACAGTGCCGGTCACGAACTTCTGGGTATCGGCCATAAAGGCATCGAGCGCGTTTTTGAGCGGGCTGTACCACTGGCCGTTGTAAACGGCGGTGGCCCAATCCTGCTCGAGCTTAATCTTGGTCTTGAGCAAATCGCCCTCGACGCAGATGTCCTCAAGCGCCTTGTGGGCGGTGATGAGCGTCAGGGCTCCGGGAACCTCATAGCACTCGCGGCTCTTAAGGCCCACCAGGCGATCCTCGACCAGATCGAGACGGCCAAAGCCATTGTCGCCGGAAATCTTGTTGAGGGCGATGACGATCTCGGAGAGCTTCATCTTCTTGCCGTCGACGGCGACGGGCTTGCCGGCCTCAAACTCAATCTCGGTGTAGGTCGGGGTGTCCGGCGTGTCCTCGGGATTCTTGGTCATAACCCAGGCGTCGTCGAGCGGCTCGTTCCAGGGATCCTCCAGGTGACCGCACTCAATGGCACGACCCCACAGGTTGTCGTCGATGGAGTAGGGGTTGTCGTTGGCACCCTCGGGAACCGGCACGTTGTGAGCGTGGGCATAGGCGACCTCGTCGGGACGGCACTTCAGGTCCCACTCGCGAACCGGGGCGATAACCTTGAGCTCGGGGTCGAGGGCCTTGACGGCGGCCTCAAAACGGACCTGGTCGTTACCCTTGCCGGTGCAGCCGTGGGCGACGTAGGTCGCGCCAAACTCGTGGGCGACCTCAACAAGCTTCTTGGCAAGCAGCGGGCGAGACAGGGCGGAGAGCAGCGGGTACTTGTTCTCGTACATAGAGTTGGCGGCGATGGCCTTAGTCAGGAACTCGTCGGAGAACTCATCGCGCAGGTCGAGCACCTGGCAATCGAGAACGCCCAGGTCGAGCGCCTTCTGCTTCTTGGCATCCAGGCCGGTCTCCTCCTGGCCCACGTTGCCGCAGACACAAACGACATCGAGATTCTTCTCGTCTTGGAGCCACTTGACACATACGGATGTATCAAGACCACCGGAATATGCGAGAACGACTTTTTCCTTGCTCATGGCTGTTTCCTTTCGCCCTTGGTAGCTAGTTAGAACATCGGTCAGTTGCAAGTCACTTCAAGGTCATATACCGTGCAATATCAGGTTAAATAGCAAAAATCAGCACATACATGCCCTAGAAACATGCAGCAATGTCGTGCTAAAACCCAACGACCTCAAAATGACTCTGGTGAGGCAATTCGCCCCATGCGGACAGAGACGATTGTTATCGTCGTCGGGAAATTGCGCGCTGGCGTCGGATGGCATTGTCTGCAGTAGTGATGATCTTTACGAACTGCATCTGCCTCTCCTTTCACCTATCGCCGGGCGCAATTCTAATATCGTAAACGGTACCTTTTCCTCGGTAAGCGGTTGTTTTTCCGTCTCCGTTTTCGATGGTCGCTATATTACGCTAAAGTGCCTGCTGTACAAGCGACAAATTCAAATTTCTGAAAAGTTTTTTCATTAGTTTGTGAATAGTGATGCAAATACGCGCCAATCCTGCGAAAATACGCTCGATTACATAGCAGAGGGTCATTACGCCCGAAACAATCTGGAAACGGAAAGGCGCATTTATGCAGACTTATGAATCAGACGCTAACATCGGCGACATTAAACTCATCGCCGTCGATATGGACAAGACGCTGCTGACCGACGAGCGTGTGCTGCCCCAGGGTCTTGATGAGCGCCTGGACAAGCTCGCCGACGCCGGCATCGTATTCTGCCCCGCCAGCGGACGTCCCGCACCCAAGCTCGAGGAGATGTTCGAGGGCATCAAGAACCGCCTCGCCTTTTGTCCCGACAACGGAGCGTGCGTGATCTATCGCGGCAGCTATATCTATAAGAGCAATATTGACGTGGAGCTGTATCAGCAGGTCTTGAACCGTGCCTCGGAGGATCCTCGCGCTGTCCCAGTCCTGTGCTGCTTCGACGAGTTCTACGTGCTTGCCCGCGACCATCAATACCACGACGAGATCAGCGTCTACTACAACACAATCAACTACGTCGACAGCTTTGAGGGCATTGATTTCGAGTCTAACAAGATTTCGGTCTTCTTCCCTGGCTACGACGCCGAGCCCGCTTTCCGCGAGACCTATAGCCCCGAGTTCTCGGACAAGCTCTACGTCACCAACGCCGGGCGCGAGTGGATCGACTTTATGAACCTGGGCGTCGACAAGGGCGCCGGCGTCGCGCACCTGTGCGAGCACCTGGGCATCGATATTGCCGACGCTGCCGCCGTGGGTGATACCTACAACGACATCCCCATGCTGGAGCGCGTCGGTCACAGCTTTATCGTGGACAATGCCGAAGAGCACATGAACGCGCACGCCAAGTGGCGCATTCCGAGCAACAACGACGGGGGCGTACTGACGCTCATCGACGCCATCCTGGCGGCTCGGTAACGTGGCTCGTCGGACCTGGCCGGGCGGCGCGGATTAGTTTTTCGTTCGGTCAGGTCCTGGGCTCGCTCGGAAAGCACATTAAGTGCTTTCCGGCTCGTGCGGAATCTACGAAAAACTAATCCGCGCCGCCCGACCAGGTCCTAGGTTTACTTGCTTGCCGCCTAGATGGTGTCTTGAGTGTCTAGATACTTGGCTGATTTTTTTTGGAATGAAGGGGGCTCCTTGTTGGCAAGGAGCCCCCTTCTGCTTTTGGTTACTTTGGGGTTGTTGGTACGCCTTTATTTAGCGTCGGCCCAGGTTATGCCGGTGCTGGCTTCGGCGATTAGGGGGACGCGGAGGTCTACTACGTGTTCCATGACGTCGCGGACCATGGTGGTTAGGCGCTCGACTTCGTCGATGGGGCACTCAAAGTCCAGTTCGTCGTGCACTTGCAGGATCATGTGGGCGGCAAAGCCCTCTTCTTCCAGGCGGCGGCTTACGCGAGCCATGGCGATCTTGATGATGTCGGCGGCGGTTCCCTGCATGGGGTGGTTCATGGCCGTGCGCTCGCCAAAGCCGCGGAGCTGCGGATTTTTGGCCTTGAGCTCGGGAATATGGCGCCGGCGACCGTACATGGTCTCGGCGTAGCCCGTCTGCTTGGCGCGCGCCACCACGTTGTCGAGGAACGTACGCACGCCCGGGTAGGCCTCGTAGTAGCGGTCGATCATGTCGCGCGCCTCGGCCATCGAGATATGCAGCGACTGCGACAGGCCGTAGGCCTGCTGACCATACACGATGCCAAAGTTCACGGCCTTGGCGCGACTGCGCAGGTCGGGCGTTACCTCGGACACCGGCACACCAAACACGCGCGCCGCCGTCTCGGCATGGAAGTCCTCGCCCTCGTTAAAGGCGCGCACCAAGTGCTCGTCGCCCGAGAGATGCGCCAGCAGACGCAGCTCGATCTGCGAGTAGTCCACCGCCAAAAAGACGCTTCCCTCGCCTGCCGAAAACGCCGTCTTGACGGTACGGCCCAGCTCCGAGCGCGTCGGGATGTTCTGTAGGTTCGGATCACTCGAGGACAGACGCCCCGTTGCCGTGATGGTCTGGTTGTACGTGGTGTGCACGCGACCGTCACCACGGCGCAGCGGGCCCAGCGTGTCCAGATAGGTGGACTTGATCTTAGACTTCTCACGCCAATCCAAGATCAGACGCACGATTTCGTGGTCGCGGGCAAGGTCGCTCAACACCTTGGCGTTGGTCGAATAGTAGCCGCGCTTAGTCTTCTTGAGGCCCTTGGTCGGAAGCCCCATCACATCAAAGAGCACATGCGACAGCTGCATGGGACTGCCAATATTAAAGGTCTCGTCACCCGCCAGGTCGCGAATGCTGCGCTCGACCTCGGTGATCTGGGTCGCCAGGCCCTCGGACAGATTACGCAGGCGGTCGGGATCCACGAGCATGCCCGCGCGCTCCATCTTGGCAAGCACCGGCACGAGCGGCATTTCGATGCCATCGAACACGTTGGCGGCGTTCTCGCGGGCCATGCGGTCGCGCAGCGGTGCGACCAGCGCCAACGTCAAGGCCGCCGTGCGAGCGGTGGGCGCCGGAGCGTCCTCACCGGCACCCTCTGCACCGCGCGCCGCAGGCAGCGCCATCTGCAGATACGTATCGGCCAGATATGCCTCATCGAACTCGGAGCGATCGGAATCCAGCAGATAGGCAGCGACCACGGTATCGAAGATACGCGTGGAATCGGTAGTGAGCGGATCCATGAGCTCGAGTTCAGAAGAATCGATGGGCGAAAGCTCGTGCAACAGCGCCTTCATATCCGGGCTCGCCACGCGACCCTCCATAAACAGACGCGCGAGCACGCCGGCAATCACGCCGTGGACGAAGTTGAAGCCCTCAACCTCAGCCGCCGCACAGCTGTCCCCCTCCTCGAGCGCGAACAGGCCCTTGGACGTCGCCAACCACAGCGTGCGCGTCAGCCCAAAGAGCGCGCCCTCTTCCTTGTCGTCGTCCACCACGGCGGCGACCCACTCGCCGGCATCAATCGCGCGGGAGACCTCAGCCGCAACGGCACCAAGCGCGTCAGCATCGTCGGCGGCTGCGCGAACCATCGCAGGTATCTCAAACACACTGGAGGCAGCAGCAGCCCCGCCCTCGCCGCCAATCAGCGCCAAGAAACGGTTCTGCATGGCGGTGATACCAAGCGTACCCAGCGCCGCGGAAACCTCGTCGGCAGAAAACGCCGGGAAGGACGTCGCCTCAAAATCGAGCTCAACGGGCGCATCGGTGCGAATTGTCGCAACCTTGCGGCTCAGTAGTGCGTCATCGATGTGTGCACGCAGGTTCTCGCCCATCTTGCCCTTGACCTCGTCGGCATGCGCGATGACTTCGTCCAGGCTACCGTACTTCCCAATGAGCGCACTCGCCTTTTTGGGACCGATGCCCGGTACACCGGGGATGTTGTCGGACGTATCGCCCTTTAGACCGTAAAAATCGGGCACGAGCGCCGGCGTAATGCCGTGATACAGGTCGTCCACGCTCTCGGGCGTCATGATCGCCACGTCAGACAGGCCCTTGCGGGTCGAGACCACGTTGACGTGCTCGGTCACGAGTTGATACATGTCGCGGTCGCCGGTCACCAGTAGCATGTCGCAGCCGGCCTGCTCGCCCAGGCGCGCCATGGTTCCCAGGATATCGTCGCCTTCCCAGCCCTCGGACTGCAGAATCGGCACGTTGAGCGCGGTGAGCAGCTCCTTAATCATAGGGAACTGCGCATGCAGATCGGGGTCCATGGGCGGGCGTTGCGCCTTATACTGCGGCAGCATCTCCATGCGCACGCGCGGCTTACCCTTGTCAAACGCCACGACCACACCGTCGGGGTTAAAGGCATCGATCATCTTAAGAAACATGTTCAGAAAGCCAAAGATCGCGTTGGTGGGGCGACCGTCCGGCGCGTTCATGGTCGGCGGCACGGCGTGGAAGGCGCGGTGCATGAGCGAGTTGCCGTCGATAACGGCAAAAGTGCGGCGCTTGTCAGACATATTAAATACCTCGCTTTGGGCTGGGCACGGTTTGCTTACTCCAGTTTACACGCTCCCCGCCCCGCGGCCACCGCACATCAAGCTCCCCCGCCACCGCGAGCCCGCGCGTGATACGATGGCTCACGGTACATCAACCAGCACGATCGATCCGAAAGGAGCCTGCGTCATGGAGCGTCCCTGCGCATGGAAAAAGTACACGCCACAGCAAGTCGAGGAGCTCGAGGGGCTTTGCCGCGGCTATAAGCAGTTTTTGAGCGAGAACAAGACCGAGCGCCTGTGCGTCAAGACCGGCATCAAGATGGCCGAGGAGGCGGGATACGTCGACCTGGAGACCGTGATCGCCGAGGGCCGCGAGCTCAAGGCAGGCGACAAGGTGTATGCCGCTAACCACGGCAAGGACCTTATGCTCGTCAACCTGGGCACCGCCCCGCTCGAGCAGGGCTTTAACATCTTGGGCGCCCACGTGGACTCGCCGCGCCTGGACCTTAAGCAGAATCCCGCCTTCGAGGCCGGCGACATGGCCTACCTCGACACGCACTACTACGGCGGCGTCAAGAGCTACCACTGGGTAGCCTCCCCGCTCGCACTCGTGGGCGTCATCTGCAAAAAGGACGGTACCACCGTCGACATCAATATCGGCGACAAGGCGGACGACCCGGTCTTTACCATCTCCGATCTGCTGATCCACCTCTCGAGCGAGCAGATGTCCAAGCCTGCCAAGGACGCCGTCGATGCCGAGATCCTCGACGTGATCGTGGGCGGCCGTCCCGTCAAGTTCGATGAGGACGATAAGGACGCCCCCAAGGAGCCCGTCAAGCAGATGTTCCTGGACATCCTCAAGGAGCAGTACGACGTCGAGGAGGAGGACTTCCTCTCCGCCGAGATCGAGGTCGTGCCCGCCGGCCCCGCCCGCGACATGGGCCTCGACCGCTCCATGATTCTGGGTTATGGCCACGACGACCGCGTCTGCGCTTACCCCTCCATGCTCGCCCAGATCGACGTCGCCAACGTGGAGCGCACGAGCATCACGCTCATCGTCGATAAGGAGGAGATCGGCTCCGTGGGTGCCACCGGTATGACGAGCCGCTTCTTCGAGAACACCGTCGCCGAGATCATGACGCTCGCCGGCGAGGATAGCCCGCTGGCCCTGCGCCGCGCGCTCGCCCGCAGCCGCATGCTCTCCTCCGACGTGTCCGCCGGTTTCGACCCGGGCTATGCCGGCAAGTTCGAGACGAAGAACGCCGCCTTTTTGGGTCGTGGCCTGTGCTTTAACAAGTACACGGGCAGCCGCGGCAAGGGCGGTTCCAACGACGCCGATGCCGAGTACGTGGCCCTCGTCCGCGACATCATGGACGAGGCCGGCGTGGACTTCCAGACCTGTGAGCTCGGTCGCGTCAACGCGGGCGGTGGCGGCACCATTGCCTACATCATGGCCAAGTATGGCATGAACGTCATCGACTCCGGCGTTGCCGTCCTGTCCATGCACGCCCTGTGGGAGGTCGCCAACAAGGCCGATATCTACGA
Organism: uncultured Collinsella sp.; assembly: GCA_900544995.1. Lineage (GTDB taxonomy): Bacteria > Actinomycetota > Coriobacteriia > Coriobacteriales > Coriobacteriaceae > Collinsella. The sequence goes on along the minus strand of UQXC01000001.1, from coordinate 34,137 downwards.
GGCCTACCGCGGCTACAAAGCCTTCCTCGAGCGCGCCTAACCAGCCCTTCATAACTTGCGGTGAAATACGGACTAAACTGGCCTATAAACGGCCAAAACAGACCGTATTCCACCGCAACTTCCTTTTTGACAGAGGAGAGTCCATGCTGCAGGTCATCATTTCGCCCGCCAAGCAGATGCGCTCGGCCCAAGATGCTTTTGAAGTCCTGGGCATTCCGCCCTTTGCGCGCGAGACGGCTCGACTGCATCGCGCGTTGCTAGATATTGAGCGAAATGAAGGCAGCGGCGGCCTGCAGGCGCTATGGAACGTGAGTGACAAACTGCTGGGGCCTTGCCTCAACACCCTGCATGAGTTCGAGCCCATCTTGGAAAACGGCGACCTCGACAATCCCGATATCGCCCGCAATACCTCCCCCGCCGTCATGTCCTATCACGGCATTCAATACCAGAGCATGGCACCCGAGGTGATGGATGCCGCGCAGCTCGCATGGCTGCAAGACCATCTGTGGATCCTCTCGGGCCTTTACGGATGCGTACGCCCCTTTCATGCCGTCGAACCGTATCGGCTGGAGATGGGTGCGAAGCTCGCCGTTGACGATGCCCGAGACCTCTACGCGTTTTGGAGCGACAAGCTCGCGCGGGTTATCGCCCCGGCAGGTTCAAACACCACGATCGTCAACCTCGCCAGCGTAGAGTATGCCAAAGCCGTTCTGCCCCACCTCGCGGGCGACGCCACAGCCGTCACGTGCCTCTTTGGCGAGGGTATCCGCAACGAGAAGCCCATCCAACGGTCGACCGCCAGCAAAAAGGCGCGCGGCTCCATGGTGCGGTGGATGGCAGAAAACAAGCTCGAGGATGCAAGCGAACTTACCGCATTCAACATCGGCTATCGCCACGTCCCCGAGCTCTCATACCTAGGCACCCTCGTGTTCATCAACGAACAGATGCTCTAGAGCCGGCACCCAACACTGACCCGCTCAGCCTTCTCTATATAACTTGCGGTGGAATAATTCCTATTTGAGCCTTTTTCGCACAATCAGGAACTATTCCACCGCAACTTTTATGAATTGGCTGCTAGGCTCGACACCTATTCAGCTAGACCGTCGGCCTTTGCAATCCCGTTTGTCGAACCGTCCTGATAGACAATCTTGACGTGCTCGACCTCGGACACCGCAACACCCGACGGGGGCTCCAGGCGCCATTCCGTCAGCGCGATATCCATCGTCGTGGGCACATCCCCTTGATCTTTGAGCTTCACCGTCAACGTTTTGAACGTCGCATCATACGTCACGCGTTCGATTTCCTCACCAGGAATAGACCCACCACTCAGCTGCAACTGCACAAACTCATCGCACGGGTACCAATAATCGCCCGGAACGGCGAGCGTATTGGCATTACCGCCAGTACTCCTCACCGTCATAATCGGCAGGCCCTCGTCGGCCTCAAACTCCCAGGCGGCGCCGCCGCGACCGCCAAACGTCCAAATACAAAAGGCAATCACCAGCACGGCAAGCACCGCAAAGCCAATCGCGACCAACCCATGGTGTGCACGGCCCTCCTCGGCCGATACGTCCCATTGTGTCTCTCGATATAGATGCTTGTCTTCCATGTACGCCTCCCCACGGGCACGCTTGTTAGGCCAATCGTACCCATTCAGGCTATACTTGAGCCCATGACATAACGGGGAGCTTGCAGGACAAGACGGCAGGCTGAGACTGGGCGCGCCCGCCCTGACCCGCAAACCTGATATGGGTAATGCCAACGAAGGGAGCCGTGCCAATGAGCACACAGACAGAGCCCAAGCTCGTCACGCAAATCGACTTTGCCCGCGCCGGACAGATCACACCGCAGATGAAGGAGGTCGCCGAGCGCGAGCATCGCGACCCCGAGTACATCCGTGAGCGCGTGGCAGACGGCCGCATCGCCATTCCCGCCAACATCGTGCACATCAAAAAGGGCATGCGCGCCTTTGGCGTCGGCGAGGGCCTGTCCACCAAGGTCAACGTCAACCTGGGCATCTCGGGCGACAAGGCCGATGCCGCCGAGGAATGGAAGAAGGTCAAGATCGCTGAGGACTTTGGCGCCGACGCCATCATGGACCTCTCCAACTCGGGCAAGACGCGCCAGTTCCGCCAGCAGCTCATCGACGAGACGCCGCTCATGGTAGGCACCGTCCCCATGTACGACGCCATCGGCTACATGGAAAAGCCGCTGGTCAAGCTCACCAAGGACAACCTGTTCGAAGTCGTGCGCGCGCACGCCGAGGACGGCGTGGACTTTATGACCATCCACTGCGGCATTAACAAGTCGGTCACCAAGACCTTTAAGGAGACCGGCCGTCTCATGAACATCGTGAGCCGCGGCGGCTCGCTGCTGTTTGGCTGGATGGAGGTCACCGGCAACGAGAACCCCTTCTATGAGTTCTACGACGAGCTGCTCGAAATCTGCCATGAGTACGACGTGACGATTTCGCTCGGCGACTCCTGCCGCCCGGGCTGCCTCTACGACTCCAACGACGCCACCGAGACCGCCGAGATGATTGAGCTCGGCAAGTTGTGCAAGCGCGCCTGGGCCGCCGGCGTCCAGGTCATGGTCGAGGGCCCGGGTCACATGGCGCTCGACGAGATCGCCGCCAACATGAAACTGCAGAAGCGCCTGTGCCACAACGCCCCGTTCTATGTGCTCGGGCCGCTGGTGACCGATATCGGCGTGGGCTACGACCACATCACCGCAGCCATCGGCGGCGCTATCTCCGCCAGCTCCGGCGCCGACTTCCTGTGCTACGTGACGCCGGCCGAGCACCTATGCCTGCCTAACGCCCAGGATGTGCTCGACGGCCTCATGGCCACCAAGATTGCCGCACACGCCGCCGACATCGCCAAGAAGGTGCCGCACGCCCGCGACATGGACGACAAGATGGGCCAGGCACGCCGCAAGCTCGACTGGGACGCCATGTGGAAGTGCGCTCTCGACCCGGTCACCGGTAAGAAGCGCTACGAGGAATCCCCCGCCGCCACCGAGGGTACTTGCACCATGTGTGGCAAGATGTGCGCCGTCCGCACCGTCAACAAAGTGTTTGAGGGCACGACGATCGACCTCGGTATGGAGGACTAGTCTCTTCGCCGCAATCGCCTTTTATCATCGAGTCGGCGCCCGCCAATTGTTGACGTGTGAACATTTGCTTACATTTGCGTAAAAATTACATCTCGCGCCCGGGTTCGGCATATCGCCGGCCCGGGCATCTTTATAATGCTGGCTTAAAGACCCATTTGATTCCGACCGAACAAGGGAGCGAACATGGATCGTAGTAAGGTACCTGCCGTCCTGTCCATCGCGGGATCCGATTCCAGCGGCGGCGCCGGCATTCAGGCCGACATCAAGACCATCACGGCGCACCGTCTGTATGCCCAGACGGCCATCACCGCCATCACAGCGCAAAACACTCTGGGTGTCACCGCCGTACAGGATATCTCGCCAGATATCGTAGCCGCGCAAATTGACGCCGTTTTTGACGATATCCGCCCGAGCGCCGTCAAGATCGGCATGGTTTCTTCTGTCGAGATTATCGAAGTCATCGCCGACCGCTTGAGCGCCTGGAACGCAACAAACGTGGTCGTCGACCCCGTCATGGTAGCCACCTCGGGCGCACGGCTGATTGCCGAAGATGCCGCCGAGGCGCTCACCCGCCGCCTGTTCCCGCTAGCGACGGTTATCACGCCCAATATTCCCGAGGCCATGGCGCTGCTCGATTACGAGGTCGATTCCGAGCGCACGCAGCAAAATGCTGCCATGCTCCTTACCCGCCGCTTTGGTTGCGCATCCCTCGTTAAGGGCGGGCATCTTGTCAACGAGGCCAACGATGTACTGGCCGAACCCGCACCACTCGATGATGAGGGCAACCACCTAGGCGATCCGCTCACCACGTGGTTCCGCCACAAGCGTATTGAGACCGACAACACGCACGGCACCGGCTGCACGCTCTCGTCCGCCATCGCCTGCGCGCTGGCCCAGGGCATGGATCTTGCCGACGCCGTCAACGCCGGCAAGGCATACCTGACAGGCGCTCTAGCCGCCGGCCTGAACATGGGCAAAGGCTCCGGCCCTGTCAACCACATGTGGCAGTATTAAGATTCGCAGCCCAAGCCACCGCAAAGGCGCCCGCCCCCTTTGCGGTGGTTTGGGGTCGCGCTACTCTCCGAGCATCTCTTGGAGCTTGGCTGCCACGGCGTGACCCAGGCTCTCGTGGCTTTCGGGCATCATATGCAGATAGTCGATATCGCCCGGCTCGGCAAACTCGGCGGCATTCAAAAAGTCGCAGTCAAACTGTTTAGCAGCATACGCATAGTATTCGGCAAAATGCTCCGAGGCCTCGACGGAGCGCTCGTCAAAGTCGGTCATGTACACATCGGCGATCTGCGGTTTAATCTTGATAGGCGCCATCAGCAGAATACGCGGGCAGGGCGCGGCTTCGGTCCAGGGAAACGCGCGGACGGTGCGAATCAGCGCCATGACACCGTCAGCGATATCGGCAGCCCCCACGCTAAAGACCGTCTTGCAGTCGTTGGTGCCCAGCATAATCACGATCGCATCCAGCGGCTTATGAGCCTCGAGCAGCATCGGCAACGCGCGGATGCCGTTAAGATTGGTATCCAGATGGCACATGTCGTCGCGTACCGTCGTGCGGCCGTTGAGGCCTTCTTCAATTACATGCCAGCCCTCGCCTAAGTCACGTTGGGCCACGCCGCACCAGCGCACATCCTGCCCATAGCGCACCGCGGTGCCGTCGCGCATGCCCGCCGGATCATAACCATAGGTGTTGCTGTCGCCAAAACATAGAACGTTTTTCATCGTAAACCCCTCGCTCGGTAAAAAGCCGACGGGAGCAACCTCCCCCGTCGGCACGACATATCCGTCAGCGCGTACCGATTACAGGTACTTGCGCCAGTCGTCGTCATCCTCGTCGTCCTCGGCAGCAGCCTGGGCCTGCTCGGCGGCACGGGCTGCTGCAGCGCGGGCGGCAACCTGAGCATAGGACTCCTCGTTGCGCTCGGGGAAGTTTGCCAGCACGTGCTCGAACTTGGCGAAGTCCTCGTCCCAGCGCGTAGAGGGCACAGCAAAGAAGACCTGCTTGACCTTGAAGTCGCCCGATGCGAGCTCCTTGCGGAAGAGCTCGGCCACGGCCTCGGCGTCAAAGCCGTTGTTGTCGCAGCCCCAAGCGCCCAGCACGAGCTTCTCGCGACCCAGCTCGTCGCAGATGGCAAGCACAAAGCGGATGCGATCGCGCAGAGCGTCCAGCAAGGCATCGTCGCTCACGCGGTACTCCTGGCGAGCACGCTTGGCGTTGGGTGCAGCGGCGACGATTACGTCGGCATACGCATGCACGTGGTTGCGGTCGAAGCGCACCGCAGGCACCACCAGCGCACGGTTGCGGTAAAGCTCGCAGTTGATGTTGCGGCGACGGTTCTCGCCGTACCATTTGCGCTGTTTATCGAGCACGTTGTACAGGTACGAATCGGCACAGAGCGTGGCCTCCTGACCCAGATAGCCCTGGATGTAGCCGCCGCCCGGGTTGGTGAACGAGGCAAAGGCGAGTACGGCCATGTCGCAGAATTGCGCGTAGCCTCGGCCGTTATCCAGAATGGCCTGCGTGGCAGAGGCGTCAAGCACGGTGACCTCGGGCAGGACCGGAGCGGGCTCCTCGGCGGGCTCGGACTCGGCTTCGGCGGCCTCCTCGACGGGCTCGGGCGCCACCTCGGTATCGACTGCAGCCTCGACCTCGGCGGCCTCGGGCTCCTCGGCAACCTGCTCCTCGGCAGCAGCAGCCACCTGGGCCTTGGCCTTCATCGCCGCGACAAAACCGGCAGGCATACCATCGAACTCGCACACGCCGGCAAGCGAACGCTCGATGTCCTTGGCGCAGGCCTCGGACACAGCCGCCACATGGCGCTCGGCGGCCTTGGCACGCGCCTCGCGCTTGGGATTGGGCTGACCCGTTCGGTTGGACCTGCGGTTACGGTTCCTGTTGTCGACGTCTGCCATACGTGGCCACCTTTCCTGTCGCTGCCGCTATCGGCTTTTTCCCATCCATGATACCCCGCCGCGCACAAAAAAGACGGCCCCGAAGGACCGCCTTTCGCATCGTTTTACCGTGTCCGGCAGGAAGCGTCGCAATGCCGCGTTTTAATCGCGACGGCCGAGGATGTTCAAAATGCGCAGGAACACGTTGATAATATCCACGAACAGGTTAGAGGCCATAAGCACGGCGTTGGGCAGCGTAGGCGGCACCGTCGTGGCAACATAGGTGTCGTAGCCAATAAAGCCGGCGAACACCACGATCACGATCAGATCGGTGATGGTCTGCGAGACGCCCATGAACATCAGCACGATCTCAACCAGAATAGTGGCGAGCAGAATGCCAAAACCGATGCCATATACGCGCTGGAAAAACTTGGGGAACGTCACGCCCAAGGCTCCAAAGACAAAGGTGATGGCGGCCGTGGCGATAAAGGCAGTGTTGATGGTGGGCAGGTCGTAGTTGGCAAGGCCAAACGACGCGGTCAGGCCAAAGGTACTCGCAAAGATTACGTAGCCCACAAGGGACAGGCCCACGGACTGCTTGCTGGCGGCGGCCGACATCATGACCATGCCGACGATGGTCAAAATAAACGAGCCAAAGACCAGCGGCAAGGCGGCGCCGCTCATCATCATGCGCGCAAACGACATGGTGCTCGTAAAGTAGGCGCCGGCGCCCATGGCGCAAAAGCCCAAGAAGATCAGGGCAGACATGGCGAGATTGTACGCGCGCGGCGACATCTCCTTGGCGCGGCTTGCGCCGCTCTCGACGGGGCCGTTCTGATAGCCCTGGATATCGTTCATAGGTTCGTCCTTTCAAAAAGCGCCACAAATAACGGCGCAGTAGCTGACAAGATTCCTGTCATTGTACCCGAATGCCGCACGTCCTTACCCACGGCGCTCGCCCTCGAGCGTACGGTCGAATGCCCACACCCACCAACGCATCAGATGGGCCTGCGAGCCATCTGGTCGTTCGCGCGTCTGGTCCTCCAGATACAACTCGGTCGCGTGCCCGCCAAAACGCACCTTATAGGTCGCCGTACGGATGCCGTGAACCGTCAGGCCAAACCCAGTGGTCGAGACAATCTCGTCAATCGTAAAGCAACGACCGTCGACCCAGCAGACGGTGACCGGCACGACCTGTCCGCCCGCGAGGATGCGAGCCACGACGTCCACATACTGCTTGTGCACGCGCCGAGTTTTGCCATCTGTCTGTCGATATTCCATGCCTCCTATTATCGAACGCATGTTTGCATGTTGTAAAGCGAACAGACTGTGGTTTTGGAGTGTCGTAGTAATCGCACGTGTCCGCATGGCGTGTTAGCAAAAAGAACACCCGCGGTCAACAGGGCTAATATTCAATTTTAGTGCCAAAAAGTTCACTTCTCCCATCAGAACTCGGTAAAGAAACCCACAGGAGGTGATACGATTTATCATGTTTTTGTAACGTGTCTGCAAACTTCGAGAAAGCCCATATATGGACGTAACGTTCTCAACCTTCCTCGGCCAAATTGTGTCGAACCCAGTCCTTGCCGTCACCGTGATCCTCGCGTTGGGCGCCATCTTCGTCAATGGATGGACCGACGCGCCCAACGCCATCGCGACCTGCGTCACTACGCGTTGCATGCCCGCCCGCGCCGCCATTCTCATGAGCGCCGCATTCAACTTCCTCGGCGTGCTCATCATGACGCACTTTAACGCGAGCGTCGCCAACACCATCTCACATATCGTCGACTTTGGCGGAAACAGCACCATGGCGCTCGCGTGCCTCTGCGCGGCACTGTTCTCCATCGTCGTCTACGGCGCCACAGCGTCGCGTTTTGGTATCCCCACCTCGCAAAGCCACAGCCTTATCGCCGGCCTGACCGGTGCCGCTATCGCCCTCGGCGGCGCGAGCAGCGTCAACGTCCACGAATGGATGAAGGTCATCTACGGCCTGGCGCTCTCCATCGGTCTGGGCTTTGTCATGGGCTGGATCCTGTGCAAACTCGTCTCGATTCTGTTTGCCGCCGCCAACAGGCGACGTGCCAACGTCTTCTTTAAATACGCTCAGATCGCGAGTGCCGCGGCCATGAGCTTTATGCACGGCGCGCAGGATGGACAGAAGTTCATCGGCGTGCTCTTTTTAGGCGTGGCCTTCGCCAGCGGCCAGACGAGCGTCGGCGATGCCGGCATCCCCATCTGGATTATGCTGCTGTGCTCGGCAACCATGGGCATCGGCACCAGCGTGGGCGGCGAGCGCATCATCAAGTCCGTCGGCCAGAGCATGGTTAAGCTCGAGAAGTATCAGGGCTTCTCTGCCGACCTCGCAGGCGCCGCGAACCTGCTGCTTGCCACCCTTACCGGCATCCCCGTGTCCTCCACGCACATCAAGACCTGCGCCATTATGGGCGTCGGTGCCGTCAAGCGCCTCTCGGCCATCAACTTCGGCGTCGTCAAGGACATGATGTTCACCTGGTTCTTCACCTTCCCTGCCTGCGGACTCATCAGCTTTGTCATGGCCAAGCTGTTCATGATGTTCCTCTAATCAAACCGAGCGTCCATCCGGACCGCATTACTTCGCCCACCCGTCTTCACCTCGAAAGGACCCACCCATGGCAAAGAAACCCGATTCGTTCTACTTTGACAACTACGTCGCTTGCGCCGACCTCGCCGTCCAGGCCGCAGAGCTGCTCACCAAGATTTTTGAGAACTTTGACCCCGCGCAGATCCACGACATGCTCAATAAGATGCATGCGATTGAGCATGCGGCAGACAAGAAGCACCACGAGCTCGAAGACGCCTTGCTCACCGCCTTTATCACCCCGCTTGAGCGCGAGGATCTAGACCTGATGAGCTGCTCGCTCGACACCGTGCTCGATCGTATCGAGGGCGTCGTGCAGCGCGTCTACTTCACCAACATCCAGAGCATCCACCCCGATGCCATCGTCATCGCCCACAAGGTGACCGACGCCTGCCGCGCCATGAAGGACCTGATGGTCGAGCTGCCCAACTACCGCAAGTCCAAGACCCTGCGCGAGCTCGTCATCCAGATCAACACCATCGAGTCCGAGGCCGACGAGCTCTACATCAACGCCATGCGCAACCTGCACGTTAACGGCAAGGACCCGCTCGAGGTCATCGCTTGGCGTGACGTGTACGCCTTCCTGGAGTACTGCGCCGACTGCTGCGAGAATGTGGCCGATGTCGTGGATTCGATTGTCATGAAGAACAGTTAATTGGGGGGTACATGTCCCACCGGTCGCGGGCCCGACCACTGATAACCTTTTTTCACTCCGGCTGCAAGCAGAGTCGTTCAAAAGGTTATCAGTGGTCGGGCCCGCTCCCTTATGTACCACCATTGGGAACTTTGGCTGATGGCTATAGTGCAATGGGGGTTTGGCTGAAGGGACCTTTAGTACCCAATTGAACACTTTGGCATTCGGTAGGCGTTTGGCTGAATGGGGCTTTGGGTACCCTTTTGCTTAGTTTTAGGTTGTTTTATTAGCTTTGGAGGGCTTGTATGTCTTATTTGGATCTGGCTCGTGGTCGGTATTCTTGTCGTTCGTTTGAGGACCGTCCTGTTGAGCAGGCTGTGGTGGATGCCATTGTTGAGGCTGGGCGGATTGCTCCTTCTGCTTGTAATAATCATCCAACCCGTGTGATGGTGTTGGATACGCCTGAGCTTCTGGAGAAGGCTGCTGTTTGTCAGCCTCGGTTTGCTCGTGATGGGTCTATCTTTGGCGCTCCGCTTGTCTTCCTTATTTGCAGCGTTACCGATGATGCTTGGGTGCGCCCGTATGATCAGATGAATTCCAGCGAAATCGATACATCCATCGTTTGCGATCAGATGATGATGGAGGCCACCGAGCAGGGCCTGGGAACGTGCTGGGTATGCCATTTTAAGCCAGAGGTGGCACAGGAGCAGTTCAATCTGCCCAAGGGCGTTTATCCCTATCACATGCTTGTCTGTGGCTATCCTGCCGACCACATCGCCGACCCCGAGCATCGCGAGGCCCGTACCATTCCCCTCCCCAACTTCCTCCTCAAGTAGTTTTTTGGCACATGCCCTAAAACCTACCTTTTACCGCTCACCCATTCGCCGAGTTCTGCGCCACAATGTGCAGGGCTCGGTTTTTTATGTTGCGCGCCCCTGCACAGTCATAAAAAAGGACCCGCAAGCTGCGGGTCCTTTCTAGGCACTAAATTGTAGGCCGAATGTTAGTCCAGGTCGTCGGCAGCGAAGTTGTCGATCGGGGCGAAGGGGTCGGCCACGGGGACAACCGGGTCAGCGACGGGCAGCGGCTCGGCAGGAACAGTCACTGCAGGAGAAGCGGCGGAACCGACCGGCGTGGAGGCCATCAGATCGGCCGGGAAGGAATTCTGGGCATCGTCCATGAAGTGCTGGATGAGCTTGAGGTACTCGGCCTTGAACTCCTCACGGGAAGCCTTGAGACGATCGATCTCCTCGAGCTCGGCCTGCTTCTCGGTCAGAGCCTGGCGGATAACCTCGCGGGCCTTGGCGTCAGCCTCGTTGCGGATACGCTCAGCGTTCTCGTTGGCATCGTTGACGATGGTCTCAGCGGTCTGCTGGGCAGCGATCAGGGCAGCGGAAATCTGGCGCTCCTGAGCGGAGAAGTCAGGGGCGGGAGCAGCCACGGGGGCGGCAGGAACGGCCTGGGCGGGGGCATCCTGAGCCTGGGCAAGCTGAGCCTGCGCATCGGCAAGCTGCTGCTCGGTAGCAGTCAGACGACCCTTAAGGTCGACGATCTTAGCGAGCATAGCGTCAACCTCGGAGGACAGCGTCTCCAAGAAGACGTCGACCTCGGCGGGATCGTAGCCACGCTTGGCCTCAGAGAAAGTCTGAGCCTGGATGTCTGCAGGGGTAATAGCCATAACAAGTCTCCTTTTTCATCGCCTCGGCGCTACACGCCCGACGTAAGTTACTAAGTCAGTTCTACACGAGTATACCTATAAGAAGCTGCAGAACCAGCCTCTGCACCAACTGCAACGCAATAATCGCAACGACCGGCGAAAAATCGATACCGCCCATCGGCGGGATGAAACGACGGAACAGGTTGAGCCACGGACCGCACACGCTATCAAGCACCGCGGCAATATCCTGAAGCAAACCACCCTGCTTCATGGGAATCCACGTCATAAAGCAGTAGACGACAATGAGCGTGGAATAGAAGTTGAACAGCGTGTTGACCAGCTGGACGACAGCGTAGATGTTGATGGGAATCTCCTCGTCTTGTCTTTACTTAAGGTAGCCGTCCGCACGAAGCTTCTTGAGATCGGAATCTTTGACCTCGCAACCGGCGGGCAGCACCATGAACACGCGGTCGCCCACCTCCTTGACCGTGGCACCCAGACCGCAGGCAAAGCCGTAAGAGAAGTCCAAGACGCGCTTGGCAACTTCGGTGCGTACGCCCACAAAAATCAGTGCGACAGGCTGCTTGGTGCGAACGCGGCGCACCACGGTCTCCACGTCGTCATAGCTCTCGGGGCGCAGGACATAGGCCGGCAGCTGCGGTGTGGCGTTGATGATATTGCTCGCATAGGCCGAGGCATCGCTCGGTGCAGGCGCGGGCGCAGCGGCGGCACGGGCGCGGGTGTTCTCGGCGTAGCTCGACGGCGTGTCATAGGCACCAGGACGATAACCGCTCGCAACACTGTCCTGCGAGCGCGAAGGCGGATTATACGTCGTGGCATGGCGGGAGTCATCGCCGACCAGCTGACCGGAGCGCGTATACACGGCAACCGACTCAGCTTCACCGCGGCGCGTCTGACCAAGCAGGCCGTTGCTCGGCTCGTCTTGGGTGTAGAAGCCCTCGCCCGAAGCACCGCTGTAGCCGTTGCCCTGATAACTATCGTCATAGCCGTCATCGTAGCCGTAGTCGTCGTCCTGGCCATAACCCTGGTCGTAACCCTGCTGGCCGCCCAGGTGCATCTTATTTTTAATCTCGTCAAGGAAGCCCATGGTTGTGTCCTCTCGCGGTTTAGTGCAGGCGCCCCGATAATCAGTGCGCACTTCAGAGCCTTATTTTACTGCAAACTCCGGGCTAAATACTACCCTGCCCAGGCGAACGAGCGTAGAGCCCTCCTCAAGGGCAGACTCAAAGTCCTCGCTCATACCGCAGGAAAGCTCAGGCAGGTTCAAATCGGGATGCGCCGCCTCCAGCTCATCCCTCAGCTCACGAAGCCCCGCAAAGGTGCGGCGTGCCAAATCCTTATTCCCCCGGGGCGCCATAGTCATAAGCCCCTGCACGCAAATTCCCTCAAGTTCCGCAAGCTCACCCGCGGCGGCGCGAATCTCATCGGGCGAAAAGCCTCCCTTCGACTCCTCACCACTCACATTGACCTCGATGAGCACACGCTGGGGGCCGGCGAGCTCGCCTGCCTCAATCTTGCGGACAGCACGGCTCGAGATCGCCTGCGCCAGATGCAGCGAACCCACCGAGTGAATCAGCTCGGCTGAGCCCAGCACCGCATTGATCTTATTGGTCTGCAGGTTGCCGATCATATCGAAGCGCACCTCGGGCAGCTCCGGATGCTCCGCCAGACCCGTGAGCTTGCGAACCAGCTCCTGCGGGCGGTTCTCGGCAAAATGGCGATACCCCGCCTGGATGGCGGCAACGGTCTCATCGACACCAACGGTCTTGGACACGGCAATGAGGCGCGCGGCGTCGTGGGGACGGCCTGCGCGATCGAGCGACGCATAAAAACGTTCCAGAATCTGCTCGCGGCGAGCGCGCATCAAGTCCAAATAGTTATCCATTGCTAATCGCCTCCGCTGACAGCCAAACAAGTAGTCCCATGCTAACGCAAGAGCGCGGCCCCGCATGTGCAAGGCCGCGCTCACTTAGGTATTTACAATCTTTCGACGAACGGGGTTACTTACTCCTCGTCGTCCTCGCCATCGTCCTCATCCTCAAGATGATCGAGCAGGTAGCGAAGACCCTCGCTGACCTCGTTAGCGGGCACCTTGGCAACGTAGCGTGCATCGACGGCGGGCCTCATGATAACACCCTCGCCCGAAGGCACGCGCATGCTCTCGAGCTCATCCTCATCAGTGCGGGCGATATCGCCGGCAGTCATGCGCTGGCCGGTCAAAAGGAACGTCAGACGGCAGGCGGCATCGATGGAAATCGAGGCGATGCGATCGAGGTAGCGCGAAACCATGATGGCGCGGCGCAGGTCGTCATAGTTGCTATCGTCATCCATAAACTCGCCCGCGTCCATGCGGTTGAAGGTACGGAAGAACTTCTCGTACGCCGCATGCACCGGCTCGTCCTCGACGGCCAGGTTGCAGATGATGGACATGTCGTTGGTGACGAGCGCAGAAAGCGACGAGCCCAGCACCTGGTAGACAGCTTCGGCCTCGGCCTCGACCGTGCCGACAAGCTCCTTGGGCAGCGAGATGTCGGCCTTGATCATATGACGCGTGGCGCGGCAGATCTGGCGAACCTTATCGGTCATGCGCTGCAGGTTAAAGTCGACGTAGATGATCGTCTGCAGCAAGCGGAAGTCGGAGGCGACCGGCGACTGCGTGGCGATCAGGTTGTAGCACACGGCCTCCAAGTTAGCGCAGCGCGCGTCAAGCGAAAGCGTGCGCTTCTTGGTCTTGGTGGCGAGCTTGCGGTCGTCGGTCACATAGGCCTTCACGGCATCGTGGAGGGCCAGATCGACGGCCTCGTAGATGCTCAGCATCTCGTGGCGGGCCTCGATGAGCTGACGGGAAAACAGTTTGCGCATGGTTCACTCCAATCAGTTGGGTGCGGTCATGCCGCCCGCACAGTGAATACGCACCGGACCAGGTCCGATCGGCTTGGGACTAGTCGCGCCGATCAGCCAAAGCGACCGGTGATATAGTCTTCCGTCCGCGAGTCCACCGGACTGGTGAAGATCGCGTCGGTTTGACCATACTCGATGAGCGTGGCGGGCTCGCCGGCAACTTCCTGCAAGAAGAATGCGGTGTAGTCGCTGATACGAGCTGCCTGCTGCATTGAATGCGTGACGATAATGATCGTCATCTCGGGCGCTAGCTCGGCCATCAGATCCTCGACCTTAGAGACGGACGTGGGGTCGATGGCGGAGCAGGGCTCGTCCATCAGAAGAACATCGGGTTGCACCGCAAGCACGCGCGCGATGCACAGACGCTGCTGCTGACCGCCCGAGAGCGCCAAACCATCCTTGTTGAGCTGATTGGATACCTCTTTCCAGAGGTTGGCGCGCTTGAGCGATTCTTCCACGATGTCATCGAGGTCGCTTTTGCTAGTCACGCCCTGCAGACGAGGGCCAAAGGCGACATTCTCGTAGATGGATTTAGGAAACGGGTTGGGCTGCTGAAAGATCATGCCCACGCGACGACGGAGGTCGACCGGGTCGACACCCTCGGCATAGATATCGTTGCCGTCGAGCGTCATGGTGCCCTCGACGCGCGTACCCTCGATCAGGTCATTCATGCGGTTGATGCAGCGCAAAAACGTCGACTTTCCGCAACCCGAAGGGCCAATGAAAGCAGTGATGGCGTTTTTAGCGATGTTGAGGTCGAGCCCCGTCAGCGCATGAAAGTCACCGTACCAAAAGTTGAAATCCTTGGCCGTGATGGCCGCTTGCTCCAGCGTGGGAGCGGACTGATAAACGGACATGGGACTCCTTAACTAGCGGCGCTTGCGCGACAGGAAGCGCGCAAACAGGTTGAAGGCCAGAATGATCACCATCAGCAAGAGCGCGGTGCCGTAGGCTGCGTTCATGTTGATGCCGTCATTGGCAAGCAGATACAGGTGAACCGTCATGGGGCGGCCGGAATCGAGCGGCGAAATAGGTAGATTGATGGCCTGCCCCATGGTATAGAGCACCACCGCGGTCTCGCCAATGGCACGGCCGATGGCGAGAACGATGCCCGTGGCAATACGGCCAAAGGCAGAAGGAAGCACGATCTTGGAGACAACCTGCCACTTGGTGGCGCCCAGGCCATATGCGCCCCAGCGGATATAGCGCGGAACGGCGCGAATGGCCTCTTCGGTGGTACGCATGACGATGGGAAGCATCAAGAGCGCGAGTGCCAGGGCGGCCGAGACCATCGAAAGGCCCAGGCCCATGGCCTCGACAAACAAGGCGTAGCCAAACAGGCCCATAACGATGGAGGGCACCGAGGCCAAAGCGTCAGCAGCGTAGCGAATGAGCTCGACGACCTTGCCCTGCTTGGCGTACTCGGCCAGATAGACGGCTGCCAGCACAGCGATCGGCGTGCAGATAAGCATGGCGAGCGCCGTCACGTAGACGGTCGAGACGATCGTGGGCCAAATTCCGCCCTCGGCGTTGACGCCCTGGGGCCAACCGAAGATAAAGTCGAGCGAGATGTGTGGCAGGCCGTTGATGACCACGTAGGCGATGATAGCGACCAGCACCAGCGTGGTGATGTAGGCAGCGGCACGAAACACGCCAAGCATGATCTTGTTGGACAGGTCCTTGTTGATGCGGCCCTTCTTGCCGTGGGAAAGGGCACGCTTGATGCGCTCGCGCGACGAGGTCGTATCGACCGTCGTGTCAACGGAATCGGACATAGCCTACCCCCTCTTCTTCTTGGAAATCAGACGGACGATGCCCACCAGCGTGGCGGAGATGATAAACAGGACCACGCCCATGCCGAACAGCGCCGAGCGATGCAGACCCGAGGAATAGCTCATGTCGAGCGCGATCTGGCTCGTGAGCGTCGAGATAGGGCTCGCAATGCTGTCGGGAATAACCGGGGCGTTACCCACGACCATGAGCACGGCCATGGTCTCTCCGATGGCACGGCCCATACCCAGCACGATGGCATCCACGATACCCAGCTTAGCGGCAGGTAGCACGACCTTATAGATGGTCTGCCACTTAGTAGCACCCATGGCATACGATGCCTCGCGAATGCCCATGGGAATGGAATTGAGGGCATCGATGGTGAGCGTGGTGATGGTAGGGACGATCATGATGGCGAGCACAAACCACGCCGTCAGCGCACCAAAACCAAGGCCGCCGGTCAGTTGTGCGATAAACGGGCGGATGATGATCATGCCGAAAAAGCCGTAGATGATGGAGGGTATGCCCGCCAGCAGGTCAACGGCGGGGCTGATGAGCTTGCGCACGCGCTTGCTGGCAATCTCGACCAGGTAAACGGCCGTACCCACGCCCAGCGGCACGCCCATGGCGAGCGCACCGACGGTCACCAGACCTGAGCCGGCAAGCAGCGACATGATGCCGTAGTGGCCCTCAGAGGGCGCCCACGTAAAGCTAAAGAAGTCCGCCAGACCGATGTCGGTAAAGACGGGCAGCGCCGAGTACGTGGTAAAGACAAAAATCAGGATGACGGTAACGACCGCCAAAAACGCGCAGGCAAAGAAGATCCACTGCAGCGCCTTCTCCTTGATATAGGTACTGCGCGATACGAGCGCCAGCTCGCGCTTCTTGGGTGCCTGAGCATTCTGCTCAGTCTGGGAGTTTTCCTGTGCTTCCATGCTACTCACTCCCCTTCTCGTCGTTGGTGACGGGAATAAAGCCCGCCTCGCGAATCTGCTTGTCCATCTTTTCGGACGTCACGTAGTCGATGTAATCCTGCGCCTGCTGCGAAGGCGCACCCTTCACAAAGAAGTAAAGGTCGCGCGAGATGGGATAGCCGCCACTCGCGACCGTCTTCTCGGACGCCTCAACATGATTGACCGAGACAGCCTTGACCGAGGTCTTGGCGTTGAGGCTATCGACGAAGCCCAGCGAAATGTAGCCGATGGCCCCACGCGAACGAGATACCACGTCGCGCACCTGGCCCGTACCCGAAAGAACAGCCGAGCGGCGATCGAACGGCGTGCCATCCATCACGATGGTACGGAAGGCCTCGCGCGTACCGGACGCCTCGTCTCGGTTGATGACCTGAATCCTCAGGTCCTCGCCACCGACCTCTTTCCAATTGGTAATCTTGCCGGCGTAGATATCGCGGAGCTGCTCGGTCGAGAGGTTATCGACGGGGTTGTCGTCGTTCACGATGACCGCAATACCGTCGTGGGCAATGACGATGGGAGTCAGGCCCAGATCCTGTTCGTCGGCATTGAGTCCACGGGAGGAGCTGGCGATATCGGCCGTGCCGGCGCTGACGGCCTCGATCCCAGCGGAAGAACCCAAACCGGAAACGAGCACGTCGATGCCGGTCTCCTCCTTAAAGCCCTCGGCCGCAATCTCGGCGATAGGAAGGCAGGTCGTGGAGCCGGCCACGGTAATGGAAGAGGTAGAAGATCCCGAAGAACAGGCGCACAGCGTAAGCGTAAGCACAGCGGCGCTCAGGACCGATACGATCTTTCTCATAGCATCACGCCGATCGCAGCATGGCGCCCACAGGTGCCGTCCTCGTTACGGTAGGAATAAAAGCGGTCGTTCTGACGCACGGTCGAAAGCTGGGTATCCACGATATTATCCGCGTCGACACCGACATCTACCAGCGCCTCGCGAATGGCAGCGGAAAGATCAAGCATGCGAGAGGTATTCGCATCGATGCAAGAGAACTCGGCGGCAAAGCGATCCATGAGTTCCTGGGATACCTCATATTCGTCACCCAAGATATGGGGGCCGATATAGGCGGAAACGTCGCTCGCATCGCAACCGGCAGCATCGCAAAGCGCCTGGCACGCCTTGGCGGAAATACGTGCAATCGTGCCCTTCCAACCGGAGTGCACCACGGCAAATCCGCCGGGGGCCACCAGCACCACGGGAACGCAGTCGGCAAAGCAGAGCAGCACGGGCACGTTATGCGCCGTGCAGACGATGGCATCACAGCCCTCGGCAATCTGCTCGCGAACGTCCTCAAGGTCATCGGCGCCGTTCGAGGTCACCGCAACGATATGATCACCATGGACCTGATTGGGAACGAGCAGGTTGTGCCCGCACTCGGCGGCACCCATAGCCTCGAGCGCACGACAACGATTTTCTTGAACAGCAAAGGGGTCATCGCCAACATGCGAGCCCAAGTTGAGTGAGGAGTACGCATCTTCGGAAACGCCACCGGCGCGCTCGGTGAAGGCAAAGCGAACATCGGATGTCGCGCCCTCCACCAACGTAACTCCATCATGGTCGACACGCGAAACTTTGTCCGCACGTGCTGCCATACTAAAGCCTCCTAATAACACAAGTACCGCGGCATCGCCGCTACAGCCCGCGTTTATACGGCTGTCATACTTCTCTAAAAGGATACCTGCTGCGCTGGAGGCAATCGTAAAGGGAACGTAAAGAGATTGGAGGTTCTAGTTTACAAAGTCGAAATAAAAAGGGCGCGTCCATACGGACACGCCCCTGTGCACAACAATGCAAAGAACGACTTAGAAGCTACCGCGCTTCAGGAAGTCGGGAAGCTCGAACTGATCGTTGCCGAAGTTAGGAAGCTCGGTGCCACCGACGTTGCGGGTCGGAGCGGCCTGAGCCGGGCTCGTGGCAGGAGCGGTGCGCTGCGGCTCAGCGGAGGCAGCGGCCTTGCTCTGAGACTGCTGAGCAGCAAAGAGCTCGTCCTGACGGTTGACGTTGGAGTCGGAGAAGCCCGTAGCGATGACGGTGATACGCACCTGATCGCCCAGGGACTCGTCGACAACGGTACCGAAGATGATGTTGGCCTCGGGGTCGACGGCGTTGGCGACAACGTCGGCGGCGTCGCTGATCTCCTGGATGCCCAGGTCCTTGGAACCGGCGATGGAGAGCAGCACGCGCGTGGCACCATCGATGGAGCTCTCGAGCAGCGGGCTGGAGATGGCCTGCTGGGCAGCGTCGACGGCACGGGTGTCCCCAGAAGAGGTACCGATACCCATCATGGCGGTACCGGCCTGCTTCATGATGGTCTTAACATCGGCGAAGTCCAGGTTGATGATACCGGGGACGGTGATGAGGTCGGTGATGCCCTGGGTGCCCTGGGAAAGGACGCCATCGGCAATCGCGAAGGCCTCGAGCATGGTGGTCTTCTTCTCGGCGATGTCGAGCAGCTTATCGTTAGGGATGACGATCATGGTGTCGACGCAATCGGAGAGGGTCTTAATGCCCTCCTCGGCGCTCTTCTTGCGCTTGCGGCCCTCGAAGGTGAAGGGCTTGGTCACGACGGCGACGGTCAGCGCACCGACCTCGTTCATCGCGATATCGGCAACGATGGGAGCAGCGCCGGTACCGGTGCCACCGCCCTCGCCGCAGGTGATGAACACCATGTCGGCGCCAGCGAGCGCCTCGGCAATGTCGTCGCGGGACTCATCGGCAGCCTTGCGGCCAACCTCGGGGTTGGCGCCGGCGCCCAGGCCGCGGGTAAGGTCGGTGCCGATGTGCACCTTGATATCGGCATCAGAGATCGCGAGTGCCTGAGCATCGGTGTTGATGGCAACAAACTCGACGCCGCGGATGCCCTCTTCGATCATTCGATTGACCGCGTTGGTACCGCCGCCGCCGACGCCGACCACCTTAATGACGGCAAGGTAGTTGTTGATCTCTGTCTCGTGCATGTCGGTCCTCCGAACAAAGGTTATAGCCATAGCATGGGTCGACCCCTGCGCACATTAACCTTCAGGTTGAAAGTAAATGCAAAGGTAAACCGTATTATGTTTGCACATTATGAACGTATCAGTCAAATAATTGACCGTGAAAACCAAACAAACCAGATAAACGGCGTGGTATGGCCCCTCAACAAAGCATCAACCAGCGCTACGAGGTCGGAGCGTTCCTAAATGTATAGTTACCCGGAGAGCGCACATTGATATACGTTACGCCCTCTACCTGCGAAAGCAGCTTGGTGACTACGCGCTCCTTCTTGACGATATCGTTCGAATCGCCCAGCGACACCTCAATGCCGTTATTGAGGTTTGCCGAGATGGCTTCGACCGAAGGCGTGGAAATATCCTTGACTTGTCCCAAGAACTCGCTCGAAAAACCACGCACATAATCCAAGCCAGCCTTAACGGCCTTGGAGCTCACTGCCTGGCCGGAAACCGGAGCGACATCCGCCGAGACATCAGTCAACAACACCGCGCCATAGTGCTTAGCGAGCGCCAGCGCGGCATCGATTCCGGTCAAGGTATTTGAGCCCTGCCCTGTCGTGATGACGTTGCCCTGGTCGTCCACTTCGACCGACGTCGACAGTGGGGCGATCCAGGTGTCATCATCCCCGATGGCCCAGGCAAGGTCATCGGAACTGATATAGGCAATTGCGATGACCTTGCGCTCCATCGGCGTAATGATGAGCGTATGCGGGAACTGACGCTGGACATCCACGCCCGAGACCCACGGATTCTGCTTGAGGTCCTCGGTAATCTGGTCGGGATCGACGTTAAAAAGCGACGTTCCCTCGGGCAAATCGATCAGCTGGATAGCATCGTGCTTCGTCACATGCTCGCTGCCTTGAATCTGAATATCAGTGGCGGTAAACAATCCAGAGTTGATCACCACGATGGCAACGACGACGAGCACGGCCAAGGCGGCCAGAACGCCGCCCACGATTTTGCCTTTGCCTGCAACGACAGAAGCGGCGTCTGATGTTTTATTTACCATCGCCCCAAGTGAAGACAACGGGTTGACGCTTTTTTTACCCGAAGGCTTCTTGGCGGTAGCCGGCACCGATGTCAGCGAGCGCGGTTTCGATGCGCCCAGCGTGCGACCTGGACGCGGCGCTTTAGTTCCCGTCGAGGGCTTAGGAGTTGCCATGGGACGGGCGGGTTTGGCGCCCATAACAGGCTTTGACGTCACCGAGGGACGCGAGGACTTTTTTGCGGCCGGACGATTACCGAGCTGCGAGCCGACAACCGGACGACTGGTCTGTCGAGCATGCCCGACAGACTTAGAGTGCGCGACGGTATTGCGTTGAGGTTTGGCAGGCGCGCCGGAACGCCCTCCGGCGCGGCGGAAGGTGGGTTTCGATGCTCTAGAAGCCGAGGAATTTAACTTCCGGTCTGAGCTCGATGCCATACGCCTCCCTCACCTTTCCGTGCACATGTCTGATAACCGCGGCAACGTCATCGGCCGAGGCAGTTCCGTTATTAACGATAAAATTAGCGTGAACGGGCGAAACTTCCGCGCCGCCAATCGAAAAACCCTTTAATCCACAATCCTCGATAAGCTTGCCCACACTCGCATCGGGCGGGTTGCGAAAGACCGACCCGCAGGATGCGCGACCCATGGGCTGCGTACGCTTGCGCCTCGTCAGGTACCGTTCCATGCGCTCGCGGATGTCGGCCTTGGCCGCCGGTTTAAGCTTGAGCACGCACTCGAGGATGATCTCATTGCGGGGAAGGCTACATTCGCGGTAGCCCCAAGTGATCTCGGACCCCGCATAATGCTTGATACCGGATGCCGGGTCAAACGTTACGACATCCTCAACCAGCGAGCCAATCCACTCGGTCCGTGTGCCGGCATTCATAGATATCGCACCGCCAACCGAGCCAGGGATGCCAACGGCAAACTCAAGGCCCGAGAGGCTACGCGACAGGGCATCGTTGACCAGGCGCGCAAACATCACGCCCGCACCGACCGTCAGCGTACAACCGTCATCGGCAACAACCGTGCGCTGAAACTCACGTCCGAGCGAAATGACGGCGCCGCGATAACCGCCATCGGCAACCAGCAGATTGGAGCCCTTGCCGATGATGACCCACGGCACCTGCTCGCGATCGAGCACCGCCACGGCGCGGCGGAGGGCATGATAGCTATGGCACGTCACAAAGAGGTCGGCCTTGCCGCCGATACGATAGCTCGTATGACGCGCAAGGCGCTCGTCCTCGATCACATCCGTGTCGATCATGCCCGAGAGCGCCATGACGGCGTTAAACAGACCCATTAGACTTAAGCGTCTTTCTTGGCAGTCAGATACTCGATAAACTCGGGACCTACGGTCGTAACGTCACCGGCACCCATGGTGAGCAGCAGGTCGCCCTCGCCCACCATCTGCTCGAGCTCCTGATTGAGCTCAAGACGGCTGGAGCAGTACACGACCTCCTTGCCAGGATGCTTGGCGCGCACGGTATCGGCGAGCATCTTAGAGGTGACACCCGGAATGGGCATCTCGCCAGCCGAGAACACATCAATCAGCAGCAGTTTATCGGCATTGGCAAATGCATCGGCAAAGTCGTCGCACAGGGCCTGCAGGCGCGAATAGCGGTGCGGCTGGAACACGACGTCGACGTGCTTGTAGCCCAGCGACGAAGCAGCAGCAAGCGTCGCCTTGATCTCGGTGGGGTGATGGCCGTAATCATCGACCACGGTGATGCCATCGATATCGCCCACGTGGGTAAAGCGACGACGGACGCCCTCAAAGCTCGAGAGCGCCTTGGCGGCGGCGTCAATGTCAAGGCCCAGGACATGTGCGACGGTGAGCACCGCCGTGGCGTTGAGCATGTTGTGGCGACCGGGATTGCTCTTGATCTCCACAGCATGCTCAGTGTCGTCCTCAAAGCGAACGATAAAGTCACTCTGGATGCCCTTAACATCCGGGTGCATGCAGACGATGTCGTTGCTCTCGGCAAAGCCGTAGGAAAGCACGTGACGGCCCGTCGACTTGGCGAGCTCGACCAGATGCGGGTCCTCGCCGCAGACGATGACAGTGCCGTCCTCGCCCACCAGGCTCATGAATTTGGCGAAAGTCGCCTCGATCTCCTCGATACCCGAGTAGTGATCGAGGTGGTCGGCCTCGACGTTGGTCACAATGACAACGTTGGGGTTCAGGAACAGGAAGGAGCTGTCGGACTCGTCGGCCTCGGCGACAAAGTAGTCGCCCGAGCCGTTCTTGCCGTTCGTGTCATAGCCCTCGACGATGCCACCGATCAAGAAGCTCGGATCCAGACCCATGCGGTCGAGCATGGTGGCGCACATCGAAGACGTGGTGGTCTTGCCATGCGTGCCGGCAACAGCGACAGTCGTGTAGCCGTGGCCCAAAGCAGAGAGCATCTTGGCACGGGGCCACACGGGAATGCCCAGCTCGCGAGCGCGCACGAGCTCAGGGTTGGACTCCGGAATAGCGGTGGAGACAACAACCACGTCGGGCTTGACCTCGTCGATCGTGGCGGCCTCATGGCCCACATGCACCTTCACACCAGCGCGGGTAAGCTGGCGGATATAACGTGACGTCTTAAGGTCGGAGCCGGTAACGGCATAACCGCGCTCGTGCAGAACGAGGGCGATGCCGCTCATGCCGGCGCCGCCGATACCGATAAAGTGGGCGCTCTTAAACTCGGGCGCGGAGGTTGCAGTCTGGGAATCAGCCATGTGCTCGTGTACTCCTTGCGTAAACACTGCCTGTAACCCGTTAACTGTACCGCACCTACCGCATCAGCGCGAGGACGACCGACGATATCCCGTCTAACTAACGCAAACCCTCTACCGCATCGGCCAGAAGAGCGGCGGCCCTATCCTGAGCCAGACCACGCGCCGCCTGACGCATGGCCTCGCGCGCCGCCGCATCATCGACCAGGTGCAGCAGCTCATCGGCAAAGGCAGAACCGTCGATATCGGCATCGGCGCAGAGCACGCCGGCCCCGGCGTCGACCAGATAACGAGCATTGGTGGTTTGGTGGTCGGCCGTCGCATGTGGATACGGCACGAGCACCGAAGGCACGGCGAGCGCAGCAATCTCGGCCACGCTCGATGCGCCCGAACGCGAGAGCACCAAATCGGCAGCAGCCAGCATATCGCCCATGTTGTCGATGTAGGGCAGGACGCGGTAACGCTTCGCCTCCTCGGGCGTCAGCGCCAAAGCGCGCTCGGTCTCCTCAAAGCCGTCGGCACCCGTCGAATGCAACACATAGAGGTTCTTGCGCGAAAGCAGCTCGTTTTTGAGCGAAACCACGCGCTCGTTGAGGTGCTGGGCGCCAAGTGAACCGCCAAAGACGAGCAGCAGCGTAGCGTCCTCGGGAACGCCAAGTGCTTTGCGGCCGCGAGCGCGATCGCCCTCGATCACCGAGCGACGTACGGGGTTGCCGGTCATGAGCACGTGGCCAGGGTCACCTTCGCGCTCAAAGACCGAACGCGCTGCCGGCACCGAGATGCACACGCGGGCGGCGTGGGAGTTCATCATCTTGTTGGCCAGGCCCGGAACAGAGTTCTGCTCATGCAGCAGATACGGAACGCCCGCGCCCTTGCACCACCCCAGCAGCGGAACCTCGACATAGGCTCCGAAACCGATGGCAGCGTCGGGCTTGCCGACCTTTGAGAAATGACCAGCGAGCGCACGCTTGGCCTTGTTGACACGCCACAGCGAGGTCAGCGCCGTCCAAGGACGGGAGCGGTCGAAGCCAGTGACCGTAATGGGCACAAAATCAAACCCAGCCTCGGGGACCAGACGACCCTCGAGCTTGCGCGACTGGCCCACGAACACAACGTGGTGGCCACGATCACGCAGCTCTTCGGCCAAGGCGAGCGCGGGGTTGATGTGTCCTGCCGTGCCGCCGGCTGCAATAGCAACGGTCATCTTATCGGTCATGGTAGTCCCTTCGTACACGCGGTCCCTGGTCGTCGGTGCGCAGACGCGCCGACGGGTCCGAGTTCAAATCGATTCGATTATATCCGCCGCCCGCGTTGCGAGGGCTGGGGCGCTGAGGACGACCTTGCGGCGCCGTTCGCTGACGCGGGCGGACTGCCGGCTCGGTCGCAGAGCCATCCAGGACGGTAAAACCGTTACGCGAAGATCGCTCGCCGCGCACGTGGGGCACGCCAGCGGTACTCTCATCCATAACGGCAAAGCTCTCGCGGCGACGGTCGTACTCATCGCGACGGGCGCTCTCGTACGAAACGCGCAGGATCAATCCGGCAAGCATAAGCGACACAATAATCGACGAACCGCCGTAGCTAATAAACGGCAACGGTTTGCCCGTCATGGGAAACACGTTGAGGATGCCCAACGCGTTAATCAAAAACTGCACCGCGAGAATGACCGCGGAGCCAGACGCCATAAGCGCGCCCCGACGATCGGTCGCCTGCTCGGCAATGCGAAACGCCGAATAGATCAGCATCGCAAACACCAAGAAGAACAGCACGGTTCCGACAAAACCGACTTCCTCGCCAATGATGGCCAGGATGTAGTCATTGTGCGCCTCGGGCAGATACGAGTACTTCATGGTTGAGTTGCCGATGCCACGGCCGAACAGACCGCCCGAGGCAAAGGCCATGATGGCAAGCGTAGCCTGATAGCCGTCACCATACTCGTCGGCCCAAGGGTTCAAGGCAACCTGAATACGCACCACACGGTACGGCTCTGCAACAAGCGCAATCACAATCACGAGAATGCCGAAGATTAGCACGCCGATGATAAATCTGGGGTCGAGACCCGCAAACAACGCCATGCACATGAGGGTCAACAGGATGATCAGGACAGTACCGAAATCGGGCTGGATAAAGATCAGAAAGAGCGAAATGCCCAAGTAGATGCCCATCTTGCGAAGGAATTCGTTGATGTTGCCACCGGGCGAAAAGAAACGATCAAGCATGATGGCCGAATACGCAATGGCAAATGGCTTTAAAAACTCGGAAGGCTGGAACTGAATGCCGGCAATGTTGAGCCAGCGCGTGGCGCCACGGCTGCCGCTGCCCACCAAGAACACCAGAAACAGTAGCCCTATCATGCCTATGAGGAAGATCCTGAGCACGTCTTCCCCAAACCAACTGTCCGGCAAGATGCGCACGATGGCAACCATAGCCAGCACGCCAACTCCGGCAAACGCGGCTTGTCGAAACAGAAAAAACGTCGCCGAGCCATTCTCGTGCAGCGCCTCGACCGAAGACGCCGAGTACACCATCAGCAGGCCAAAGCACACCAAGGTAAACAGGCAGGCCATGAATATCAAACGGGGGCGCATGATACGGGCGGGAACGCCGGCAATATAGCGTTCGCTAAACGTCTGCCCGCCGCGACCGGAACGCGGTGTGCTGCGCCGCGAGGAAGCACGGTCCGAGTCGGGCCTCCTCATACCTTGTCGGGGGCTCTCCTCTCTCACCGGCAACCCCTATTCCATTTGCGATTTCGCCGCAGCGGCAAGCTGGGCCACATAGTCCTTAAACACGCGGCCGCGCTCCTCATAGCCCGAGAACTCATCGAACGAAGAGCAGGCAGGAGAAAGTAAGATCACGTCACCACGGCTCGAAAGCGAACGGGCAACGTCCACGGCATCGCGCAGGTCATCCGCCTGGGCGATATCCACATCGCCATCGACATCAGCCTCGTCCATAGCGGCGGTGAAGCGCTCGCGCGCATCGCCAAAGCAGACGACCGAGCGCACGTTGTCCATAACGACGCGCGCGAAGTCCGTGAGCGGCGTGCCCTTATCGTGGCCGCCGAGCAGCAAGATCACGTCGTCATCGGGAAATGCCGTCAGTGCCTTCTCGACCGCATCGGTGTTGGTCGCCTTGGAATCGTTGACGTAGCGCACGCCGTCAATCTCGCCACACGGCTCCACGCGGTGCTCGAGCGGCTGGAACGAGGCAAGACCGCGGCAGACACCGTCGACATCGGCACCGACCGCCAAGGCAGCCGTGGCAGCGCATAGGGCATTGATAACATTGTGATGGCCCGAGATCTTGAGCTCGGATATAGCGATGAGCGGGGTCTCGACACCCTTCAGACGCACGATCATCTTGCCATCGCGCACAAAGGCGGCATCCTCGCCCTCAGGCTCGTCAAAGGCAACCTTGCAGATGCGACGACCCGGCGTGTAGATGTACTCATCGAACTCGTGAATGCCGGCGTCTTCGACGTCGACAACCACCAGATCGTCATCGGCCATATTGTCAAACAGTTTGATCTTGGCAAGCGCATAGTTCTTATGGCTCTTATGCCAGCCCAAGTGGTCGGGAGTGATGTTGAGCAGCACCGCCACGCGGGGGTGGAGCTCAGTTGTCGTAGCAATCTGATAGCTCGAGAGCTCAGCCACAAACCACTCGTTGTGGGCTCGGCCGTCAATCTCGTTGACCGGCGGCTCGCCGATGTTGCCGACAGCAACGCTGGCCTCGCCGGCAGCCTTAAGCAGATAATCAGTCAGCGACGTGGTGGTCGTCTTGCCGTTGGTGCCCGTGATGGCAATCCAGTTATCGGGCGACAGGCGATAGGCAAACTCGGGCTCACCCATAATCTGGGCGGCATGCTCGCGCCCGGCCTTAAAGAAGCCCGAGAACTCCGAGATGCCCGGGCACGTCACGCATACGTCATAGGCACCCTCGACCTGTTCGGTCCCATAGACAAACGACGCACCAGCAGCCTCGAGCGCACGCGTGGCGTCATTGGGCTCAGAGGTGCCGCCGCCATACACGGTAACGGCGCTTACGCGCTCGGGATGTGCCAGCGCCCAGCGGGCGACATCGAGACCGGATTTGCCCTGACCCAAAACGAGCAGGCTAAAGACATCAGCAAGAGGCATGAAAGACCACTATCCCAACTGGAAGAACAAAGCAAGGCCAACGGCACCAAAGGCCGCAGCGATAATCCAAAAACGGATGACGACCTTGGTCTCGGCCCAGCCCTTCTTTTCGAAATGATGATGGATGGGCGCCATAAGGAAGACGCGCTTGTGCGTAAAGTGGAAGTAGACAACCTGAATCATGACCGACAGGGTCTCAACGATAAACAGGCCGCCGATGATGAGGGAGACGACCTCGGTGTTGGTCATGATGGACGTACAGGCAAACGCGGCGCCCAGGGCAAGCGAGCCGGTATCGCCCATAAAGATGCTCGCCGGATAGCAGTTGAACCACAGAAAGCCCAAGCAGGCACCGGCACACGCGGTGCAGAAGATGGACAGGTTCACGTCTCCGTGCAAAAACGCCATGGCAGCCATGGCGAGCATGGCAATCATGGAGGTGCCGCCAGCAAGACCGTCAAGGCCATCGGTCAGGTTCACAGCATTAGAAAGACCGGCGATCATCAGCCAGCAAAAGACAATGTAAAGCCACGGGAACGAAAGGCCACAGATGGTGGTCGAAAGAACACCGAGGTCAATCGTCAGGCCGCCGGGAAAACGAATCTCGGGGGCGACGCCGCACCAGTTGACGGCAAGTACCGTAAAGGTGACACAGATAATGGTTAGGCCGATCATCTTGGCATGGGGCGTCAGACCGAGCGAGCGCCCATGCGTAACGGAGGTCAGGTCGTCGATCAGGCCCAGCACGCCGGTCGCCAGCGTGGCGAGCAGCACGAGCACGAGCTCGGTGGTGAGCTTGCCCATCAGCAGGCAGGTCAGCGAGATCGCGACGAGGATGACAACGCCACCCATGGTGGGCGTTCCCTGCTTAACCAAATGACGCTTGGGGCCGTCGGCACGAACCTGCTGACCGATACCCTCGACCTTGAGCAGCTTGATCCACCACGGCATGAGCAGCAGCGCAATGGCAGCGGCGATGCCAAGCCCCAAAAAAGCCTGATACGTTGGATACGAGGGATTGCCGAACATGGGCTAGCACACACCTTCCACAAAGCGGTCGAGCTCAACAAAGCGGGAACCCTTGACCAGTACAACATCATGTTTTTCAAGCGCGCCGCCCATGCGGTCGAGCACCTGCTGATAATCGGAGAACGCCTGGATGCGGTCCTCGTCCATGCCCATCATGCGCGCAGCATCGGCCATAAGCTGGGCCAGCTCACCACCCACGCACGCCAGCATGTCGAGCTTCTTGGCGGCGGCATAGGCGCCCACGAGCTCATGCATGCGAGGAGCCTCATCGCCCATCTCGCCCATCTCGCCCAGGATCGCCATACGAGACCCCGTGCACGAAAGCGAGCACAGCAGATCGAGGCCAGCAGCCATGGATTCGGCACTGGCGTTATAGGAATCGTCAATGACGCGGGCACCGCTCTTGGCGCGCTTGATCTCCTGGCGGTGACCGGTGATCGTGAGGCCTCTAAAGGCAGCATCGATCTGCTCGGGCGTCACGCCCAGGCGATAGGCAACTGCGGCGGCCTTAACGGCATTTGGGACGGACTGCACGCCGGGGATGGCAAGCATGGTATCGGTCGTCTCACCCTGGCCAAAATCGAGCGTAAAGACCGGACGGCCCTCGTCATCAACACGAATGTCGCGGGCACGGACCTCATCATCGTCCGAGACGCCGGCCAGCATCACGTCGATACCAGCAGGCTGGGCGAACGTATCGCGAATGAACGGTGTATAGTCGTCCTCGCCGCCCAAAACCAGCAGCGGCAAATAGTCGCCGGCGGCGCACATACCCTGGACAATCTCGGCCTTAGCGCGGGCGATGTTCTCGCGGCTACCCAAAATGCCGATATGAGAGGTACCAATCTTGCTCACGATGGCAAGGTTGGGATTGGCGGACTGGGACAGGCGCTCAATCTCGTGGAAATGGTTCATGCCCATCTCGAGCACCAGGACCTCGGTATCGGCCGGAGCGGAAAGCACCGTGAGCGGCATGCCGATCAGGTTATTGAAATTGCCCTTGGTGGCCCAGACACGATAGCGCTTGGCGAGCACGGCGGCGAGCACGTCCTTGGTCGTCGTCTTGCCGATGGAACCGGTAATACCAACGACCAGGCAGCCAAGCTCCAGGCGATACGCGTGCGCCAAACGCAGCAGAAACTCCTCGGGATCATCGGTCAGCAGGATGGCGCACCCCTTGTCCTGCGCCAGCGAGACCAGCTCGGCCTCGGGCTCACGCGTCATCACGACGGCGCCGGCACCCGACTGGACGGCACGGGAAGCAAAATCATTGCCGTCGACGTTTTCGCCGGGAAAGGCGACGAAAATCGTCCCTTCCTCGACCTGGCGCGAGTCGATAACGCACCCACGGCATACCCGATCGGCTTCTCCCGTCACGGTTCGGGCCCCTGTTGCGGCCGCGAGGTTGTTGACGGCGATCTCTATCATTGCAGCTCCCCTGTAAACCTAATAATGCTATCGGCGTATTGTATCCCAGCGCCGCACATGCGTGGTGCAGGGCATGTGAACACCCTCATATGGGACAACAAACAACGCCCCAAAGATTGTAACCCCCTACTTCGTGTGCGGGATACCCAGCACGTCGAGCGCGTTGGCCATAATGGACTGGAACGGCACCGCAGCGGCATCTGAGCCGCTCGGCGTTCCGTCGAGCGTGATATAGCACAGCACCTTGGGCGATTGTGCCGGTGCAAAGCCCATAAAGGACGACATGTAGTTCTCCTTGAGGTAGCCGCCGTTCTCGTCGGCACGTTCGGCCGTACCGGTCTTACCCGCCACGTCATAGCCGTCAACCGCGCCGCCAACGCCCGTTCCCTCGGACACGACCGTCTGCATGCACGATGTCACCTGGGATGCGGCATCCTCAGAAATCGCACGCTCGCCTTCGCCCCAGTCCTTCTCGTCGCCTTTGCTGGACTTATAGAAGTGCGGTGTCATCATCACGCCGCCGTTGGCGATGCCGCCCACGGCACGTGCGATCTCAATTGGCGAGACGGACAGTGCCTGTCCAAAGCTCATCGAGCCCAGCGTGGCGCCGTCATACTGGTCACGCTCCTTGACGATACCCAGGCTCTCGCCCGGAAAATCGACACCCGAGCTGTGACCGATGCCCCACTTGTCCACATAGGCGGCAAAGTCGTCGGCACCGATCTTGCGCCCCACCAGGACAAAGCCCACATTGGACGAACGGCGCATCATCTCGCGCACATCCATGGTCATGCCATAGTCGCGCTTATCGGCATCGGTAACGGTATCGTCGCCCACCTTGATGCTCGCCGGCACCTCAAACGACGTACTCGATCGTACGACGCCCAAGTCGAAGCCGGCGCCCGCCACGAGCGTCTTAAAGACCGAGCCGGGCTCGTAGGCGTCAGTGACCAGGCGCAGGTTCATATCCTCGGTCTTGGCGTTCTCCAGATCGGTCTGGTCGTAGGTCGGGTACGAGCAGGCTGCGAGAATTTCACCGGTCGTGGGGTCGGTGACCAAAGCCGAGCCGTTCTTGGCCTTTGTCTTCTCGACAGCCTCTGCCAGAGCATCCTCAGCCGCACGCTGGATATTGACGTCGAGCGTCGTCACGATATCAACGCCGTCGACCGCGGCCACCTTTTTATAGGCACCGCCCGCGATATAGCTGCCGTCCCTCGCGCGCTCGCGCACGAGAGAACCGTTCGTGCCGGTCAGAAGCTTGTTGTATTGCTTTTCGAGACCCGTCAAGCCGTCGTTGTCCACATTCACTACACCCAGCACCTGCGATGCCAGATTGCCGTATGGATATACGCGCTTCATGGCCTGCTCAAAAAGCACGCCGGGCAGGTTCTTCTTCTCCAGCACCGCAGCATCGTCTTCGTCCACTTGGCGCTTGATATACACCCAGGTGCCATCGGACTCGACGAGCTTGCGGCAGGTCTTTTTATCGATTCCAGTTGCCTTGACCAGCGCCGACACCGTCTTGTCAACATCCTCGACAAGCTGCGGGTTCACGGCGATGTTGCGACATTCGACCGACGACGCCAGCACGTTACCGTTGCGGTCGTAGATGGTGCCGCGTTTGGCATAGAGGGTCTGCGCAAGCAGGCGGCGCGCATCGGCACGCTCGCGCAGTTTATCGGCTTCGACAATTTGATAGTCGGCAAGGCGAAAGACGCCCAAGCCCAAGCCAAGCCCAATGAATCCCATGACGGCTTTGCGGCGAGGCAGAGGCGCGCCTGTGAGCCATTCGGTCGACGAACTCTTGCGCGACCTGGTGTTATGCACTTGAGGGCCGCCCGAGCCGCGAAGTCGCGACGCCGGGTCGTTGCCACGGGACTGCCCGGCGTTGTAAGATTGCCGACCCGTTCCTTGATAACCAGAACGTCCCCGCGACGAGGGACGTCCAGAACCGCGGCCCCCATCGGAACCGCGGCGATAGTCATTTGTCATACTCAGCTACCGTCTTGCTACTGAGCGGTCGCGGTCGCGTTGGCGCCCGCGGCTGCATCCTGCGAAAAGTCAAGTGTAACGCTCTCGCTGGGCTCCACCATGCCATAAGCGCCCGCAAGGTCGCGAATGCGCGTGTCGGCGCCATAGACCGAATGCATGACCTCCAGGTCGGAGCTCTCATCGGTCGCCTTTTCGAGCGTGTTGGTAAGCTCGGCGTTGCTGTTGAGCACCTGGGCCGTAACGCCGGCGAGCGCCACGCGGGCGACGCCAATCGTCATGAAGATAGCCGCAATGATGCAAAACGTTTTAAGAACGCTCATGAAAACCGGGCTTACCGCCTGGTTTGCCTGACGGCCCGCGCCCGTGTAGACATCAAAGCGCGGCGTGCGCTGCTCACGGGGAGCAACGGGGGCCTGCGGCGTCTCACGATAGGCGGGCATGGCGTTCATATCATAGGCGAGTGCTGCGCTTGAAGTGTTGTAGCCCATGATATGCCGCCTCCCATCCCGAGTACGTTGGTAGTGTGTTTAAGCTTCGTTTATGGTGCGAGCGGGAGGTCCAATATCGCGCGGTCGCGCCTACAGACGCTGCGCCACGCGGATTTTGGCTGATCTCGCCCGAGGGTTGCGCTCAACCTCATCAGGCTGGGCAACCAAGGGTTTGCGAGTGATGACCTTGAGTATCGGCACGTTGCCGCACACGCACACCGGAATCTCCGGCGGACACGTGCACCCCTGGCTCATCTCCTTAAAGTGGTTCTTTACGATACGGTCCTCGAGCGAGTGATACGAGATGACGCAAATACGCCCGCCCGGGTTGAGCCACCTGGTGGCGGCATCAAGCCCTCTCTCGAGCACATCGAGCTCGTGATTGACCTCGATGCGAATGGCCTGGAAACTTTTCTTGGCCGGGTGTCCGCCATGCCGACGAGCGGCAGCCGGGATACCCGCCTTGATGATCTCGACAAATTGGCCGGTGGTTTCGATCGGTTCTTGCTCGCGGCGGCGCACGATCTCGCGCGCGATCTGCGAGGCGAACTTCTCTTCGCCGTAGACGCGTAGAATCCGGGCGAGGTCGTGTTCGTTGTAGGTGTTGATGACCTCAGCTGCGTTTAAGGTGTTATTACCCGGATCCATCCGCATGTCCAATGGGGCATCCTCGTTATACGAAAAGCCCCTGCCAGGGATATCGAGTTGCGGTGACGAAACGCCCAAATCGAACAGGAAGCCATCGACCCCAGGCACCTCGGCCGAGCAAAGCAGCTCGTCCAAGTCGCCGAAGTTGCCCTTCAGCAGCTGGTGCGGAACGCCGGGAACCTCGCGGTCCAGACGGGCGCCAGCGGCCTCGAGGGCCATGTCGTCCTGATCGACGCCGAGCAAAAGGCCGGTTTTCCCCACCTGCGCGGCCATCTTTACCGAATGGCCGGCACCGCCAAGGGTGCAGTCGCAGACGACGGAGCCGCTCTTTAGCTGCAGCGACTCAAGCACTTCGCCGAGCATGACAGGTTCATGCCGATATTCTTGTGTCAAGATCCCACGCTCCATCCGCTACTCGTGCCTTGCCCTTACGAGAAGAAGAGGTCCAGCAGGGCCTCGTCATCATCGTCCTCATCGGCCGTAGCGCGGTCCCAAACCTCAAGGTGGTCGTAGTTGCCCACAACCGTGACCTCGCGGTCGAGGTTCGCCTGCTTGCGGAGAGACTCAGAAAGACCGATACGACCCGCGCTGTCCACATCCATCGACGTGGTGCGCTTGTTGATCGCCCTCATGAGCTTCTGGTCGTTGATGTCACGCGGGTTAAAACCCTCGTGGCCCTCACGACCCGCGAAGAGTCCTTCGACCCACTTATCGAAGGCCTCGGCAGAGAACACGTACAGAGCATCGACATCCAGGGCTTTAAACACGCGAACGTGCTCTCCAAGCTCCTCGCGAAGGGGTGCAGGCAGGGATAGACGACCTTTTGCATCGAGATTGCGCTCGTATGCACCAGTCATTCCCATGTGCGCCCTCCCCTCGGTTACTCAGATGGCACGTACGCGGGGAACCACCCCGCCTGTCGACGTCATTAATAATATGGGGAACCGCCCCATTTTTCAACACCTTTCCCCACCCCTTCCCCCACCCCGCCCCACCACTCCACCCACCATATATCGCAAAACACCCCCAAGCACATGTTCGAAAACACAATATGTTGTGTTTACAGCAACGGCGGGGGGCCCGCCGGTGGCCCCCGGCCTTTCGAGGTCTAT